>JBIIPQ010000485.1:0-3408 GCA_044342535.1 Burkholderiaceae bacterium
GGATCCGGGTCCGGCCGAGCTCGACGGTCAGCTGGACGGGGATGTCCAGGATCATGTCGATGTCCTGGCGGCCCGGTCCGCCGGCGCCGGTCGCGCCCATCTGCGGGAACAGGTGGTCGGCGCGTTCGGTGCGCTCGAGGCTGCCGAGGGGGGCGTCGGCGGCGGCGGCGGCGGCCGGCTCGGGGGCGGCTTCGGCAAGGGCCGCCGCCCACTCGTCGGCCATTGCGTCCTGGCCTTCGTCGGCGGGGGCGTCGGTGCTCATCGTGTGCTCCGTGAGGTCGGTTCGGCGTGCATCAGGACTGGGCCTGGGGCACGCTCAGGAAATCCTGGATGCGGATCGAATAGCGGCCGTTCGAGGTGCCGTAGCCGCACTCGAACATCGGCACGCCGTCGGACTTCACGATGAGGCTGTCCTTCAGGTCGAGCTCGATGAAGTCGCCCTGCTTGAGCGCCATCAGCTCCCCGACGGTGGCCTGCGCATGCGCGAGTTCAGCGGCGATCTCGATCTCCGCGACCTTGATCTGCTGGGTGAGCAGGCTGACCCAGCGCTTGTCGGTCTCCATCGAGTCGCCCTGCAGCGACGAGTACAGCGTGTCGCGGATCGGCTCGAGGGTTGCGTAGGGGATACACAGGTGCAGCTCGCCGCCGAGCTCGCCGATCTCCAGCGAGAAGGTCGTGGTGACGACGATCTCGCCGGGCGTCGCGATGGTCGCGAACTGCGGGTTCATCTCGGAGCGCATGTACTCGAGGCTGAGCGGGTAGATGCCGGCCCAGGCCTTGCGGTACTCCTCGAGCGTGACATCGAGCATGCGCTGGATGATCCGCTGCTCGGTCGCCGAGAAGTCGCGGCCCTCGATGCGGTACTGCATGCGGCCGTTGCCGCCGAACAGGTTGTCGATGACGGTGAAGACCAGCTTCGGGTCGCAGATCACCAGCCCGTTGCCGCGCAGCGGCTTGACCGCGACGATGTTGATGTTGGCCGGCACCGCGATGCCGCGCAGGAACGCGCTGTACTTCTGGACCTTGATCGGACCGACCGAGATCTCGGGGTTGCGGCGCATGAAGTTGAACAGGCCGATCCGCAGGTTCCGGGCGAAGCGCTCGTTGATGATCTCGAGCGTGGGCATGCGCCCGCGGACGATGCGCTCCTGCTTGGCGAGGTCGTAGGGGATCGGACCGCGGGCACCGTCCGCCGCGGCCACGGGCGTCTCGTCGACGCCCTCCAGCAGCGCATCGACCTCATCCTGGGAGAGGAACTGCTCGGCCATGTCGGTTACTGGACGATGAAGGAGGCGAAGTGGACCTGGGCGACCGGGTTCGGCGCCGGCTCCGCCTTCTTGATGGCCTCCTTTTCCTTCTCCTTCTCCTTGTCCTTGCCCTTGGCGGACTTGCCCTTGTCGCCGTCCTTGACCTTGACCTTGGGCGGCGGATCCTCCTGCTCGGCATGCTCGTCCGCCGATGGCGGCAGCCAGCCCAGCGGGCGGGCCGCGGCGACGGCGATCTCGGTGGCGAGCTGCTCCTTGCCTTCGCGGGTGGTCAGCTGGTTGGAGAGCTTGGAGGAGATCAGCAGCAGGAGCTCGTTGCGGACCGCCGGCATCTTCGCGGTGATCTTGGCCTCGGTCTCCTTGCCGTCGACCTCGAGCACGACGCCGATCTGCGCATAGCGCTCGGAGTCGCGGTCGGCGAGGTTGACGACGAAGTTCTCGAGGGTGACGAAGACGCGCGATGCGCGGCGCTTCTCTTCGGCCTTGGCGGCCGCGGCCGCCTCGTCATGCTCGCCGCGGCCCAGGAACCACCAGGCGGCGCCGCCGCCGCCGCCGCCCAGCAGCAGCACGGCGACGAGTCCGATGATCAGGCCCTTCTTGCTCTTCTTCGGCGGTGCATCGGTCTTGTCGGTGGCGTCGCTCATGCGATCTCCGGGAGGGTCTGGATGGGCTCGTTCGATTTCACGAACCGATCATCGCAATACTTGAGTCCCCCGAAGCACCGATAAGGCCGGCGTGCATGGGCCTGTTCGCCGCTTGCGCGGCGTGTGGCCGCGCGTCAGGCGAAGACGTCGATCCGGCCGGCCCGGGCAGCCCGTGCGGGGAGGGCGGCGCCGGGGTCCAGACCGCCGCTGCCCATCAGGGAGGCGATCCCGTCGCGCGCCTCGCCGCGGGCACCCCGGCCGCGCCCGCCGTCGCGTCCGCCCTCGCCCTGCGGGGCGCGTCCGGAGCCGGCGTCGATCATCGTGCCGCCGAGCTGCAGGCCCTGGGCGGACAGCATCTCGCGCAGCCGCGGCAGGGCCTGTTCGATGGCGCCGCGTGTCTCGGGGTTGGCGGCGATCACGCCGATCGAGGCGGCATCGCCGTCGAGCGCGAGCTCGATCCGGATCGGGCCGAGCTCCTGCGGGTTGAGGGTCAGCTCGGCGCCCTGCATGCCCTCGCGGACCAGCCAGGTGACGCGCTCGGAGAAGGCGTCCGCGAAGCGCGGATCCTGCACGGGTACCGTGATCGGGTAGGAGCCGCCCGGGGCGGCGCTCTCCGGCGCGGCGTCGGCGCGCGGCGCGGCGACCCCGGCGGGCAAGGGGGGCTGGAAGACCGGCGTGGCAGCGGTCTGTCCGCCGTCGTGGCTGCCGTCGGCGCCGCTGCGCAGGCGCTCGCCGAGCGCCCGCATCGCATCGGCCTGGGCGCCCGCGAAGGCCTGCGCGCCGGCGACCACGGCGTCGAGGGCACTGGCCGATGCCGCGCCGGAACCGGTCGGCGGCAGCCCGGCCGCGGCGCGCGTGCCCGCATGGCGTGCGCCGGCACCGGCCGCGCCGGCGGTGGGCGCCGCGGCGGCCGGCGCACCCGAGGGCAGCGCGATCGGTCCGTCCGCGCCGGCCGTCTTCGGGTCCTTGCCGGGCGCACTGCCCGCGGCCAGCGCGGCGGCTGCGAGGGCGGCGCCGACCGTGCCGGCAGGCGTGCCGGACACCGGTTCCCCCGCGCGCGCTGCGGCTGCGGCCAAGGTTGCGGCCGCAGTTGCCGCGGCCCCTGCGGCGGCCGCAGACGTGGCCGTGGCGTCGGTGGTCATGGCCCGGCCGGCGTGCGTGCCGGCGGCTTGCCCCCGCGCTTCGAGTGCCGCATCGGCGTCGCCGGGAGCGGCGCGCATCGCGGCATCGCCGCCGATCGGTGCGCGCATGCCGCGCGTCGCCTTCGTGTCCTGCCGTTCGCCGGTCTGCACCGGCGTCGTCTCGGAGGCTGACGCCGCGTCTGCGGGCTCGCGTCCGTCCTCCGGCGCGCTGTCGAGCGCACCGGCTGCCGCGACCAGTGGCGAGAGCGCCGGGTCGGCCGCCGCCGCGGCGGCGTGCAGGGCGGCGTCCTTCGCGGCGGTCGCATCGTCTACCGGTGCGAGCGCTCCGGCCGCAGGGCGGCCGCGGGCCGGGCCCGC
>JBIIPQ010000486.1:0-3381 GCA_044342535.1 Burkholderiaceae bacterium
TGCCTCGAGCGTGCGTGGCCCGTGCCGCAGGTCGCGACCGAGGATCGCGCCGGCGATCGCGAGCAGCCCGTTCGCCACCGGTGCCTCGACCCCGGCCAGGCGTGCGCAGGAGGCGAGGAAGGCGAGGCCGAGCACCGTGTCCTCGGTCATGTAGCGGTGCGTGTGCAGGTCGATGTGCTCGCGCCAGTCGCCCGAGTCGGTCAGACGCTTGTGCGCATCGCCGTACATCCAGCGGTCCGAGGTGTAGTGGTCGCGCAGCGGGAAGTGCGGTGCGCCCCAGCCGAGCGCCTCGCGCACCGCGATGCGCTCGAGGTCGAGCGTGTCGGTCACCGCGCGCACCGAGGGCTGCGTGCCCTCGAGGTGGATGTCGTAGCGCTCGTTGAACTCCAGCGGCGCGGCGTTCATCAGGATGAGCGGCGGATGGATGATCGGCCCGGCGTTCATCAGCGCGCCCGACAGCGCGTCGCCGCAGGGCATCACCGACGGGTAGGCGCGGCGGATGAGCGCGATCGCCTCGTCGGCGCGGCGCGCCGGATAGACGCCGGTCGGCAGGCGCACCGCACGGATCGTGATCGCGACCTCGTCGGCGGCGCGCTTGCGGGCGAGGTAGGGCAGGGTGCCGGTCTCGGCCCACAGCACGTCGGCGCGCGAGCCCGCCGCGCGCACGCGGCGCGCCATGGTGACGCTGCCGAAGGTGCCGGGCGGCAGGAACGCGACCTGGCCGTCGGCGAGGTGCGGCGCGAGCGCGTCGGCGATGTCGTCCTGCGCGATCGCGGGCGAGGGCATCAGCAGCAGCTCGGCGCCGCGCACCGCGCTGGCGATGTCGGCGGTGGCGAGCGCGAGCGGCACGCGGCGCCGGCCGGCGTTGTCGATCAGGCCGATCGATCCTGCGGCGCGCACCGGCTCGAGCGCGGCGGCGTCGCGCCGCCACAGGCGGACCTCGTGACCCTGGTCGGACAGGTCCGCCGCCGCGGCGTAGCTGCCGTGACCCCCGCCCAGCACGGCGATGCGCATTCGATGTCTCTCCGTATTCCGCTCCGCGGCCGGCCCCGGGCGTCGGGTCGGCGTGCGCTGCAGCGTGGCGGAAAGTTTAGACATCAATAATCGAGGCATCAAGTAACATCGCCGTGAACCGGCTTCCACCGATCCCGCGCGATCCTGATCGAGAGCGAGCCCCGCCATGGACGATCCGACCCGCGACGACCCGACCGCGACCGTCTCCGCATCGGTCGCCGGCGGCCTGCGCCAGCGCCTGCGCTGGACGCCTGACGGCGCCGTGCACGACGGTCCCCGCCGTTACCTGCTGATGCGTCCCGACGTGCTGATGGGCCTGCTGCGACGGCTGCCGGACGCGGCGCGCGCGCAGGCGCTCGCCGCGTTCGCCGATTCGGTGGCCGACAACGGTGTCGACAGCATCCGCGCGTATTTCCGACAGGTCGGCGAGGATCCGTCGGCACTGCTCGCGACCACCGTGGCCGCCGCCGCCGACCTCGGGTGGGGGGCATGGCGCTTCGAGCCAGGACGTGCACGGCTCGGCCTGGCCGTCGAGGGCAGCCCGTTCGCCGCCGGCCACGGACCGGCCGACGCACCGGTCTGTGCGCCGATCGCCGGCCTGCTGCGCGCGGTCGCGTCCGTGTCGACCGGCATCGACGTCGACGTGACCGAGACCCGATGCGTCGCCTGCGGCGCGGCCCGCTGCGAATTCGAGGCGCACTGGGCCGGGTGCTGAGCGCGACCGGCGAGCCACCAGGACGGACGATGACGATGACTGCCCCCGCACGATCGCGCTACCGCGACGACCCCGAGGCGCTGCGTGCGCTGGTCCGCGACGACGCGGTGCACCGCGACGTCTACGTCGACGCCGAGGTGTTCGAGCTCGAGCGCGAACGGCTGTGGGCGCGCAGCTGGGTCTACGTCGGGCACGAGAGCCAGGTGCCCGCGGCCGGCGACTGCACGACGCTCGACGTGGCCGGCCGCCCGCTGCTGATGGTGCGCGACGAGTCCGGCGCGGTGCGCGTGCTGATGAACCGCTGCGCGCACAAGGGCGCGAAGCTGGTGTCGGACGGTGCGACGAACGTCGGCCGGTTCTTCCGCTGCCCGTACCACGCCTGGGCCTACGACCTCGACGGCGCGGTGCGCGCCATCCCGCTGCGCAGCGGCTACGAGGGCACGGCGCTCGCGTCGTCCGACGCGGCCCGCGGGCTGTCGGCGCCGGCGGGCGTCGCCGTGCACCGCGGCTTCGTGTTCGCGCGGCTCGAAGGCGAGGGCCCGTCCTTCGACGACTGGGCCGGCCCGATGCGCGCGGTGATCGACGCGATCGCCGACCGTTCACCGGCCGGCCGGCTGCGCGTTGCGGGCGCGCCGATCCGCTCGGTCTACCGCGCGAACTGGAAGACCTACATCGAGAACATCAACGACACCGTGCATCCGCCGGCGACCCACCAGTCGGCCAACGATGCCGCGGGTGCCGTCTGGGCCGACCAGCCGCCCGATGCGCCCAGGCCGATGTCGATGCAGCAGCTGCTGCCCTTCGGCTCGGGCTGGACGTTCTTCGAGCGCATGGGCGGGCGCGTGCTGCCCGGCGGGCACAGCGTGCTCGGCACGCAGTCGAGCATCCACGCGTCGTACGAGGGCCTCGACGGCTACGAGGCCGCGCTCGTCGCCGCCCATGGCGAGGCGCGCGCCCGTGAGGTGCTGGCCTTCGCGCCGCAGAACGCGGTGCTCTATCCGTCGGTGTCGATGAAGGCGACGCCGCAGGCGATCCGCGTGATCCGCCCGCTCGACGTCGACCTGACGATGGTCGAGGCCTGGGCGTTCCAGCCGGTGGACGCGCCCGAGCTGCTGTCGCGCCGCGCGACGACCTACAACCGGCTGGTGTTCTCGCCGATGTCGGTGCTCGCGCACGACGACCTGCATGTCTTCGAGACCATCCAGCAGGCGCTGCGCGCCGACGGCAACCCGTGGGTGAGCCTGGCGCGCGGGCACGTGGCGCCCGAGCACGACGGGCAGACCGCCGAGGTCGGCGGTACCGACGAGCGTCTGATCCGGAATCAGTTCAGGGCGTGGGCGGCCGCGATGGGTGGGCGGACTGAGGAGCGAGAGGACGGTGGCATGCGAAGCCTCTCACCTCAAAAAACTGGGGGGTAACGAACCGACCTTCGCACGAACGCCGGCGCACGCACACCTCGTTTCTCGGCGCCGCTGCCCTTCAGGCCGTCGCGCACCGACTGGGCCGCACCGTCTCGCGCGGGCGTTCGACGGGCATCGGCCGGCGAAGCCGGCCGATAGGCAAAAGCTGTCTGAGCCCCTGAAAGGGGCGAGTTCTTTTGCCGGCCCGTCGGGCGCCTGTGCGAGACGGGGACCCCGGGCGAAGCCCGGGGT
>JBIIPQ010000015.1:0-30277 GCA_044342535.1 Burkholderiaceae bacterium
CGCCGCCCGCGGCCGGGACTTCAGGCATCCGAGTCCGGGACGCTGCCGCGGCCGATCGCGCCGGCGGCGCGCGCCGCGGCGATGCGGCCCGCATCCCAGCCGAGGACCTCGGACAGCACCGCGTCGGTGTGCTCGCCGAGCCGCGGCGGCGGCAGCCGGTACGACGGCGGGGTGCGCGAGGCCTTGACCGGATGGGCCACCAGTGCGACGGGCCCGGCGTCCGCCCGGTCGATCGCGATGCGCATGCCGCGCGCCTGGACCTGCGGATTCTCGAAGACCTGCCGCAGGTCGTTGATGGGGCCGCAGGGCACGCCGGCCGCCTCCATGCCGTCGATCCACGCGGCCTGGGTGCGCTGCGCGACCATCGCGGTCAGCAGCGGCACCAGCGCCTCGCGGTTGCGGATGCGGTCCTGCACACGCAGGAAGCGCGGGTCGTCGGCGAGCGCGGGCTCGCCGCCGAGCTCGACGAAGCGCCGGAACTGGCCGTCGTTGCCGACCGCGACGATGATCCAGCCGTCCGAAGCCTTGAAGGTCTGGTAGGGCACAAGGTTCGGATGCGCGTTGCCCCAGCGCTTGGGCGGCGTGCCGCTGTGCAGGTAGTTCGACGACATGTTCGCGGTCATCGCGACCTGCACGTCCAGCAGCGCCAGGTCGAGGTGCTGGCCTTCGCCGGTCCGCTCGCGGTGGAACAGCGCCGCCAGGATCGCCTGCGACGCGTACAGGCCGGTGAACAGGTCGGCCACCGCGACCCCGACCTTCTGCGGACCGCCGCCGGGCCGGTCGTCGGCCTCGCCGGTCACGGACATCAGCCCGCCCAGGCCCTGGATGATGAAGTCGTAGCCGGCGCGGTGCGCCCAGGGGCCGGTCTGCCCGAAGCCGGTGATCGAGCAGTAGACGAGGCGCGGGTTGATCGCCTTCAGGCCTTCGTAGTCGAGGCCGTACTTCTTCAGCGCGCCGACCTTGTAGTTCTCGACCACGACGTCGCTGACCCGCGCGAGCGCCAGCACGACGTCGCGGCCGGCATCGGTCGAGAGGTCGACCTCGATCGAGCGCTTGTTGCGGTTGGCGGCGAGGTAGTAGGCGGAGTCGCCGGTGTCCTCGCCGTCGCTGTCCTTGAGGAAGGGCGGACCCCAGCCGCGGGTGTCGTCGCCGGCGCCCGGGCGTTCCACCTTGATGACGTCGGCCCCGAGATCGGCGAGGCTCTGCGAGCACCAGGGCCCGGCGAGCACGCGGGACAGGTCGAGGACACGGATACCTTCGAGGGCAGCGGGCATCGGGCGGGAACCGGAGACTGAGGGCGTGGACGGGAAGGGCGGGGCGGCAGGCCCTGCCGGGGCGAGCGGCCCGGGTGCATGGCGGCCCGGACCGCGATCCGACGATGGTAGCCGCTTTCAATCGCGTCTTTTCGCGGGTCGAGGCATGCGCCGACACCCCGCGGCCCGCCCCGTGAGCGCGGCCGGCAGGCGACAGCGGAGCGCGAACCGGCGAAGACCCTGTGTTACCCTCGTAAGTTGACCTGAAAACCTATTCGAATCAAAGACATGAAGTCGGCCGACATCCGCAGGAAGTTCCTCGAGTACTTCGAATCCCAGGGCCACGCGATCGTGCGCTCCTCGTCGCTTGTGCCTGCCAACGACCCGACGCTGCTGTTCACCAACAGCGGCATGGTCCAGTTCAAGGACGTCTTCCTGGGCAAGGATCCGCGCCCTTACCGCCGCGCGACCACCGCCCAGCGCAGCGTGCGCGCCGGCGGCAAGCACAACGACCTCGAGAACGTGGGCTACACCGCCCGGCACCACACGTTCTTCGAAATGCTCGGCAACTTCTCGTTCGGCGACTACTTCAAGCGCGACGCGATCCGCTTCGCCTGGGACCTGCTGACCAAGGTGTACGCGCTGCCGCCCGAGCGGCTGTGGGTCACCGTCTACAGCGAGGACGACGAGGCCTACGGCATCTGGGCGAACGAGATCGGCGTGCCCGCCGAACGGATCGTGCGGATCGGCGACAACAAGGGCGCGCGCTACGCGTCGGACAACTTCTGGCAGATGGCGGACACCGGCCCCTGCGGCCCGTGCTCGGAGCTCTTCTACGACCACGGCCCCGAAGTCGCGGGCGGCCCGCCCGGCAGCCCCGAGCAGGACGGCGATCGCTACATCGAGATCTGGAATCTCGTGTTCATGCAGTTCGACCGGGACGCCTCGGGCACGCTGACGCCGCTGCCCAAGCCCTGCGTCGACACCGGCATGGGGCTGGAGCGGATCGCGGCCGTGCTGCAGCACGTGCACAGCAACTACGAGATCGACCTGTTCCAGGCGCTGATCGCCGCGGCCGCGCGCGAGACCGGCATCACCGACCTCGCCACGCCCTCGCTGCGCGTGATCGCCGACCACATCCGCGCCTGCGCGTTCCTGATCGTCGACGGCATCATCCCGGGCAGCGAGGGCCGCGGCTACGTGCTGCGCCGGATCGCGCGTCGGGCGCTGCGCCACGGCCACAAGCTCGGCCAGACCAGGCCGTTCTTCCACAAGCTGGTGCCGGACCTGGTGGCCGCGATGGGCGACGCCTATCCCGAGCTGGTCGAGGCGGCGCCGCGCGTGATCGACGTGCTGCGCCAGGAGGAGGAGCGCTTCGGCGAGACCCTCGAGAACGGCATGCAGATCCTGAACGCGGCGCTGGCCTCGGGCACGAAGACGCTCGACGGCGAGACCGCGTTCAAGCTGTACGACACCTACGGCTTCCCGCTCGACCTGACCGCCGACGTCTGCCGCGAGCGCGACGTCGCGGTCGACGAGGCGGGCTTCGACGCCGCGATGACGCGCCAGCGCGAGACCGCGCGTGCCGCCGGCAAGTTCCGCATGGGCGGCTCGCTCGACTACTCGGGTGTCGTCACCCACTTCCACGGCTACGAGCAGCTCGAGGTCGACGGTGCGCGGATCTCGGCGCTGTACGTCGACGGCACGCCGGTGCAGAGGGTCGCCGCCGGCCAGGCCGCGGTCGTCGTGCTCGACCGCACGCCGTTCTACGCCGAGTCCGGCGGTCAGGCCGGCGACCAGGGTCTGCTCGAGGGCGCGCACGGCATGCGCTTCGCGGTCGACGACACCCTCAAGGTGCAGGCCGAGGTGTTCGGTCACCACGGGAGGCTAGAAGCGGGCGCGCTGCAGGTCGGCGACGAGGTCCGCGCGCACGTGGACGTCGCGCGGCGTGCGCGCACCGAGCGTCACCATTCGGCCACGCACCTGATGCACAAGGCGCTGCGCCAGGTGCTCGGTGGCCACGTCCAGCAGAAGGGCTCGCTGGTCGATGCCGACAAGACCCGCTTCGACTTCTCGCACCATTCGCCGATGACCGCCGCCCAGGTGCGCG
Source organism: Burkholderiaceae bacterium (assembly GCA_044342535.1). Lineage (GTDB taxonomy): Bacteria > Pseudomonadota > Gammaproteobacteria > Burkholderiales > Burkholderiaceae_E > UBA4615. The sequence continues at coordinate 3,364 of JBIIPQ010000015.1, forward strand.
AGGTCGAGGCGCTGGTCAACGCCGAGATCCTCGCCAACGACGCGACGCGCTCGCAGCTGCTGTCCTTCGACGAGGCGGTCGCCGGCGGCGCGATGGCGCTCTTCGGCGAGAAGTACGGCGACACGGTGCGCGTGCTCGACATCGGCAGCTCGCGCGAGCTGTGCGGCGGCACGCACGTCGCGCGCACCGGCGACATCGGCCTGTTCAAGATCGTCTCCGAGGGCGGCGTGGCCGCCGGCATCCGCCGCGTCGAGGCCGTCACCGGCGACGTCGCGCTGGCCTGGGTGCAGGGCGTGGAGACCGTGCTGCACGATGCGGCCGGCGCGTTCAAGGTGCCGGTCGTCGAGCTGCGCGGCAAGATCGAGCAGCTCATCGAGTCGGCCCGCGCCACCGAGCGCGAGCTCGCGCGGCTCAAGTCCAAGCTCGCGGCCAGCCAGGGCGACGAGCTGCTGTCGAAGGCGGTCGACGTCAAGGGCCTGAAGGTGCTGGTGGCCGCGCTCGACGGTGCCGATGCCCGCGCGCTGCGCGAGACCATGGACAAGTTGAAGGACAAGCTGCGCCCGGCCGTGATCGTGCTGGCCGCGGTGATCGACGGCAAGGTGCAGCTCGCCGCGGGCGTCACGCCCGACGCGGTGGGCCGCATCAAGGCCGGCGAGCTGGTCAACTTCGTCGCGCAGCAGGTCGGCGGCAAGGGCGGCGGCAAGCCCGACATGGCGATGGCCGGCGGCACCGATGCCGCCGCGCTGCCGAAGGCGCTGGCCTCGGTCCAGGGCTGGGTGGCCGAGCGCGCGTGAGCGTGTCCGGCCCGACCCCGGGGGAGGCCGCCACCGGCGCCGACCTCGGGTGGCTGCCTCCGGCGCAGCCGCTCGGCATCCGCACGCTGATCGCGCTGTCGATCCTGAACCACGTCGCGTTCGCCGGCGTGCGGGTGTCGCTCACGCTGTCCGCCCTGCATCTGCATGCACCGACCTTCCAGGTCGGCATGCTGCTGTCGTTCTTCAGCCTGCTGCCGATGCTGCTCGCCATCCCCGGTGGCCGCTGGATCGACCGGATCGGCTCGCGCTGGCCGATGATCGCGGGCACCGCGACGATCGTCGTCGGCGTGGCGCTCCCGTTCGTGTGGCTGTCGATGGCCTCGCTGTTCGCGACCGCGGTGCTGGTCGGCCTGGGCTTCCTGCCGTTCCACCTCGGCATCCAGAAGCTGATCAGCGAGCTCGGCACGCCCGAGGACCGTCGCCACAACCTGAGCCTGATGGCGATCGGCTTCTCGGTGTCGGCCTTCCTGGGGCCCACCAGCGCCGGCTTCCTGATCGACGGGCTCGGCCACCGCTTTGCATTTGGCGTGCTGGCGCTGCTGCCGCTGGGCGCGCTGCTGTGGCTGCGGCGCCTGCGCGAGCGGCTGCCCGGCGGGCGCATCGCCCCGCCCGCGACCTCGCAGAAGATGCGCATCGGCGACCTGCTCGCCACCCCCGAGCTGCGCCGCCTGTACATCGTGGTGGCGCTGATCTCCTCGGCCTGGGACGTCCACCAGTTCCTCGTGCCGCTCTACGGCGCGCGCATCGGGCTGTCGGCCTCCGGCATCGGACTGATCCTCGGGTCCTTCGCGATCGCGACGATGGTGGTGCGGATGGTCATACCGCTGTTCCTGATGGACGTCTCGGAGTGGACGGCGATCCTGGTCGCGATGGCGATCGCCGGCGTCGTCTACGCGGTGTACCCGATGTTCACCTCGCTCGAGGCGCTGCTGGCGCTGTCCTTCGTGCTGGGGCTGGGGCTGGGCGTGTCGCAGCCGATGACGCTTTCGATCATGGCGCGCTCGGCGCCGGCGAGCCGGCTCGGCGAGGCGACGGGGCTGCGGCTGATGCTGGTGAACGGCACGCAGACGGTGCTGCCCTCGGCGTTCGGCGCGGTGGGTGGCGTGATCGGCATCGGCGGGCTGTTCTGGGGGATGGCGCTGCTGCTCGGTGCGGGGCTGGTGGGGGTGGGGCGGGCGGTGCGGCGCGGGCCGGATTGAGCCTCGCCGAACGGCAAGCGTCCGGCAGGGCGGGTCGGGCCGGGGCGGGCGGGGCGTGGAGAGAATCCGCACGGCCTTCGCCATCGGCGCCACAGGTCGACACGACAGCGGTCGAGTCTGCGACTTAGACTGCACGCCTCGACGTGCGTCCGCGCGTCGCCGCCACCGCAGGAGCCTGCCCGATGCAGTTCGCCGAAACCCTAGACACCGCCCAGCAGATCATCGTCAACTTCGGCCTCAAGCTGCTCGGCGCCTTCGCGCTGTGGTGGGCCGGCCGCTGGCTGATCGGCCTCGCGGTGCGCCTGATCCAGACCGCGCTGACCGTGCGCCAGATCGACGCCACGCTGCAGCGCTACCTCGCGTCGATCATCGGCGTGGTGCTGAACATCGTGCTGGTGATCGGCATCCTGGGCTTTTTCGGCTTCGAGACGACCTCGTTCGCTGCATTGCTGGCGGCCGCGGGCCTCGCGATCGGCGCCGCCTGGTCGGGCCTGCTGTCGAACTTCGCGGCGGGCGCCTTCCTGATGGTGCTGCGCCCGTTCAAGGTCGGCGACTACATCTCCGGCGGCGGCGTGGAGGGCACGGTGCGCGAGCTCGGCCTGTTCTCCACCACCATCATCGCGCCCGACAACGTGGTCACGCTGGTGGGCAACGGCAAGCTGATGGGCGACACGCTGAAGAACTACTCGGCCGCCCCGTATCGCCGCGTCGACCGGCTCGCGCAGATCGACCACGGCGTCGATCCGGCGGATGCGATCGCGCGCCTGAAGGCCCGCCTGTCGACGATCCCGAACGTGCTCGCCGAGCCGGCGCCGGACGTCGAGATCCTCGACTTCAACCCCATGGGCGCGCAGCTCGCGGTACGGCCGTACTGCCACACCGACCACTTCTGGCAGGTCTGGTTCGACACCAACCGGGTGATCCGCGAGGAGTTCTCGCGGGCGGGCTATGCGGTGCCGGCGGCGCATGCGGTGCACCTGAACGTGCCTGCGCCTTCGGCTTCGCCGCAGCGCGAGGCCTGAGCGGCCGGGCGCGTCCTCCGGGGCGCGCCCCCTCGTCCCTGCAACGGTCCGGGGCGTCCGCGCCGATGTGCCCGGCGCGGGTAGAATCGCGGTCCCCCAGCCCCGACTGGGCCGCCATACCGGCGGCCGATACCGACGATGTCAGACGCCACCGCATTCGATCGCGAAGTCGACGCCCGCGGGCTGAACTGCCCGCTGCCGATCCTCAAGGCCAAGAAGGCGCTGGCCGAGCTCGGCAGCGGCCAGGTGCTCAAGGTGGTCTCGACCGACCCGGGCTCGGTGCGCGACTTCCAGGCCTTCTCGCGTCAGACCGGCAACCAGATGGTCGGCCAGTCCGAGGCCGACAAGGTCTGGACGTTCTTCCTGAAACGGCGCTGACTTCGGGGCGGGTGCCCCCCGGGCCTCTTCCAGGCGACGACGAAACCGAGCGACCCGATCGGCCTTGGGTCGCGCCGCCGTGCCTGACGCCACGTCGGCACTCGAGCGCTCGTTGCTCGGGTCATGCGCGCCTGAGCAGGAGCGGCGACGTGTCGCCGAAGTATCGCCGGACGATCCCTTCCGGATCGCCGTCCGGCCCTCCGCGATCGACGCTTGGCGACTCCTGCCGGAGTGCACGACAGTCCGCTCCGCGCGGCAGGACGCCGCGACGCCGGACCCGGGCCGCGGATACGTCGCCGCAGTCCACCCGAGGTCGGCGCCACTCCCACAGGAAGACCGCCATGCACTCGATTTCCCGCTCCCTCCTCAGCTTGCGTTCCGCCTCGGCGCTCGCCCTCCTCGCCGCACTCGCCGTCGCGCCCGCCGCCCACGCGCAGCGGGCTGCGCCGGCAGGCGGATTGGATGGCTACGTCGGTGTCACCTACGGGGCGGCAGCCGGCCTGCTCGACGGCTTCGACCCCTGCAGCAGCAACGTCGGCTGCTCCGGCAACGGCAGCGGTGCGGCCGGCCTCTTCGCAGGCCTGCGGGTCTGGACCGTGCCCGTCCTCGGCGGCCTGCCGCTGTACGCCGAAGCCGGCTGGCAGGACTTCGGGAAGGTCAAGGCGACCTACTATTCGAGGCCGCCGGGCAGCGGCGTCTTCGACGCGACCACGTCCGGCAGCGCCTTCTACGCCGCCGCGAAGCTCGAGATGCCGGTCAGCGAGAGGTCTTCCTTCTACGTCCGTCTCGGCCTCGCGCAGACGAAGGTCGACGTCGTCGGCGGGACCGGCGCGGGCACGCGGCTGCAGGGCCTCGGCGGCTCCAGCACCGAGGCGCTGTTCGGGCTGGGGCTGCAGTACCGCTTCCTGCCGAACTGGTCGGTCCGCGCGGATGCGACCGGGTTCGGCGGCCCGCGCGGCACGGACACGGCTGCAGTGAACCTCGGCGTGGCGTACCACTTCTGACCGAACCTCGGGCCCGCTCGCCGTGTCTATGTGGCGCGCCGTAGCGCCGTGAAGGCACCGAGCTCCCACGAGCGCAGCGCGACGATCATCGTGTAGCCGTCCCGATCGGGCGCTTGCGCACGATGGTCCTCGCGATGCAGTCGGGAGAGCTCGCCACCGAGCCGCTCGATCTGCTGGATCAGCTCGCGCGTGCTGGCCGGCGCGAGGCGGCCGTGGACGGCGAGCAGCGTTTCCCCGGGGCCTTCGAATCGACCGTCGAAGTAGTCGTGGACCACATGCTCGCGAAAGAACTGCTGCACCGGGCCGTCAGGGAGCCAGCGGAAGGTCGGCGAGACACGGAGCCGGTAGCGGTTCTGTGGCTTGAGTTCGATCAGGCCCAGCCGGTCGAGCCGGGCGAGCCGGGCGATGCACTCGGGCTCGTCGAGGCGATAAGTCTGCACGATGGTCTCGAAGGCCCACTGTCCGATGCAGCACACGGCCACCAGCAGCAGCCGCGGGTCCTCCACGAGCGCGCGCTCCTGTTCGGCGGTCAGCCGGTCGACGAGCGCGACAGGCTCCAGGGAACGGTGCAGCACGTCCTCCAGGGTCGTGTCTGCCGCGACGCAGAAGACCGCCAGCCGCGACAGCGACAGGTCCGCCTGGCGCAGCAGTCGCTTGATGCTCGACTCGCTCATGCCCACTCGCGACGCGAGGTCCGCATACGTGATGCCGGCCCGGCGCATCTCCGCGCGCAGCGCCTTCACGATCAGCTCTGGAGTGCTCATCCGATGTCGAGTCCGGGCCCGCGCCGGGCGGTTGCCAGATCGGGGCCGTCACGCGCTCCGGCGAGGACGCCTTCGATGTCCGATCGCCGCCGGGCGCGGGACGGTCCCACGGGGTGCACGGATCCGGCGCATCGTGTTCGAGAGCGTGACTGTAAACTTCGCAAAGTGTATCTGACGAATTGCCGCGAGCGCATGTCCGGCGCATTCGTCGGGCGAACGAGCAGGCCTTGTTTCCGCCGCCATGCCGAACCTCTGCCGGTCCCGCGCCCTCGTCTTCGCAACCGCGCTCTCGCTCGTCCTCGGCGTGCCCGTGGCCGGCGCAGCCGAGCGGATCGACGGGTCGCCGCGCATCGCGCTGGTGCTGTCGGGCGGCGGCGCGCGGGGTTTCGCGCACATCGGCGTGCTGCGCGTGTTGGACCGGTTGCGCATCCCGGTGGACCTGGTGGTCGGCACCAGCATGGGCGCCGCAGTGGGCGGCGCCTATGCCGCCGGTGTCAGTCCCGACGCACTCGAGGTCTTCGCGCTGGGCACCGACTGGACGGCAATTCTCGCCGACCGTCCGCCGCGCTCGGAGCAGCCGATCCGACGGCGCACGGACGACATCGAGGTGCCCTCGCGTGTCGAGTTGGGGGTCGGGCCGAACGGTCTGGTGGCCCCGAGGTCGGCGGCCGGCAGCCAGGCGCTTGAAGGCGCGCTGCGTCGTCTGCTGCCGGCGGGGGCTGGGGACCGTGCGGCCCGTGCGCAACCGGTGCCGTTCGCGGCGGTGGCCACCGACCTGAAGACCGGTCAGCGGGTCGACCTGCAGGAGGCGCCGTTGTTCGCAGCGATTCGTGCATCGCTGTCCGTGCCGGGCCTGTTCCCGCCGTTCCGGTACGACGGCCGATCCCTCGTCGACGGCGGCTTGGTGCGCAACCTGCCGGTCGACCTTGCTCGTGCGCTCGGTGCGGATGTGGTCATCGCGGTGAACCTCGGCACGCCGCTGGCTGACGAGGCGGGTGTCGGCGATGCGCTCGGCGCCACGCAGCAAATGCTCGCGATCCTCACCGAACGCAACGTCCAGCGCTCCCTGCGCGAACTGCGCCAGCAGGACGTTCTGATCGAGCCGCAACTCGGCGCCGCGAGCTTCGTCGACTTCAAGGCGGCTCGCGCCGCCATCGATGCAGGCGAGCGGGCCGCGTGGGAGGCATCCGAACGGCTCGCGGCGCTGGCCTTGCCGGAAGCCGCCTATGCCGCACGTGTCCGCCGACTGGTGTCGTTGCGCGACGTGGCGATCCGTCCGGGCAACCGGTCGATCGCGTCGGTGTCGGTCGTCGGCACGCGCATCGCCGACCCGGCGACGCTGGCCGCCGAATCGCGGCTGGTTCCCGGGCAACAGGCATCGACCGAAGACGTACAGCGCGCCGCGGACCGACTCTACGGTCGCGGCGACTTCGAGCGGGTCGATGTCCGCGTCGACGACGACGCCGACGGGATGCGGGTGAGCTTCGAGCCGGTCGAGCCGCCCTTGCAACGCAGCCGCCTGAGACTGGGGCTGCAGTTCGGCACGGATTTTCGCGACGACACGGAGGTGTCGGTCTCCGCCCTGCACCTGTTGCCCTGGCTCAATGCGTGGGGTGGGGAACTGCGCACCCTGCTGCGCGCAGGCTCGACCGCCCGCGCTGCGGTCGAATGGTGGCAGCCGCTCGGCCCGGGTTCGGACTGGTTCGGAGTGGCGAGCGCGCGCTACACCTCGAAGACCGAGCCGGTGTACCTGAACGAACGACCGTTCGGCCTGTTCGGCGTCCAGCGCACAGGCGTCGGTCTGGCGGCCGGGCGGCTGATCGGTGATCTCGGCTACGCGTCGGTCGGCATCACGCGTTCCGGCCGGCGGGACCGGATCGTGTTGCCGGATGCAGGCGACAACGCGCTGTTCGACGCAGGCGTCCGCACGATCGGGACCGCGGCGGTGCTCATCGACACCCGCGAGCCGATCGGCTTTCCGGAGCGCGGCACGTTGTTCGCCGCGGCCTACGAGCGGCCGCTGCGGGGGGGACGCGACACCGATCTCGGACCGGGCGATGCCCTGACGGTTCAGGCGATGCAGGCGTTTCGTGTCTCGGAGGTGTCTGGCCATGTCTACGGCGAGTTCGTCCGGTCGCGTGGACCCGACGTCCTGCCGGCGCTCGGCGGCTTCCTGCGCCTGTCGGGGACGCCGCGCAACTCGCTCTTCGCTGAAGAGGCCGTTCTGTTCGGTCGCCTCGTTCTCGGCGTGCCCGTCGGCGCGATGCCCGTCGGGCTCGGCGGCGCAGTCCGCGTCGGGATGTCCGTCGAGGGCGCAAACGGTTTCGGCGATCCAACAGCAGACCTGCGGAGCCTCGGCGGCGTCCGAATCGCTGGGAGCCTCTTCACGTCGGTCGATACCCGGTTCGGCCCGCTGTACGCTGCGATCGGCAAGACCCGGGACATCAGACCGGGCCTGTACCTGCTGCTGGGGCCGTACTGGTGAGGCCGCGCGACGTCGAGTCCCGCCTTGCGTCACGCGGCGGCCTGGCCGCATGGTTCGCCCGCATCGCGCTCAGGCTCGTCTTCGGATCGTTGCTGCCCGGCGCGGCCGGTGCGGGCGAGCCTCCGGAGCCGCTGCCGGCGGCCACGGTCGCCGTGAGCCGGGACGATCCGTTGCGTCGCCCGCGTATCGCCCTCGTTCTCTCCGGCGGCGGCGCCCGCGGATTCGCTCACATCGGGGCCCTGAGGGCGCTCGAGGACATGCGCGTGCCGGTGGACCTCGTGATCGGTACGAGCATGGGCGCGGCGATCGGGGGCGCATGGGCGGCCGGCGCGAGCGTCGAGGCGCTCGAGCGCCTCGTGCGGGAGACGGACTGGGACGCGATCCTCTCCGATCGGCCGCCGCGCGCGTCCCTGTCCGTGAGACGGCGCGCCGACGAGATCGACGTGCCGTCGCGCATCGAGGTCGGCATCGGTTCCAGCGGCCTGATCGCCCCGCCGTCGGCGATCTCGAGCCAGGCGCTCGAGGCTGCGATCCGACAGGCCCTGCCGCCCGGCGCTGGAGATCGGTCCGCTGCATCGCAGCCTGTGCCGTTCGCCGCGGTGGCGACCGACCTGCTCACCGGCCGCCCGGAGGTGCTCCGCGACGTGCCGCTGCAGGTCGCGATCCGGGCGTCGCTGACGGTGCCCGGGCTGTTCTCGCCGTACCGGCACGAGGGGCGGCTGCTGGTCGATGGCGGTCTCGTCGAGAACCTCCCGATCGAACTCGCTCGCTCGCTCGGGGCGGACGTGGTGATCGCCGTGAATGCCGGGCAGGTTCAGTCGGAGGACTCTGAGGGAGACGATGCCGTGGCAGTCACGCGGCGGATGATCGCGATCCTGACCGAACAGAACGTCGACGAATCGCTGCGCATGCTGGCCGAGCGCGATGTGCTGGTGACGCCTCGGCTGGGGACCCTGGGGACGCTGGACCTGCGGGCAGGGGTTCGCGCGATCGACGCGGGAGCGCGCGCGGTGACGGACGTCGAGGCACGGCTCGCGCCGCTCGCGCTCGGCCCGCAGGCCTATGCGGCCTTCGCATCGGGACGCCTTGCTGCGCCGCCCCCCGTATCCTCGCGCATCCTTGCGGGCGTTCGGGTCGTGGGCACGCGCCGCGCCGATCCGATGACCCTGGTGGCCGAGTCCGGTCTGCGGACCGGGCAGGCCGCGACGTTCGACGAGATCCGCGACGCGGCCGACCGCCTGTACGGACGCGGAGACTTCGAAAGGGTGGAGGTCGCCGTCGAGGAGGCGCCTGAGGGGCGCCTCGTCACCCTTGCGCCTGTCGAGTCGGCCTGGCTCGCCAACCGGCTCCGGCTCGGCATGCAGTTCGCGACCGACTTCCGGGAAGCGCATTCGGCGAACCTCGCGGCCCTCCACGTGCTGCCCTGGCGAAATGCCTGGGGTGCGGAGTGGCGCACCTTCGTGCGGGCCGGCACCCAGCTCGAGGGGCGCACGGAGTGGTGGCAGCCGCTCGGCCCCGGCTCGCCGTGGTACGCATCGACCCTGGCGTCCTATGCGTCCGGGACCGAGGTGCTCTACGACGCATGGCGGCCGCGCGCGCTGTTCGCGACCCGGACATCCGAGCTGCGCCTGTCTGCCGGGCGCTCGCTGGGGAGGCTGGGCGTGGCGGAACTCGGCCTAGCCCGCAGAGTGTCTGCGGGTCGTCTGGTGCTCCCGGACTCGGAGCTGCTCGGTCAGGCGTTCCAGGTCCCCTTGCTCGAGGGTGGCCGCTACGTCGACAGCATCGGTACGGCCCGGATGCGCATCGACACGTTGGAACCCCTCGCATTCCCGGTGCGCGGCAGTCTGTTGTCGGTCGAACTGGAGCGCTCGCTCGACGGACCGGCGCCGGGCGTACGCCCGCTCTGGGGCTCTGTCGCCGCGCTGCAGGCGGCCCGATACGACGCCTGGGCCGGACACCTGTACGCCGAGTGGACGAGCGGCCCCGCTCAGGTCGGCGGCCTCCTCCGATCGAGCGGTCTGCCCGTCACCGTTTCCGCGAGCCGCTCGACGCTGCTCCTGCGCGGCGTCGCCGCGCGCCAGATCGGCACGATGCCGGTCGGCTGGGGCGGCGCCGTCCGCATCGGGGGCTCCCTCGAATGGCTCGACGCGCCCGGGTGGGGCGCTCTGGGCGACGGACGTGGATCGGCCGCGGGGGGCAGCGTGTTCGCGTCGATCGACACGCGCCTGGGTCCGCTGTATGTGGGGCTCGGCCACACCCACGGATTCTCGCCCGCCTTGCGGCTGATACTCGGGCCGATCTGGTGACCCGGCGGGTCATGCGACCTTCCGCATCACGACCTCATCAGGGCCCCGAGCGACCCCCGTGTCGTCCGACCCCGCCCGCGCGGTCCTGCGGCACCCGAATCAACCGAGCTTCGCCCGCTGCTCGCGCAGCCGCGCAAGCGTGCTCTCGAACCCCACCAGCCGCTCGCGCTCCTGGGCGACCACCGCGACCGGCGCACGGTCGACGAAGCTCGCGTTCGACAGCTTGCCCGTCGCCTTGCGCACCTCGCCGTCGATGCGCGCGATCTCCTTGTCCAGGCGCTCGCGCTCGGCCGCGACGTCGATCTCGACCTTGAGCATCAGCCGGAAGTCGCCGACGATCTGCACCGGCGCGATCGAGTCGGCGGGCAGGATGTCGACCAGCTCCACGCCCGACAGCTTCGCCAGCACCTGCAGGTAGGGCGCGTGCGCGGCCGCGCGCTCGCGAGGGCCGGCCACCACCAGCGGCAGCTTCTGCGCGGGCGAGACGTTCATCTCGCCACGCAGCGCGCGGCAGGCGTCGACCATCGTGCGCAGCTCGGCCACTGCCGCTTCGCTGGAGGCGTCGATCTTGCCGAGCTCGGCGACCGGGAAGCGCTGGGTCGAGATCGAGTACCGCTGCTCGGCGAGCGCGGCCGCGAGCGCCTCGCCCTCGAGGCGCTGCACCCCGCGCTCGCCGTAGCGGTGCGCGAGCGGCGCGACCTTCTGCCAGAGTTCCTCGGTGATGAACGGGATCATCGGATGCGCCAGGCGCAGGATGGTCTCGAGCGTGCGCAGCAGCGTGCGCCGCGTGCCGCGCTGCACCGCCTCGTCGGGCGAGACGAGGTCGACCTTGGCGAGCTCGAGGTACCAGTCGCAGTACTCGTTCCATGCGAACTCGTAGAGCTCGCGCGCGGCGACGTCGAAGCGGTAGTCGGCGAGCGCCTGCTCGATGCTCGCCTCGGTGCGCTGAAGCCGCGAGGTGATCCAGCGCGAGACCGGCGTGAAGTGCAGGTAGCCGCCGGGCACGCACTGCTCCGCCGTGTGGGGCGCGAAGCCGCAGTCGCGGCCCTCGGTCTGCATCAGCACGAAGCGCGTCGCGTTCCAGAGCTTGTTGCAGAAGTTGCGGTAGCCCTCGCAGCGGTTCAGGTCGAAGTTCAGCGTGCGCGCGAAGGTCGCGAGCGACGCGAAGGTGAACCGCACCGCATCGGCGCCGTAGGCAGGGATGCCCTCCGGGTACGACTTGCGCAGCTGCTTCTCGATGCGCGCCTTGTGGTCGGCGCGCAGCAGGCCGACGGTGGACTTCTCGACCAGGGTCTCGAGCGTCACGCCGTCGATGAGGTCGAGCGGGTCGATGGTGTTGCCTTTCGACTTCGACATCTTCTGGCCTTCGGCGTCCCGCACGATCGCGTTGATGTACACGTCGCGGAACGGCACGCGGCCGGTGAAGAAGGTGGTCATCATCACCATCCGGGCGACCCAGAAGAAGATGATGTCGAAGCCGGTGACCAGCACCGCCGACGGCAGGTAGCGGTCGAGGTCGGCGGTGGCGCGCGGCCAGCCGAGCGAGGAGAACGGCACCAGCGCCGACGAGAACCAGGTGTCGAGCACGTCGGGGTCGCGCACCAGCGCGCCGGACCAGCCGGCGGCCGCGGCCTGCGCGCGCGCGGCGGCCTCGTCGCGGGCGACGAACACCGTGCCGTCGTGGATCGCGGCGCCCTCGGCGTCGGCCTTGTACCAGGCCGGGATCTGATGGCCCCACCACAGCTGGCGCGAGATGCACCAGTCCTGGATGTTCTCCATCCAGTGGTCGTAGGTGGTCCGCCAGTGATCGGGCACGAAGCGCACCTGGCCGTCGGCGACCACCTGCAGGCACACGTCGGCAATCGACTTGCCGGGGAACAAGCCGTTGGCGTGGCCGCGCTCGCTCATCGCGACGAACCACTGGTCGGTGAGCATCGGCTCGACGACGACGCCGGTGCGCGCCGAGCGCGGCACGGTCAGCTTGTGCGGCCGCTCGGAGACCAGCAGGCCGAGCGCGGCCAGGTCCTCTAGCACCTGCTTGCGGGCGTCGTAGCGGTCCAGGCCGCGATAGGCCGCGGGCGCGTCGTCCGAGACGGTCGCGGTGCGGGTGAGGATGCTGATGACCGGCAGCGCATGGCGCTCGCCGAGCTTCCAGTCGTTGAAGTCGTGAGCCGGCGTGATCTTCACGCAGCCGGTGCCGAAGGCCGCGTCGACGTAGTCGTCGGCGACGATCGGGATCTCGCGCCAGGCCGCGGCGTCGCCGGCCGACAGCGGCAGGCGCAGCGTGCGGCCCACCAGCGGCGCCCAGCGCGCGTCCGACGGGTTCACCGCGACCGCGGTATCACCGAGCATGGTCTCGGGCCGCGTGGTGGCGACCACCAGCGAGTCCACGGTCACGGTACGCGCGGGCTCGGTGTCGGTCGCGGGCAGCGCGACCTCGACCGCGCCGCCGGCCAGCGGATAGCGGATCTCCCAGATCCGGCCGTCCTCCTCCTCGCTGTCGACCTCGAGGTCGGACACTGCGGTCTGCAGCGTCGGATCCCAGTTGACCAGCCGCTTGCCGCGGTAGATCAGGCCCTGCTCGTGCAGCGACACGAACACCTCGAGGACCGCCGCGCTCATCGAGGCGTCCATCGTGAAGTAGCCGGCGCGCGCGCCGTCGGTGTCCGCGTAGTCCCAGTTGCCCGACGCGCCGAGCCGGCGCATCTGGCCGATGATCGTCGCGCCCGACTGCTGCTTCCATTGCCAGACGCGCTCGAGGAACGCCTCGCGGCCGAGGTCGTGACGGGTCAGGCCCTGCGCCTGGAGCTGGCGCTCGACCACCACCTGCGTCGCGATGCCCGCATGGTCGGTGCCGACCACCCAGTTCACGTCCGAGCCCTTCATCCGCTGCCAGCGCACGAGGGTGTCCATCAGCGTCTGCTGGAACGCGTGGCCCATGTGCAGCGTGCCGGTGACGTTCGGCGGCGGCAGCTGGATGCAGTAGCCGGAGGCGGTGGTCGACAGGCCCTCGCCGGTGGCAGGGGCGCCGCCGGGCGCCTGGCCGAACAGCCCCCGCGACTCCCACAGCGGGTACCAGCGCGCCTCGATCGCGGCAGGCTCGAAACTCTTGGCGAGCGCAGCGTCGGCCGCGCCCTGCTGTTGCGGGGCGTTCATGATCGGATGGGAACCACGTCGAGGAAACCGGCGATTATAGGCCGGCGGGTCCCGGCATCAGGCACGCGCGGCCTGCGGCTTCAGGCACGCGGCCGTCGGGCGATCTCGGCGTGCACGCGGGTGATCTCCTCGTTCACCGCGCGCGCGACGAGGTCGCGCACGGCCCGCATCACCGACTCGCGCAGGTCGGCGGCGAGCGACTCGGCTGCGCGGTCGACGACCGTCTGCAGCGAGTCGCGCAGGGCCGCGTCGAGCAGCGCCTCGGAACGCCGCGAAAGCCGCTCGGTGACGTTCTCCCGGACCCGCTCGGTGAGCCCGGACCAGTCGACCTCCTCGAGCGTGCGCGGCAGTTCCTCCGGTACGTAGCGCGGGACCTGCACGATCTCGGTCAGCATCGGGATCGCCTCGTCGGATCGGGTGCTGCCCGGCGCGGGCGCCGCCGAAGCGGTCGCGGTCGCATCGGACACCGGCGTGGGCGAGGGCGGCAGTGGATCGGCCATGGCGGGCCCTCAGCGCCGCTCGGGGGCGGCGACGTCGTGCGTCGGGGACAGCGGATAGCCGCGGTCGCGGTAGAACCGGAAACGCTCGCGTCCGCGCTCCATCTCGTCGGCGCCGACCACCTCGACCAGCCGCTCGAAGCGGGCGAAGCCCTCGGGCGTCGTGCTGCCCAGGTTCACCAGCACCTCGTGCCAGGGCAGGCCGTCGGGCGAGGCGGTCAGCAGCACCGGGGTCTCCGCGGCCAGCGCGTCGCCCGCCATCACGTGGGGCACGAAGTCGTGCGGCGCGAAGGTCCAGAGTGCTGTGTCGAAGGCCTTGAGACGCACCTGATCCTCGCAGCACACCACGACGTGCTGGCCGGCCCGATAGATCTTGCGGACCAGGCGGCAGCCGTAGGCGATCGCGTCGGGCGCGTTGACGTGGAAGTCGATGCGCGTCATCGCGATGGCGCCCCGGGGCCGCCTGCGGCCGGGGCCCTCAGCCCGCCCGGCCGAGCACGAAGCGGGTCAGCAGCGGCACAGGCCGTGCGCTCGATCCCTTGGCCGCGCCGGACTTCCATGCGGTGCCGGCGATGTCGAGGTGGGCCCATTCGTAGGCCTTCGTGTAGCGCGCCAGAAAGCAGGCTGCCGTGATCGCGCCGCCCGCCCGTCCGCCGACATTGCCCATGTCGGCGAAATTCGACTTCAGCGAGTCCTGGTACTCCTCGTCGAGCGGCATGCGCCAGCACGGGTCGGCCATCTCGCGACCGGCGCCGGTGAGCTCGGCGGCGAGCGCGTCGCTCTTGGTGAACAGGCCGCTGTGGTGGTGGCCTAGGGCGACCACGCACGCGCCGGTGAGCGTCGCGATGTCGACGACCGCCGCCGGCTTGAAGCGCTCGGCATAGGTGAGCGCATCGCACAGGATCAGGCGGCCCTCGGCGTCGGTGTTCAGGACCTCGATGGTCTGGCCCGACATGCTGGTGACCACGTCGCCCGGACGCGTGGCCGTGCCCGAGGGCATGTTCTCGCAGGTCGGGATCAGGCCGATCAGGTTGACCTTGGGCGCGAGCGCCGCGACCGCGCGCAGCGTGCCGAGCACCGAGGCCGCACCGCACATGTCGAACTTCATCTCGTCCATCTCGCCGGCGGGCTTGATGGAGATGCCGCCGGTGTCGAAGGTGATGCCCTTGCCGACCAGCACCACCGGTGCCTGCTTCGGACCCGCGCCCTGGTAACGCACGACGATGAACTTCGGCGGCAGCGCCGAGCCCTGGGCGACCGCCAGCAGCGCGCCCATCTTCAGCGCCTCCATCTGCTTGCGCTCGAGCACCTCGACCTTCATGCCGAACTCGCGCCCGAGCTTCTTGGCGGCGTCGGCCAGGTAGGCCGGCGTGCAGACGTTGCCCGGCAGATTGCCGAGGTCGCGTGCGAGGTCCATGCCGTCGGCCAGCGCAGCGGCGGTCTTCAGCTCGGCCGTGATCGCGGCCGACTGCGCACGCTCGCAGCCGAAGGCGAGCGCGCCCGGGCCGCGCGGCGACGTGTCGCGCTTGCTCTTCATCCGGTCGAAGCGGTAGCCGATCTCGCGGGCCGCCAGCGCCTGCACGCGGGCGCGCCAGCCGGCGTCGCGGCCGTTGACCTCTACCTCGCCGAGCCAGGACACCGCATCCTTCGCGCCGGTGGCCGCGAGCGCACGCAGCGCGGCGCGGGCGGATTCGGAGAACGCCTTCTCGGAGGCCGCCGACTCGTCGCCGAGCGACACCAGCAGCGCGCGCTCGACGGGGCCGTCGAGGCCCACCAGCAGCGTGGAGCCGGCCTTGGCCGGCAGGTCGCCGCGCGCAAGGGCCGCGGCGATCGCACCGCCCGCCATCGCGTCGACGGCGCGCGCCGCCGCGCCGGGCTTGCCGCCCTGGACCGCGAGGATCGCGCAGCCCGTCTTGGTCTTCTCGGGTGCGGAAGTCTTTGTGCTAAATTGCATCGCGGCAGGTCCTGGGGCTCGGTTCCGGGCGGGGCCGATTATAAGCGAGCCACAGCGAGCCAAGCGGGCCCCTCCATGCTGTTCAAGCGGGCGCTGCGGCGCGATCTCACCAACCTCGCCGGCGCCGTCTTCGCGACGCTGTTCACGATCATGGTCACCACGACCCTGATCCGCCTGCTCGGACGCGCCGCCTCGAACCGCGTCGCCACCGCCGACGTCGTCCCGCTGATTGCCTTCGCGTCGGTCAACTACATCCCCGTGCTGCTGGTGCTCACCGTCTACGTGACCGTGCTGATGACCCTGTCGCGCGCGTATCGCGACTCCGAGATGGTCATCTGGTTCGCGAGCGGGCAGGGGCTGGGCGCCTGGATCCGGCCGGTGCTCGGGTTCGCCGCGCCCTTCGTGGCGGTGATCGCGCTGGTTGCGTTCGTGGTCGGGCCGTGGGCGAACCGGCAGGCCGCCGACTACCGGGATCGCTTCGAGCAGCGCGAGGACGTCTCGCAGGTGTCGGCGGGGCAGTTCCGAGAGTCCGCCGGCGCGAACCGCGTGTTCTTCGTCGAGTCGATCAGCGAGGACCAGTCCGAGGTCCGCAACGTGTTCGTGACCCAGGCCCGGGGCGCGAAGCTCACCGTGGTCGCCTCCAGCGGCGGGCGCATCACCGTCGATGCCGAGGGCGACCGGTTCCTGGTCCTGGAGGACGGCCGGCGCTGGGACGGCGAGTGGGGCGGCAACGCGTACCGCCTGATGGAGTTCGAGCGCTACGGTCTGCGGCTGCAGGCCAAGACCTCCGCCATCGCCAACCCGTCGTCGCGGCTCAAGACCACCTGGGAGCTAATCTCCGATCCCACCGGCCCGAACCTGGGCGAGCTGGTCTGGCGCGCTGGCCTGCCGATCTCCGGCGTCGTCGTCGCCCTGCTCGCGATCCCGCTGGCGTTCGTCAATCCGCGCGCCGGACAGTCGATCAACCTCATCATCGCGGTGCTGATCTACGTCACCTACAACAACCTGACCGGGGTGATGCAGGCCTGGGTGTCGCAGGGCAAGGTGTCGTTCGGGGTCGGACTGGTGGTCACGCACGCGGTGGTGCTCGTGGTCGCTGCCTGGCTGTTCTGGCGTCGCACTTCGCTCGTGCGGCTGTGGCCGCCGTGGCGCCGCCGCGCGGTGCTGCCGGCCGCTGCCTACGCGTCGCGATGACCGTCATCGGGCGATACCTGTCGCGCGAGATCGCGATCGGCGTGCTGTTCGTGCTGTTCGGCTTCCTCGGCCTGTTCGCGTTCTTCGACCTGGTCAACGAGCTCGACGACCTCGGGCGCGGCGCCTACCGGATCCAGCACGCGGTCGGCTTCGTCGCGCTCTCGCTGCCCAGTCACGTCTACGAGCTGATGCCGATCGCCGCACTGATCGGCGCGATCTACGCGCTCGCGCAGTTCGCCTCGCACTCCGAGTTCACCGCGATGCGCGCGGCGGGCATGGGCCGCACGCTGGCGCTGCGGGGCGTGCTGATCGTGGGCGCGGCCTTCGCGGTGCTCACCGCGGTGATCGGCGAGGCGGTCGCGCCACCGGCCGAGCGGCTGGCCCAGAGCCTGCGGCTGACCGCGCTCGGCTCGGCGGTCGGCGGCCAGTTCCGCTCCGGCATGTGGATCAAGGACACGCTGCGCGACGTCGACGGCACGCCGCTGCGGCTGCGCTTCGTGAACATCGGCGTGCTGCGGCCGGACGCCTCGCTCGACACCTTGCAGATCTTCGAGTTCGACACCGAGTTCACGCTGCGCTCGGTGATCCGCGCCGGGCGCGCGGTCTTCGTCGGCGACGGCCGCTGGCGGCTGACCGACATCGAGGAGACCGAGTTCATCTCGGGCCGCACGCTCGACCGGCTGCCCACGCTCAGCTCGCGGGTGGTGAAGCAGGCCGAGCGCGAGTGGGCGTCCGAGCTCGGTCCCGAGATCGTGCGTGTCGCGATGCTCGCGCCCGACCGCATGTCGCTGATCGGCCTGGTGCAGTACACGCGCCACCTGCGCGAGAACCGCCAGAACGCCGAGCGCTACGAGATCGCGCTGTGGAAGAAGATCGTCTATCCGCTCGCGGTCATCGTGATGATGACGCTGGCGCTGCCGTTCGGATACCTGCAGGTGCGCGCCGGCAGCATCGGCTACAAGGTGTTCGCCGGCATCATGCTCGGCATCGCCTTCCACTTCCTCAACGGCCTGTTCTCGCACCTCGGCCTGTTGAACACCTGGCCGGCTTGGCTATCGGTCAGCATCCCCAGCATGGTGGCCCTCGCGGTGGCCTTCGGCATGCTGGGCTGGGTCGGGAGAATGAAATGAGCACAGGCATCGTCCTGTTCGGCCACGGCGCGCGCGATCCGCGCTGGGCGGACACCATCGAGACGCTGGCCGCACGGGTCGCCGAGCTGGCACCCGGCACGCCGGTGCAGGCAGCCTTCCTCGAGTTCATGACGCCTGATCTTGCGACGGCGGTCGATGCACTCGTCGCACGCGGCGTCGACGCGATCGTGGTCGCGCCGGTGTTCCTCGCGGCGGGCGGCCACGTGCTGCGCGACCTGCCCGATCGGCTCGCCGCGATCGCGACCCGTCATCCGGGACTCTCGGTGCGCGTGGAGCCCGCGCTCGGCAGCCTGCCGACGGTCCTGGACGCGATGGCGAGACACTGTCTGGAGACACTTTCGGGCTCGCGCCCGACGCGCGCCGATGCTGCATTGCGGGGTGCGCAGGGGCCGCAAAAAGAGATGGACGCGACGTGACCGTTTAGTTAGCATCCGCCTCGATCTCGGTGCGCCACAAGGCGCTGCGAGAACGGTGTATCGAGGAGGAGGAGAGGCAGCGACGCTGCCATTTCAAGGCGCACGGAGACGTGCGCCTTTTTCTTTGCCTCGACCGCACCCGGACCTGCAGCATGCGGTCTCCGATCGGCGGCGCGCCCGCCTGTGGTACCGTCGCGCGGCCTCGCGAGGTCCGGCCATGCGGCCGATGCCCCCTTGTGAAAAATAGTTCAAACCTAAACAATTGCCGTTTCATCGTTCGAGCCCGGCCGAGCGTCGGGCGCTGCGCAAGGAGTCGGAGACATGCATACGCTGAAGATCGCCGCAGCCCTCGTGGGCACGGGCCTGTTCGCTGCCGGCAGCGCGTCCGCCCAGGTGGTCCTCACCGCCTCGAGCTGGCTGCCGCCCACGCACACCCTGTCGCAGTCGCAGGCGAAGTGGTGCGAGGACGTTGCGCAGGCCACGCAGAGCCGCGTGAAGTGCAACATCCTGCCCAAGCCGGTGGTCGCCCCGCCGGGGACCTTCGATGCGGTCCGCGACGGGCTGGCCGACCTGTCCTACAGCGTCCACGGCTACACGCCGGGGCGCTACGTGCTGACCCAGATGGCCGAGCTGCCGTTCCTGGGCGACTCCGCCGAGGCGAACTCGGTCGCCTACCAGCGCATGTACGACAGGTACCTGTTCAAGGCTGCCAACGAGCACAAGGGCCTGAAGGTGCTGACCGTGTTCACCCACGGTCCCGGCATCGTGTTCAACACGAAGAAGCCGCTCAACTCGCTGGCCGACCTGCAGGGCCTGAAGTTCCGCGTCGGCGGCGGCATGGTCAACGAGATCGGCAAGGCGCTCGGCGCGAACGTCACGCTCAAGCCGGCGCCCGAGTCGTACGAGCTGCTGTCCTCCGGCGTGATGGACGGCACCTGGTTCCCCGCCGAGTCGGTGGAGTCGTTCAAGATCGACAAGGTCATCAAGCACAAGACGACCTTCCCGGGCGGCCTGTACAACACGAGCTTCGCGTTCGTGATGAACGAGGGCACCTGGAACAAGATCCCGAAGGCCGACCAGGCCGCGATCGAGAAGCTCTCGGGCGAGACCGCCGCGCGCATGTTCGGCCGGGGCTGGGACTCGGTCGATCGCCGCGCCAATGCGTTCATGCAGACCGCGGGTGTGGTGAACACCCTGGCCAGCAAGCCCTTCGTCGAGGAGATCCGCGGCAAGACGCTGCCGCTCGAGACCAAGTGGATCGCCGATGCGAAGGCCAAGGGCCTGACCAACTCGGAGCAGGTGCTCAAGGAGTTCCGCGCCGAGATCGCGAAGAACTGACCGTGACACGGCGCGCGCCACGGGCGCGCGCCGGTGCGGCACCCCGCAGCCTCCTCGCTATTGAAGCCCCGCCGGTGACCCGCTACCTCGAACGCTGCCTCGGCTGGATCGCCGGAGCCAGCTTGTTCGGCATGATGGCGCTGACCTTCGTCGACGTTGTCTGCCGGAAGTTCTTCGACACGTCGATCCCGGGCAGTCTCGAGGTCACGGAGCTGCTGATGTTCGGCGTGATCTTCGCCGGCCTGCCGCTGACCTCGCTGCGCGGCGAGCACGTGCTGTTCGACCTGCTCGACCACTTCCTGCCCGAGGCCCTGCGCCGGGTGCAGGGGCTGCTGTCCCACCTGATCTGCACGGCGCTGCTGGCCGGCGGCGCGTGGCTCGTGTTCGTGCGCGCCGCGCGGACGGCGGGGCAGGGCGACACGACGGCGCAGCTGCAGCTGGCCCTCGCGCCGTGGTACTACGCGGCCGGCGTGCTGATCGCCCTGACGGCGCTGATGCACCTGGTGCTCGCGTTCCGGCCGCCCGCCGAGGCCGACGACACCCCGACGGCCGGCGCCGTCTGAGCCCGGACGACCGTCGATGATCGAGGCGCTCCTGGGGTTCGTGGCGATGTTCGCGCTGATGACGCTGCGCGTGCCGATCGCCTTCAGCATGGCGGTGGTCGGGTTCGCCGGCCTGTGGTGGATGCGCTCGTGGAACGCCGCGGTGGCGTCGACCACGACCGAGATCCTCGACATCGCCAAGTACACGCTGTCGGTGGTGCCGCTCTTCGTGCTGATGGGCAACTTCGTGACCCGCGCGGGCATGTCGCGCGAGCTCTATGCGGCGGCCTACTCGTTCATCGGGCACAAGCGCGGCGGGCTGGCGATGTCGACCGTCATGGCCTGCGCCGGCTTCGGCGCGATCTGCGGCTCCTCGATCGCGACCACCGCGACGATGGCCCGGGTGTCGATGCCCGAGATGCGCCGCTTCGGCTACCGGGACTCCTTCGCGGCGGGCTCGATCGCGGCCGGCGGCACGCTCGGCATCCTGATCCCGCCGTCGGTGATCATGGTGCTCTACGCGATCATGACCGAGCAGAGCATCGGCGCGCTGTTCGCCGCCGGTGTCGTGCCGGGCATCATGGCGATGCTGTTCTACATGGCCGCCGCGGCGATCGTCACCGCGCGCAATCCGTCGCTCGGCCCGCCCGGCGAGCGCTCGAGCTGGGCCGAGCGGCTGGCCGCGCTCAAGGCGATCTGGGGCGTCGTGGTGCTGTTCGGCATCGTGATGGGCGGCATGTACGGCGGCTGGTTCACGCCGACCGAGGCGGCCGGGATCGGCGCGATGGGCGGCTTCCTGTTCGCCCTGGTGCGGGGCACGCTGAGCGGGCCGGTGCTGGTCGAGATCCTGGTGTCCTCGGCGCGGACCACCGCGATGCTGTTCACCATCCTGATCGGCGCGTCGGTGTTCGCGAGCTTCGCGAACTTCACCTCGATGCCGAACGACCTGAAGGACTTCGTCGAGCAGTTCCAGATCCATCCGATCACCGTGATCGTCGCGATCTGCTTCGTCTACGTGCTGCTGGGCACCGCGATGGAGGAGCTGTCGATGATCCTGCTGACGGTGCCGATCTTCTTTCCGCTGGTCACGCACCTGGGGTTCGACCCGATCTGGTTCGGGGTGCTGATCGTCTGCGTGGTGGAGATCGGCATGATCAGCCCGCCGGTGGGCATGAACGTGTTCGTGCTGAGGAGCGTGCTGCCGGACGTGCCCACCAGCCAGATCTGGAAGGGGGTGATGCCCTTCCTGGCCGCCGACATCGTGCGTCTCGGGGTGCTGATCGCGTTCCCGATCATCACGCTCTGGCTGCCGAAGACACTGGGGCTCTGACCGTCCGTCCGTGGATTTGCACGCAGAATCCTGATTGGATATAGTTGAGGGCTTCTCAGGGCCGATAGCTCAGCTGGGAGAGCGCCGCGTTCGCAATGCGGAGGTCGGGAGTTCGATCCTCCTTCGGTCCACCAGATTTTCGGAAGCCAGGCGAAAGCCTGGCTTTTTTGTTGGTCGATCCGCGTGCATGCGGCATGCCGGAACGACGGAACGACGGGGCCGCAGCGGCGGTCGCCTCAGTCGAAGCACAGGTACTGCCAGACCCCGTTGACGTCGAACAGCGGCTTGCCGTTGGCGTCGACCGGCGTCGAGACTTCCACGACCGTGATCCCGTGGTTCCTGAGGGCGACGGTCGGGGCGCTCGAGGCAGGGTTGTAGGGCAGCGCCGTCCGGAGCTGACGGGAGCTTGAGAACGGCGGGTCGGCGCCGTCGGTCATCACCGGCCCCGACAGCGGCCTGAGCAGCCCCAGGTCATCCCAGTGAGCGAAGGCGTGTGCATTCGGGACGAGGGTGTCCCGGTCCGCTCCGAAGCCGAACTGCACGCTGGCCGGCGTCACGTTGGGGCGGGTCGACGTCCAGCGGGCCGGCTGGTCGGTCAGTTCGTTCCAGTCCTCGGGCGAGGAGAAGTAGACCGCCCGACCGAGCTCGACCGTCTTCGCCAGCACGCCGACATGGCCGCCGCCCTGGGAGTGTCCCGCCAGAACGACCTTGCGCCAGTCGACGGTTCCGTCTCCGAGCAGGAACTGCCCCCAGCCTTCACCGGGCTGGTTCGCGTGCAGCCAGGCCAGCAGCCGGTTCAGCCTGTTCACGATCGAGTCGGCCGGCGTCACCGGGCTCTGCCCGCCGACCGGCGTGCCACCACCGAACACGACCGCGTTGCGCGCGCTCCAGTAGCAGTCCGGATCGAGGCTGAACTGGCACAGGCTGCCCATCGCCGTCTGGTTCGGATAGTTCACGCCGACCGCGTGGAAGCCACGGGACGTACCCGCCCTGAGGATGGATGTGTACTGCGTCGGCCGTCCCTGGGTGCCGGGGATGAACACCAGCAGCCTGCCCCGTGCGGCGACCGCGGGTGAGGGGTTGATGGCCAGGTGGGGCGCCTCCCCGGCGATGGGCGCGGCCGTGATGCCGTCACCCGTGACGGTCGCGTTCACCTGCCGCTCGACCGAGGGCGGGCGCGGGGCCGGGGTCACCGTCAGCAGGGCGGCCGCGCTCGTCGCCGTACCCGCCGAATTCGACACGAGGACCCGATAGGAGAACCCGTTGTAAGCGGTCGTGGTGGCCGGTGTGGCGTAGCTGGTCGAGGTGGCCGTGCCGGGGGCGCTCGTCCACGTGGCGCCGCCATCGACGCTGTACTGCCACGCGTAGGTCAGCGGCACGCTGCCGGCGGCGGAGACGCTGAAGTTCGCGACGGCCCCTTCGGTGATCGACAGGGCCGCCGGTGGGGTCGCGATGCTCGGCGGGACGACCTGGGGCGCCGGGGGGCTCGCGGGCGGTCCGGGCGGGGGGGGGGCTTCGCCCTGCGTCGGCCCGCCGCCGCCCCCGCAGCCGCCGAGCGACAGCAGCAGGCAGAGCAGCATCAGGCGGCGCGCGGTTCCTGATCGGGTTCGGTTCTCGGGAGCCATCGTGTCCGGTCCTTCGCAGAGGGGCGCTGTGCGCTTGCGCCGCCACGGACGCAGCGGCAGGAACGACCCGCAGGCTATCCACGCGGATCGCGGAGAGATTGTCGACTGAAGCGAGCGCGGGCGTGGGGGTCGCGGGTTACGTTGCTCTACAAGTTGTTGCATCGTGTAATGCCAAGATGGCTTTGGCATGCATCGGCGTGAGGTACAGCGTCGTCTGGTTGCTGCTGTTGGGTGCGCGGCCCACGGCCGCCAAAAGCAGCGGTCGACGCGTCAGCGCCTCGTCGAAGCCGTTCTCGCAACCGCAGCGGTCGCGATAGAGCGGGCCGATCGCCGCAATGTCATGCGTCGCGTTGGTCGCCAGCACGGTGCACGCTCAGAGCTGCGCGACTTGTCGCAGCTGAAGGTGGGCAAAAGAACACCGCTGGCGCTGTCGCACTTCGCTTTCGCCCCGGATGGCGCGGTGCTGGACGAGGACGCGCTGCCCGCTGCGCTGGTGGCGGACTGGCAGGCCGATGAAGCCAACGCGGGCAAGCCTTTCCCGAGCTACGCCCGCCAACTGGCGCGGCGCGGAACGCCGGACGCCGATAGCCGCTGGTCGTGGACCGTAGACTTTGCCGCCCGCCGCGCCGAAGCACGCGAGGCGATGCAACCCTTGCTGGACGGTGCGGCCCAGCTCAAGTCCGAGGTGGTGGACCTCAAGGAACACCTGAAGCGTCGGAAGAAGGAGAAGGCCGCCGTCGACGTCGTGGCAGCGCTAGAGGCCCAGATCCGCGATAAGGACAAGGCGGCCCGAGATCTGGAGGCGCAGGCCTCCGTCATCGATGCGGCGGTTTTTGATCTGAAGGCGGTCAACCCGAACGCGGTTGCCGCGGTGGATGATCGGACGCCGGCCGAGATCATCGCCAGCATCCGTGCTCAGGGGCACATCGTGACGCAGTCATTGGCTCGTCTGAGTGCGTTGCTAAGAGACGACGCGCAGGCATGAGCTTGATCGCCGAGTCGCCACCAGGGGGGGATCACATCCCTCCATAGCGATCAAGGACAGCTTCCAGTACAGCCAATTTGTATATACTTCGTTTATACCGACCTTCTCGGAGCCGGTCATGTCAAAAGAAGCCGTGTTCACCATGAAGCTGGAGCCCGAGTTGCGCGACGCTTTCATGGCCGAGGCAGAGGCCAGCCACCGCCCCGCCTCACAGGTGGTGCGAGAGTTGATGCGCGAATTCATTGAGCGTCAGCAACGAGCACGCGAGCACGACGCGTTCCTGCGCGCCAAAGTCGATGCGGCGCGCGCGCAGATCGCATCTGGCCTGGTCGCCAGCGATGTGGATGTCGAGGCACGCGCTGCGGCCCGTCGAACCGCGCTGCGCGCCCGTGCAGGCGGTGCTGACGCATGAGGGTTGGGTGGACCCAGTCCGCCGAGCAGGACCGCGCCGATATCGTCGACTTCATCGCCCAGGACAGCCCGCTCGCTGCCATTCGCATGGATGAGGTCTTCGGTGCAGCGGTCGGTCGACTGGCCGAGCACCCCCTGATGGGGCGGCCTGGACAGATCCCGGGCACCCGTGAGCTGATCCCCCACGAAAGCTATCGCCTCATCTACGAGGTGAAGGCCGACACCGTGTGGATCTTGGCCCTGGTTCACACCGCGCGCATGTGGCCGCCGGCCCGGTCGTGAACCGGGACGGCGACTCTTCTGAACTTCGGAGACCGAGACCATGTCCGACGAGTTCGTCGACGCCTACCGGCGCGCGAGCGCGGACGACGCGGCCGGCGCCATCTATGTCGTCACCAAATCGCTGGACGATTTCGGGCTGATGCAGGGTTTGCCAGCGCTGGCGCCTGGCGCCGAGCCCACCGCTACGCAGATCATGCGCATCCCCGCGCCCTTGCTCTGCTACTGGATGGGCGCGACCGAGATTCCGCAGGCCGATGGATGATCGTCACCGGACGCACCGCGAGCAGGCACGGCAGGGAGTTGTCCGCCCCGTGGATTGAAGTGCTGATTGACATGAAGTCCGTGGCCCACCGTGGCACACATGCAGCAAGGAGATGTCTGGTCTGCCAGGCACGACTTGATTGCCCAGGTAAGCGAC
The DNA here is from genome assembly GCA_044342535.1 of Burkholderiaceae bacterium. Lineage (GTDB taxonomy): Bacteria > Pseudomonadota > Gammaproteobacteria > Burkholderiales > Burkholderiaceae_E > UBA4615. Next base: position 28,636 of record JBIIPQ010000015.1, read on the forward strand.
CCGCGTCTGCGCGAGCGCCTGGCCGCCGAACGGGCCAGCGCGTCGAAGGACAGGAACTTCGGTCTGGTATTCGAAGACCATCTGCCTGAGCTGTTGCCTCTGTACAAGGCCCAGCCGCGCCGCGGCGATCGGGTGTGCCGGCGTGACGGCTCGCTGAAGGACGCTTGGACGGTCCAGCGGGTCCCTCTGTCCATCGGCGAACTCCATACCTTCTCGCAAGACCATAAAAAGACTATATTAAGTCCTACTCAAGTCTGGAGCACGGCCATGCGCTACTCATCCCAAGTCAAGCCCATCAGCTACCTCAAGGCCAACGCCGCCGAGGTGCTCATCAACCTTGCCAAACAGCGGGAACCCATGATCATCACGCAGAACGGGGAAGCCAAGGCCGTGCTGCAGGACGTGGCTTCCTTCGAGGAAACGCAGGAAACCTTGGCTCTGCTGAAGATCCTGGCACTCGGCCAGCAGGATGTCGAGGCGGGTCGGCTCAAGCCGGCCGCCGATGTGGTGGCGCGCCTTCGCGCGAAGCGGGCCACGGGCTGATGGTGGGCAGGCCGACGCGCTACGAGGTCCTGCTCACCCAAGGCGCAGAGCAGGACCTGGAGTCCATTCACGACTACATCTCCGAATTCGACAGTCTGGCCAACGCCAGCCATGTTCTCGACCGTCTTGTGGAGGTCGTGGAGGGGTTGGCCCAATTCCCCGAGCGCGGTAGCTACCCCAAGGAACTCGTGGCGCTGGGCATCAAGGAATACCGCCAGACGTCGTTCAAGCCCTACCGGGTGATCTATCGAGTGCTGGGTAGCCAGGTCGTGACCTACCTGATCGTCGATGGGCGCCGGGACATGCAATCCGTGCTGGCGCGTCGGCTTCTGGGCGCCTGACACATCGAGCGGCGCAGCCCGGTGTCGATCGCGCTGATGCGCCAGATGCTGATGCGGGCCCGAGCCTCGGGCCTGAAGAGGGCCCGGTGCGCCTTCCGGCCGTTCCACGGTTCGGGGTCGCCGCGTTCCGGGAAGACGGGTCCGGCCGCCCCGGCACGGCCCGGGCGTGGCGCGGCCCCCCGTTGCCCGATATCCTGCCCTGCCCGTCGACGCACGACGCGGCGCCCGCTTCGCGGGCCGCCCGCGCAGACCGCGGCACCCCACCAGGACAGAGGAGACAGGAGATGGAGATGACCAAGCGTGGCCTGATCAAGGCCGCCGGCGCCGTGGCGCTGGCAGCGGCGCTGCCCGCCGCCCCCGCGTTCGCGCAGGGCGCGCCGATCGTGCTGAAGATGGCCCACGTCTACAACCCGGGCAACATCTGGTTCGAGACCGCCGAGACCTACGCCAAGGCCGTCGAGGCCAAATCCGGCGGCAGGGTGCGGATCCAGATCGCCGCGAGCGGCTCCACCGGCGACTGGCCGGCCTCGATCGAAGGGCTGAAGATCGGCACCAACGACATCGTGCTGCAGTCGATCGGCGTGCTCGATCGCTACAACATCCTGCCGGGCCTCGAGGCCTATCCGTACCTGATCCGCGACGTCGACCACTTCAAGAAGGTCTACTACGGCCCGGTCGGCGGCGAGTTCATGGAGGAAGTCGCCAAGAAGTCCTCGTTCCGCATCATCGGTGCCGGCTACCGTGGCGCGCGCTGGCTG
>JBIIPQ010000487.1:0-3371 GCA_044342535.1 Burkholderiaceae bacterium
TCGAGGATAGGGCGGTCGATGTCGCCGGACAGCATCAGCCCGACGTTGCGGATGACGACCTTGCCGGAGGTCTGCTGGGCGGCGATGACGGCCATGGTGGCGTTCCTGTGGACGGGTTCGGTGGGCGGGCGCGCGGATCGCGCCTCAGACGCTCAGGTAGGCGCGGCGGGTGGCCTCGTCGGCATCGAGCTCGGCCATGGTGCCGGCGAAGCGCACCTGCCCCTTCTCGAGCACGTACGCCCGGTCGCAGACCTGCTCGGCGAAGTGCAGGTTCTGCTCGGACAGCAGCACCGACAGCCCGAGCTTCTTCATCTCGTTGATCGAGCGCGCCATCTGCTCGACGATCACCGGGGCCACGCCTTCGGAGGGCTCGTCGAGCATCACGAGACGCGGGTTGCCCATCAGCGTGCGCGCGACGGTGAGCATCTGCTGCTCGCCGCCGCTCATGCGCCCGCCCGGGCGGCGCGGCATCGCCGCGAGGTTCGGGAACAGCGCGACCAGCGACTCGACCGTCCAGGCGGGCGCGCCCGGACGTGGCGGCTGACGGCCGACCTCGAGGTTCTCGAGCACGGTCAGGTCGGTGAAGATCCGCCGATCCTCGGGCACCCAGCCCAGCCCCATCCGGGCGATCCGGTGCGACGCGAGGCCCGCCAGGTCACGGCCCTCGAAGCGGACCGTGCCGCGGCGCCCCTCGAGCAGCCCGGCGATCGCCTTCATCGTCGTCGACTTGCCCGCGCCGTTGCGGCCCATCAGCGCGACCACCTCGCCGGCGCGGACCTCGAGCCCGACGTCGTAGAGGATCTGCGCGCGGCCGTACCAGGCGCACAGCGACTCGACCTGCAGCAGCGGTCCGGCCATGTCAGGCGTCCTTGGGGGCGGCGGGCACGCCGGTCGAGCCGAAATAGACCTCGCGCACCTGCGGGTCGTCCCGGATCGCCGCGGGCGTGCCCTCGGCGATCAGTCCGCCGCGGGCCAGCACGATGATCCGGTCGGCGTATTCGAACACCACGTCCATGCTGTGCTCGGTGAACAGCACGCCGATGCCGCGCTCGCGGACCAGCCGCTTGACCAGCCCGACCAGCTCGTTGCGCTCGCGTGGCGCCATGCCCGCCGTCGGCTCGTCCATCAGCAGCAGCCGCGGCCCGTTGGCCAGCGCGATCGCGAGCTCCACGCGCTTGACGTCGCCGTAGGCGAGCGCACCGCAGGGCGCGTCGGCCATCGCCGCCAGTCCGACCGCATCGAGCAGCGTGAGCGCCTCGTCGCGGCACATCGCACTGGCACGGCCCCAGAAGCGGTTCAGCAGGCCTGCATGCGACAGCAGCGCGACCTGGACGTTCTCGGCCACCGTCATCGACGCCCAGGTCGCGGCGATCTGGAAGGTGCGCCCCACGCCCATCCGCCAGATCGCGCGCGGTACGCGACCCACCAGGTCGGTGCCGCCGAGCAGCACGCGGCCGTGGTCGGGGCGCAGCTGCCCGTTGATGCAGTTGAAGCAGGTCGACTTGCCGGCGCCGTTCGGGCCGATCAGCGCGAGCAGCTCGCCCGCGCCGAGCTCGAAGCTGACGTCGTCGACGGCACGCACGCCGCCGAAGGCCTTGCGCAGCGACTCGACGCGCAGCAGCGGCGCGCCCGCGGCGAGCGGTTGCGCGCTCATCGCGGCTCGCCCTGCCCGGCAGCGAGACCGGGCACCGCGGGCCGGCCGCGGCCGCGACCGAGCAGGCGATCGAGCAGGCGCTCCAGCGGCGGCCCGAGCGCGCCGGCGATGCCCTGCGGGAAGGCCAGCACCAGCGCGAGGATGGTGAAGCCGAGCACCGCGCGCCAGTAGTCGGTGGAGCGGATCACCTGGTCCTGCAGCCAGGTGAAGGCAGCAGAGCCGACGATCGGCCCGGCGAGCGACTGGATGCCGCCGAGCAGCACCATCACCAGCCCGTCGATCGAGCGGCCGACCGAGATCGTCTCCGGCGAGATCGTGCCCTTGGCGAACGCGAACAGGGCGCCGGCGACACCGCCGAAGAGCCCCGAGACCGCGAACGCCGCCCACTGCACGCGGACCACGTCGATGCCGACTGCGCCCGCGCGCAGCGGCGAATCGCGACCGGCCCGCATCGCGTAGCCGAAGGGCGAGAAGAGCATCACGCGCATCGCGGCGACGCTGGCGACCACGACCGCGAGCGTCATCAGGTAGTAGGCGGTCTTCGAGGACAGCCAGCCCGCCGGCCACACGCCGACCAGCCCGTTGCTGCCGCCGGTGACGCCGTCCCACTGGAAGACGCAGGCCCAGACGATCTGCGCGAACGCGAGCGTGAGCATCGCGAGGTACACGCCCGACAGCCGCACCGCGAACCAGCCGAACAGCAGCGCGCCGGCCAGCGCGAGCAGCGGCGCGACCAGCAGCGCCGCCTCCATCGGCAGCCCGAGCACCTTCATGGCGAGCGCCGCGCCGTAGGCCCCCAGCCCGAAGTAGGCGGCGTGGCCGAACGAATGCATGCCGCCCGGTCCCATGATGAAGTGCAGGCTGGTCGCGAACAGGACCGCGATCAGGATGTCGATGCCGAGCACCGGCAGGTAGGGAAAGGCGCCGGCCAGCAGCGGCAGCGCGGCGAGCGCGGCCACCACCACCAGCCAGCCCCGCCGCACGCCCGTCGAGGCGGCGCGCAGCGGCGCCTCGACCTCGGCGGCATTGCGCACCGCCCCCTGCGGCCGACCGAGCAGGCCCCACGGGCGGATGACCAGCACCAGCGCCATCACCAGGAACTCGGCCACCAGGGTCAGCTTGGAGAACGCGAACGGCACGCCGAACAGCGTCACCGTGCCGATCGCGTAGCAGAGCGCCTTGATCTCGGCGATCAGCAGCGCCGCCAGGTAGGCGCCCGGGATGCTGCCCATGCCGCCGACCACCACCACCACGAAGGCCTCGCCGATCGTCGTCAGGTCGAGCGCGAGGTTGGCCGGCTCGCGCGGGATCTGCAGCGCGCCGCCCAGCCCCGCCAGCAGCGAGCCGAGCGCGAACACGCCGGTGAAGAGCCAGGCCTGGTCGACGCCGAGCGCACCGACCATCTCGCGGTCCTGGGTGGCCGCGCGGATCAGCACGCCGAAGCGCGTGCGGGTCAGCAGCAGCCACAGCGCCCCGAGCACCAGGGGCCCGATCGCGACCAGCACCAGGTCGTAGACCGGGAACCGGGCGCCGAGCACCTCCACCGCACCCTTGAGTCCGGGGGCCTTCGGACCGAGCAGGTCCTCGGGTCCCCACAGCCAGAGCACCGCGTCGCGCACGATCAGCGCGACCGCGAAGGTCGCGAGCAGCTGGAACAGCTCGGGGGCCGCATAGACCCGCCGCAGCACCAGCACCTCGATGAGCGCGCCGATCGCCG
>JBIIPQ010000489.1:0-3366 GCA_044342535.1 Burkholderiaceae bacterium
CGCGCTGCGCGAGGCGATCTCGCGCGACTACCGGGACCGCTACGGCGTCGAGGTCGATCCGGCCCGCATCGTCGTCACCGCCGGCGCGTCGGCCGCGCTGTCGCTCGCCTGCTGCGCGCTGGTCGACGTCGGCGACGAGGTGCTGGTCACCGACCCGAGCTACCCGTGCAACCGGCATTTCGTCGCCGCCTTCGACGGCGTCGCCCGCACGGTGCCGGTGTTCGCCGACACGCGCTTCCAGATGACCGAGGCGCTGCTGGCCGCGAACTGGGGCCCGAAGGTGCGCGGCGCGCTCCTCGCCTCGCCGGCCAATCCGACCGGCACCTCGATCCAGTTCGACGAGCTCGGCCGCATCGTGGCCGCGGCGCGTGCGCGCGGTGGCTTCACCATCGTCGACGAGATCTATCTCGGGCTGTCCTACGAGGGTCGCGCGCGCACCGCGCTGGAGCTGGGCGACGACGTGGTGGTCGTCAACAGCTTCTCCAAGTACTTCCACATGACCGGCTGGCGCCTGGGCTGGCTCGTCGTGCCGCCGTCGACGGCCGCGACCTTCGAGAAGCTCTCGCAGAACCTGTACATCTGCGCGTCGACGCTCGCGCAGCACGCCGCCCTCGGCTGCTTCGAGCCCGATGCGCTCGCCGAGTTCGAACGCAGGCGCCTCGCGTTCCGCGATCGCCGCGACTTCATCGTGCCCGCGATGCGCGCGCTCGGCTTCGACGTGCCGGTGATGCCCGATGGCGCGTTCTACGCATGGCTCGACTGCACGCGCTTCGGCGACAGCGGCGTGCTCGCCTCGCGGCTGCTCGAGGAGGCGTCGGTGTCGCTGGTGCCCGGCCACGACTTCGGCGCGAACGAGCCCGGATGCTGGATGCGCCTGTCCTACGCGACCGAGCGCGCCAAGCTCGAAGAAGCGGTGCACCGCATCGGGCGCTGCCTGGCGGGCTGAGCATCAAGAAGCCGCCCGAGGGCGGCCGCAAACGAAGAAGCTGCCCGAGGGCGGCTGCAAACGAAGAAGCCGCCCGAGGGCGGCTTCTCTTCACTCACCGGACCGGCGTTGCCGCCGGATCGGCTCAGATCTCGCCTGCCGGCCTGCCCGGGCTCGGCGCGACCGCATTGCGCACATGATGGTCGCGCGCCTCGGCACCGCCGCTCGCCGGCTCGAGCGCCGCGGGCCGGGGCTCCTCGGGCGGCAGCGGCGTGCGCGTCTCGATGATCCGCGACACCGGCTGCATCGTCGGCTCCGGCTCGACCCGGACCGGCGCCGCGATGACCTCGGCCGGGATCGGACGACCGGCCGCCGCGGCCGCGATCCGCTCGCGTGCGTTCAGCACCTTCACGCCGTAGCCGCCATCGTGTTCGGCGAGCGCCGCGCCGACGTACGACTTCAGCGCACCTTCGACCGAGCCTTCGCGGTTGATGTATTCCTTGAGGATCGCGCTGCCGACACGGATGTTCGCCACCGGATCGAAGGCGGCCGGGATCCCGCCGAACGGGCGGAACTTGTCGGCGTGGACCCGGGTCAGCACCTGCATCAGACCCTGTGCGCCGGCGGTGCTCTGCGCCTTCGGATTGAAGCTCGACTCGACCGACATGATCGCCAGCACGAGCATCGGATCGACCTTGATGTCGCGGGCCGCGCGATAGGCGTGATAGACGAACTCGCTGGTCGCGTCGACGCCGACGCGATAGCGCGTCGCGATGAAGCGTGCGATGTTCTGCTGCTCGCGGTCGAGCGGGGGCAGCGCGCGCACCGGTTCGTCCTCGACGGACTCGTCCGCACGCGTCCGCATGCGCACCTCCGGGGCGGGCGAGCCGGCACTCGCGGTGCGCTGGGCCGCCGACAGATAGCCCTCGGGCACATCCATGGCGAGCCGCGGCACCGACGCCACGTCGATCCCGCCCAGCGTGCCGTGCACCGCAACGACGATGACCAGAGCCATCGCCAGTGCCGGGGCCGATCGCCGCGCGAGACGCGCAAGCGAAAGCACCCTGACGGTCGCGGCGAACAGCAGGTCGATCCTGCGTTGTTCCGACATCAGTACTCCCGTGCAGCATGACGCTGCGTGACCCGCCGAACCCGGCAGGTTGGATCCATCACATCGGCAGACTTCCGCTGCCTGGTCCCGCGACGGCCTGCGGCCGTCTTTTTTCGAGCGGGCCCTCGGGTCATTCCCGTGGGGCTCGCCGCTCGGCGTGGCGCGTTGTGCGCCGATGCACAGTCCTTTCACTGCGCGGGTGGTCGCCCTCTGAAGGAGCGATCCGTTGACACTAGACGGATCCTGTCCGCCCGGGGTGGCCCATGAGTCCAAGGGCCGGTGAGATGGCCGGATTGTACCAGCGGACGGGATCGGGTCAACCGAAGGGCTGTGCGAAGATTCCCCGCTTGTTCAGACGATCGGCTCCGCCCGCTGTCCCATGCGCTACGCAGACCTCCGCGATTTCATCTCCCAGCTCGAGTCGAAGGGCGAGTTGCGGCGCATCGTGACCCCTGTGTCGCCCCGGTTCGAGATGACCGAGATCGCCGATCGCGTGCTGCGGGCGCAGGGACCGGCGCTGCTGTTCGAGCGGCCGGTCGAGGACGGCCGAAGCAGTGCGTTCCCGGTGCTCGCCAACCTCTTCGGCACCCCGACAAGGGTCGCGTTCGGCATGGGGCAGGACTCGGTCACGGCGCTGCGCGAGATCGGCCAGCTGCTCGCCTACCTGAAGGAGCCCGAGCCGCCCAAGGGGCTGCGGGACGCCTGGGACAAGCTGCCCGTGCTCAGGCAGGTGCTGAACATGGCGCCGCGCGAGGTCTCGCGCGCGCCCTGCCAACAGCAGGTCTGGGAGGGCTCGGACCTCGACCTCGGACGTCTGCCGGTGCAGACCTGCTGGCCGGGCGACGTCGCGCCGCTCATCACCTGGGGGCTGGTCGTCACCCGCGGCCCCGCGAAGACGCGGCAGAACCTCGGCATCTACCGACAGCAGGTGATCGGCCGCGACCGGACGATCATGCGCTGGCTCGCGCATCGCGGCGGCGCGCTCGACTTCCGCGAGCATGCGGCAGCGAATCCCGGTGTGCCCTTCCCCATCGCGGTGGTGCTGGGCTGCGACCCAGCCACGATCCTCGGCGCGGTGACCCCCGTGCCTGACACCTTGTCGGAGTATCAGTTCGCGGGCCTGCTGCGGGGCGCGAAGACCGAGCTGGTGAAATGCCTGGGCAGCGAACTGCGCGTGCCCGCGACGGCGGAAATCGTGCTGGAGGGGTCGATCCGGCCGGACCCGGACGGCAGCGCGACGCGCGCGCACGGCCGGCGCCTGGGCTGGAAGGGCGAACCGCCGCCGGCCGCGCTCAACGGCTGGGAAATGGCGCTCGAAGGGCCTTACGGC
>JBIIPQ010000490.1:0-3365 GCA_044342535.1 Burkholderiaceae bacterium
TCCCGCCTGCTTCTTCGCGCTGCTCGTCGCCATTCCCCGCCTCGTCGAATGCTGCCTCGATCAGCGCTTAACGGGCGAGCACATGCTTTCGTTTACACCCACTGAGAAGCCGTGAATAAACCTACTGCGCGTCCCGATCCGACGCCTGCGGTGCTCGCCGTACTGCTCGTACGGCTGCGTTCCTCGGCGCCGGCTCGGGCCTGCTCGCTACGGTTTCTTCACGGCTTCTGAGCGCACCTCAGGCCGCGGCGCACACCCGCTTCATGAACTCGAACCAGTACGGGTTCCAGAAGCCCATGTAGCGCTGCGTCATCAGCACCGCCGCGAGCCCCTGGTCCGGCGAGATCCACCAGTGCGTGCCGGCCATGCCGCCCCACTGCATCGCGCCCGTGGAGCCCGGCGGATCGAGCGGCGAGGGCGAGCGGGTCACCGCGCCCGCCAGCCCGTGCCCCTTGCCGCGCACCGGGCCGGTCATCGGGAAGCCCACGCAGACCCCGTCGGCCAGCTGGTCGACCCGCATCGCCTCGAGCGTCTCGGGCCGCAGCAGCGTCGGGCCGCCCGGCACCAGCGCCCGCACAAGCGCCATCATGTCGCCGAGCGAGGACACCAGACCGCCGCCGCCCGACTGGCGCGGCATCGGCTTCATGTACGCGCCGGGGTAGGGCGTGTCGTCCATGCGACGCAGTCCGGGCTGGGTCGGATCGAGCAGGTCGACGCCGACGTAGAGCGCGGCGAGCCGCGAGCGCTCGGACTCGGGGATCACGAAGCCGGTGTCCTGCATGCCGAGCGGGTCCAGGATCCGGGCCTGGAAGCACTCGCCCAGCCGCTGCCCGCTGACCACCTCGATCAGGTGGCCGAGCACGTCGATGGCGATCGAGTACTCCCAGGACTCGCCCGGGTGGTAGGCGAGCGGCAGCGTCGCGAGTGTCCGGACCAGTTCGGCGAGCGAGCGGCCGTCGCCGAGCACGCGGCGCTCGGTGTACGCGCGATACATCATCGTGCCGGGGTCGAGCAGACCGTAGGACAGACCGGCCGAGTGCGACAGCAGGTGGCGCACCGTGATCGGCCGGCGCGCGGGCTCGGTGTCGTCGAGCCGCGTCGCGCCGGGGCGCAGCACCTGCAGCGACGCGAGCTCGGGAATGTGCGTGCCGATCGGATCGTCCAGGCCGATGCGACCGTCCTCGACCAGCGCGAGCACCGCGCACGAGGTGAACAGCTTGGTGTTCGAGAACGCGCGGAACAGGTGATCGCGGCGCAGCGGGATGCCGGCCTCGATGTCGGCCAAGCCGATGCAGCGCTCGTCGACCACCTCGCGGCCGCGCAGGATCGCCCACGAGGCGCCGGCGAGCAGCCCGCCGTCCACGCAGCGGCGCATCGCGGCCTCGACCGCGTCGAATCGGGCATCGGTGATCGTCGTCATGGTCGTCGTGGTCGTCGTGCTGGTTTGCATGCTGGCCGCGCGCTCAGCGCGACTGCTCCTCGAGGTGCTCGTTCGCGTTGCGCGCGCCGGCGTCGGGACGCCCCTTCTCCTGGCCGCGCAGCTCGACCCGGCGGATCTTGCCGCTGATGGTCTTGGGGAGGTCCGAGAACTCGATTCGGCGGATCATCTTGTAGGCCGACACGCGCCCGCGCAGGAAGCCGAAGATCGCGCATGCGGTCTCGGCGTTCGGCGCGTGGCCGGGCGCGAGGATCACGTAGGCCTTGGGCACGAAGCCGCGCACCGGGTCGGGCGAGGGCACGACCGCGGCCTCGGCCACCGCCGGATGCTCGATCAGCGCGCTCTCGAGCTCGAACGGGCTGATGCGGTAGCCCGAGGCCTTGAACACGTCGTCGGCACGGCCGACGTAGGTGATGTAACCCTCGGCGTCGCGCGAGCCGACGTCGCCGGTGTGGTAGAAGCCGTCGCGCATCGCTTCGGCAGTCTTCTCGACGTCGTCGGCATAGCCCTGCATCAGCGACACCGGCCGGCGGGCCAGATCGATGCAGATCTCGCCCTCGTCGCCGGGCGTGCCGTCGGGGTCGAGCAGCACCACCGGATAGCCCGGCAGCGGCTTGCCCATCGAGCCGGACTTGACCGGCAGTCCCGGCGGATTGCCCACCATCGCGGTGGTCTCGGTCTGGCCGAAGCCGTCGCGGATCTCCAGGCCCCAGGCCGCCTTCACCTGCTCGATGACCTCGGGGTTGAGCGGCTCGCCGGCCGAGATCGCCTCGCGCAGCGAGGTTTTCCAGTCGCCGAGCTTCTCCTGGATCAGCATGCGCCAGACGGTGGGCGGCGCGCACAGCGTCTTCACGCGGTACTTCACCACCGTGTCGAGCACCGCCGGGCCGCTGAAGCGCGCGTAGTTGTAGACGAACACGCAGGCCTGCGCGTTGAACGGCGCGAAGAAGCAGCTCCAGGCGTGCTTGGCCCAGCCCGGCGAGCTGATCGTCCAGTGCACGTCGCCCGGCTGCAGGCCGAGCCAGTACATCGTGCTCAGGTGGCCGACCGGATAGCTCTGGCGCGAATGGCGCACGAGCTTGGGCTTGGAGGTGGTGCCCGAAGTGAAGTACTCGAGCAGCGGCGCGTCGACGCCGAGCACGGGCGCCGCGGCGAGCACCGTCGCTGCCTGCTCCGACTCGCGGTAGTCGATCCATCCGGCGGGCGGCTTGCCTGCCGCGTCGCGGCCCGCCGGGCCGGCGAGGATGCAGCCGACGCCGTCGAGCGCATCGGCAGGCGTCTCGGCCACACGCGCCGCGCCGGTGGCGTTGGTGAGGATCCAGCGCACGCGGCCGCGCGCCAGGCGGTCGGCGAGGTCGGGGCCGGACAGCAGCAGCGTCGCCGGAATCACGACCACGCCGAGCTTGATCGCCGCGAGCATGGTCTCCCACAGCGGCACTTCGTTGCCGAGCATCAGCAGCATCCGGTCGCCCGGCTTCGCGCCCAGGCCCGACAGGAAGTTCGCGACCTGGGTCGAGCGCCGCGACAGCTCGGCGTAGCTCAGCTTCGCCTCGGTGCCCGATTCCTCGACGATGTGCAGCGCGGGCGCGTCGTTGCCGGCGGCGACCGTGTCGAACCAGTCGGTCGCCCAGTTGAAGCGCTCGAGCGCGGGCCACGCGAACGCGGCGCGGGCGGCATCGAGGTCGGTGCGGCGGGCAAGCAGCAGGTCGCGGGCGGCGCGGAAGCGGTCGTGCTCGGTCATGTCGTCTCCTTTCGCGAAGGATAGCTCGCCGACATCCCGTCCCGCACGTCCTGCTGGATGCCGTACTGCGGGAACGGATAGCGAAAGCCGTTCTTCGCGAGCGCGTGCATGCCCGCGATCGCTTTCGGCAGGTAGGACGGCGGCAGCGCCATCAGCATCTCGTCGTCGAGCACCCCGCCGTAGCGG
>JBIIPQ010000125.1:0-10647 GCA_044342535.1 Burkholderiaceae bacterium
ACGGCTGCCGCGCTGGCGGTCGTCCTCATCGTGCCGACCTTCGGGCTCTACCTGCTGGCCGGCGCACCCGAGTCGGTCTCGCCCGAGTTCGCCGGCGCCCCGCGCGAACCGGCCTCGCTCGACGAGTTGGTCGTCGATCTGCGCACGCGCCTCGCCCGCGAGCCGAAGGACCTCGACGCCTGGCGGCTGCTCGGCCGCGCCGAACTCGCACGCGGCCGCGCCGACGAGGCCCGCGACGCCTTCGAGCGGGCGATGTCGCTGGCGCCCGGCGACGCGCAGGTCCGCGTCGACTACGCCGACGCGCTCGCGCAGGCCCAGGGCGCCGTGCTCGAGGGCCGCCCGATCGCGCTGATCCGCGAGGCGCTCGCGATCGACGCGCGCAACCCGAAGGCGCTCGCGCTCGCAGGCGCCTACGAGGTCGGGCGCAACGACTTCCCGGCCGCGATCGTGCTGTGGAAGCGGCTGCTCGAGGTGCTGCCGGCCGACTCCGAGCAGGCCAGGCAGGTGGCGGGCTTCCTGGCCGACCTGCAGGCCGGCCGGCCGCCGCAGGTCGCGGCCCGATCCCCGTCAGCGGCAGCGGCCTCGGCGGCGGGCGTGGGCGGCGTGGGCGGCGTGGGCGGCGTGGGCGGCGTGGGCGGCGTGGGCGGCGCGGCCGCAGGCGGCTCCGGCCCGAACGCCCAGGCGGCCGGCGGCAGCGCCGCGGGCACGCCGCCCTCGGCCGACGTCGCCGCCTCGAAGGCCGCGGCGCTGCGCGGGCGCATCGACATCGAGCGCCGGATCGCGGACCGCCTCGACCCGGGCGCCACCGTCTTCGTCGTGGCACGCACGCTCGACGCCGAGGGCCGTCCGGTGGGCCCGCCGGTCGCCGTCCTGCGCGCCCGCGGCAGCGACCTGCCCCTCGAGTTCACGCTGGACGACGGCCTGGCGATGAGCCCGATGGCCCGCCTCTCGACGGTCCCCCCGGGCACTCAGGTCGTCGTGATCGCACGGGTCTCGCGCAGCGGCGAGGCCAGCGCCCGGCCCGGCGACCTGCAGGGTGCCTCGCAACCGGTCAAGCCGGGCGCGACCGGGCTGCGGGTGCTGATCGACGCGGTGGTGGAGTGACGCCGGCCGCGTTCGACGGGCTGCGGGCCGAGGGCCTGGCGCTGTCGCGCGGTGAGCGTCGGCTGTTCTCGAACCTGTCGTTCTCGCTCGAGGCCGGCGGGCTGCTGCGCCTGCTCGGTCCCAACGGCTCGGGCAAGAGCAGCCTGCTGCGCGGCCTGCTCGGGCTCGCCCCGCTCGCCGCCGGCAGCCTGTCGGTCGGCACGCCGCCCCGGCCGCTGCGCCCGCGCGCGTTGTGCGCGGTGGCGCTCTACCAGGGCCACGCCAGCGGCGCCAAGGGCGAGCTGACCGCGCTCGAGAACCTCGAGCTGTCCGCCGCGCTCGACGGCACCGTCGCACCCGGAGACGCGGGCGCCCTGCTGCGCGAGTCGCTCGCCACGGTCGGCCTCGCGCGCCAGCGCGACATCGAGACCCGGCGGCTGTCGCAGGGCCAGCGCCAGCGGCTGGCGCTCGCGCGCTTCGCGCTCGCCCTGCACCGCCCGGTGCGCCCGCTGTGGCTGATGGACGAACCGAGCGCGGCGCTCGACGCCGAGGGCAGCGCGCTGCTGGTGCGCATGCTCGGCGAGCATCTGGCGCGGGGCGGAGCCGCCATCGTCGCCACCCACCTGCCGGTCGCCCCCGAATCCGGCCGCGTCCAGGAACTGCGCCTGGAGGCCTTCGCCCCCCGGCGCGGCCGCGCGGGCACGGCCGTGCCGGCCGAGGCCGCGGCGTGACCGAGCTCGGCACGCTCGCCTGGGCGCTGCGGCGCGACCTGAAGCTCGCGCTGCGCCGGCGCAGCGACGCGCTCAACGTGCTCGGCTTCTTCGCGCTCGCCTGCTCGATGTTCCCGCTCGCGGTCGGCCCGCAGCGCGAATGGCTGACGCGCATCGGCCCGGGCGTGATCTGGGTCGCCGCGCTGCTCGCCACGATGCTCGCGCTGCCGCGCCTCTTCGAGCACGACCATGCCGACGGCACCCTCGACGCGATGATCGCCAGCGGCCGCCCGCTGCCGATGGTGGTCGCCGGCAAGCTGATCGCCGCCTGGCTGGTCACCGGGCTGCCGCTGATCGTGCTGACGCCGGTGCTGGCGGTGGCCTTCTCGCTGCCGATGGACGCGCTGCCGGTCCTGCTCGCCTCCCTCGCGCTGGGCACGCCCATCCTGCTCGGGCTGGGCGCGATCGCAGGCGCGCTCACGCTCGGCCTGAAGGCCGGCCCGACCCTGGTCACGCTGCTCTGCCTGCCGCTCTACGTCCCGGTGCTGGTGTTCGGCGCCGGCGCCGTCGAGGCGCAGGCCTCGGGGCTGTCCCCGGGGGCCCATCTGGCGCTGCTCGCCGCTGGTATGCTCGTGGTCGCGCTCGCCGCTCCGCCCGTGGCGGCCCAGGCGCTGCGCATCTCGGTCGAATGACGACCCGACCCCGCATGAACGCCTTCCGCTTCGCCGCCCCGCAGACCTTCTATCCGCTCGCCGGACGCCTCGCGCCGTGGTTCACCGCGCTCGCGGTCGCGCTCGCCGCGGCGGGGTTGTACGTCGGCTTCGGCATCGCCCCCGAGGACTTCCAGCAGGGCGAGGTCTACCGGATCATCTTCATCCACGTGCCCTCGGCCTGGATGGCGATGTTCACCTACCTGGTGATGGCCGCCTACGCGGTGCTCACCCTGGGCTTCCGGACCCGGCTGTCGGCGATGATGTGCCGCGCGCTCGCGCCCACCGGCGCGCTGATGGCCGCGATCTCCCTGTGGACCGGCGCGATCTGGGGCCGGCCGACCTGGGGCACCTACTGGGTCTGGGACGCGCGGCTCACCTCCACCCTCATCCTGCTGTTCCTCTACATCGGCTACATCGCGCTGGTCGCCGCGATCGAGGACGAGCAGCGGGCCGACCGGGCCGGCGCGCTGCTGCTGCTGGTCGGCGTGGTCAACGTGCCGATCATCTACTTCTCCGTGAAGTGGTGGAACACGCTGCACCAGGGCGCGAGCGTGAGCCTGACCGCCGCACCCAAGATGGCCGCCACCATGCTCACCGGCATGCTGCTGATGAGCCTGGCCGCCTGGATGTACACCATCGCCGCCTCGCTGCACCGGGTACGCTCGATCATCCTCGAGCGGGAACGGCACGCACGCTGGGTGCGTCAGTTGTTCGCCTGAACGCCGACTCTCCCCGACCGTCCACCGACACGCGAGCCCTCTGCATGGCCGACCTCCACTGGACCTTCATCGGCGCCGCCTACGGGCTGACCGCGGTGGCCATCGTCATCGAGCTCGTCGCGCTGATGCAGCGCCGCCGCCGCGCGATCGCCCGCGTGCGCAGCGAGCGCGAGTTCGACGAGGACGAGCGCGGCGACTGAGCCCCGCGCACGCCCCCCCCCGCACCACCGAGACCCACGCAGCACACCGATGAACGCAGCCACCCCGTCCGCCCCGCGCGGGCTCACGCCCCGCCAGAAGCGCTTCGCCTGGATCGCCGTCGGCCTCGCGGTGCTCGCGACCGCGGTCGGGCTCGTGCTCTACGCGCTGTCCTCGAACATCGTGTTCTTCTTCACGCCGACCCAGGTCTCGCGCAACGAGGCGCCGCAGGGTCGCGCGTTCCGCGTCGGCGGGCTGGTCGAACCGGGCAGCCTGCAGCGCCAGGGCATCGACGTGCGCTTCAAGGTCACCGACAACGTGCAGGCGATCCCGGTCGTCTACCGGGGCACGCTGCCGGACCTCTTCAAGGAAGGCAAGGGCGTGGTCGCCCAGGGCACGATCGGCGCCGACGGCGTCTTCAAAGCCTCCGAGGTGCTGGCCAAGCACGACGAGAACTACATGCCGCCGGAGGCCGCCGAGGCGCTCAAGCAGGCGGGCCATCCGATGCAGTCGGGAACGGTGAAAGCACAATGATCGGCGAGATCGGACACTTCGCGCTGTGGCTGGCCCTGGCGATCTCGCTGGTCCAGGCGGTCGCCGGCCTGCTGGGCGCGGCCCGGGGCGACGTCGCCTGGATGCGCACCGGCTTCAACGCGGCCAACGCGCAGTTCGCGATGATCGTGCTCGCGTTCGTCTCGCTCGCGAGCTCGTTCGTCGGCAACGACTTCACGATCGTGAACGTGGCGAACAACTCCAACTCGCAGTTGCCCACCGCCTACCGCATCGCCGCGTCGTGGGGTTCGCACGAGGGCTCGCTGCTGATGTGGGCGCTGATGCTCGCCGGCTGGACGGCGGCGGTCAACGCGTTCGGCGGCGCGCTGCCGCCGGTGTTCCGCGCCCGCGTGATCGGCGTGCTCGGCCTGATCGCGATCGGCTTCCTCGCGTTCATGCTGTTCACCTCCAACCCGTTCCTGCGCCAGTTCCCGCCGCCGCCCGACGGGCGCGACCTGAACCCGCTGCTGCAGGACCCGGGGATGGTGATCCATCCGCCGATGCTCTACATGGGCTACGTCGGCTTCTCGGTGGCCTTCGCCTTCGCGATCGCCGCGATGCTCGGCGGGCGCGTCGATGCCGCCTGGACCCGCTGGGCGCGGCCCTGGACCACCGCCGCCTGGAGCTTCCTCACGATGGGCATCGCCCTCGGCAGCGCCTGGGCGTACTACGAGCTCGGCTGGGGCGGCTGGTGGTTCTGGGATCCGGTGGAGAACGCCTCGTTCATGCCCTGGCTGGTCGGCACCGCGCTCATCCACTCGCTGGTCGTCACCGAGCGGCGTGGCGCCTTCAAGGCGTGGACGCTGCTGCTCGCGATCGCGGCGTTCAGCCTGTCGCTGCTCGGCACCTTCCTCGTGCGCTCCGGCGTGCTCACCTCGGTCCACGCCTTCGCGACCGATCCGACCCGCGGCGTCTTCATCCTCGCGTTCCTGGTCGTCGTGGTCGGCAGCTCGCTGGTGCTGTTCGCGGTCCGCGGGCCCGGCATCGCCGGCAACCTCGCGCCGGTCGCCTTCCGCGGCAGCTCGCGCGAGGGCTACCTGCTCGCCAACAACGTGCTGATGGCGACCGCCGCGGGCTCGGTGCTGCTCGGCACGATGTACCCGCTGGTGCTCGACACGCTCGGGCTCGGCAAGATCTCGGTCGGCCCACCCTACTTCGAGGCGGTGTTCTTCCCGGTGATGGCGCCGGCGGCGTTCCTGATGGCCATCGGCCCGATCGCGCGCTGGCGCGACGCCCCGATCCCCGAGCTCGCGCGCCGGCTGAAGTGGGCCTTCGCGGTGGCGGTGCTGGCCACCGTCGGCTTCGTGCTGGCGTCGGGTCGCTTCGGCGGCACCCAGAGCGGCTCGGCGCTCGGCGCCATCGCCTTCGCCATCGGCATCTTCCTCGGGCTGTGGCTGATGGTCGCGAGCGTGGTGGCCGTGATCGACCGCGCATCGCAGGTCAAGGCGCCGACGTGGCCGGCGCGGCTGCGGGCGCTGCCCGGCGGCTTCTGGGGCATGATCGTCGCGCACGCGGGGGTCGGCGTGTTCTGCATCGGCGTGGCGGCGGTCAAGACGCTCGACGTCGAGGTCGACGCGGCGCTCGGGCCCGGCCAGACGGTCAGCGTGCGCGGCTACGAGCTGCGCCTGCTCGACATGAAGGAGATCGCGGGCCCGAACTACAGCGCCGCGCAGGCGCGCGTGCAGGTCTCCAGGGACGGTCGCGTGCTGTTCGACCTGCTGCCCGAGAAGCGCTTCTACACCACGACGCAGATGGTGATGACCGAGGCCGCGATCGACTCGGGATTCACCCGCGACCTGTACGTGTCGCTCGGCGAGCAGCTGCCCGACGGCCGATGGACGATCAAGACCTGGGTCAAGCCCTTCATCGACTGGATCTGGGCCGGCTGCTTCATGATGGCCATCGGCGGCTTCATCGCGATCTCGGACCGCCGCTACCGTGCCAGCCGCGCGACCGAGGCCGCCTCGCGCCGCGTCGGTGCCGTGGCCTGACCGGACCGCCGGGACGATGCGCTCGCTCAAGTTCGTGGTGCCGGCGATCCTGTTCGCCATTCTCGCGGCGTTCCTGATGCGCGGACTGTCAAAGGACCCGCGCGAGATCCCCTCGCCGCTGATCGGACGGGCAGCGCCGGCCTTCACGCTGCCGCTGCTCGCGCAGCCCGAACAGGCCTGGACGCCGCAGTCGATGACCGGCAAGGTCTGGCTGCTCAACGTGTTCGCGTCCTGGTGCGTGCCCTGCCTGGTCGAGCATCCGGTGCTGCTGCAGCTGTCGAAGCAGGGCACGCTGCCGATCGTCGGCTTCAACTACAAGGACGAGGCGCGCGCAGCCAGCGGCTGGCTCGCCAAGCACGGCGATCCGTACACCGTCGTCGTCGCCGACCGCAGCGGCAGCGTCGCGTTCGACTATGGCGTCTACGGCGTGCCCGAGACCTTCCTCGTGGATCGCGCCGGCGTCATCCGCTTCAAGCACGTCGGCCCGCTGACACCCGAGGTGGTGAGCGGCAAGCTGCTGCCGCTGGTGCGGGAGCTCACGAAGTGACCGCGAGGACGAGGCCCGAGGCGAGGGTGACGATGAAGACGGGCGCAGCGGCGCGCGCGGCGCTCGGCGCACTGCTCCTCGCAGCGGCGCTCGGCGCGGGCGCCCAGACACGATCGGCGCCGTCCGGCGTGCCGCCCGAGCAGGAGCGCGAGCTGCTGCAGAGCGAGCGCTTCCGCCACCTCGCGAGCGAGCTGCGCTGCCTCGTGTGCCAGAACCAGACGCTCGCCGACTCCAATGCGGACCTGGCGATCGACCTGCGCAACGAGGTGCTGCGCCAGATGGCCTCCGGCAAGGACGACGTGCAGATCAAGTCGCACCTGGTCGATCGCTATGGCGAGTTCGTGCTGTACCGGCCGGTGCTGTCGGCGCGCAACCTCGCGCTCTGGGCCGGGCCGGCGGTGCTGCTGGCGATCGGTGCGGCGGTCATCTTCCGCGTCAGCCGGCGTCCGCGTGCGGCGGCGGCCACGCCGCCGGCCGCGGACGACGACGCCCGGCTGGCCCGCGTCGAGCGCCTGCTGGACGCGGACGACCCCGCATCACGCTGATCAGGCCCCCGTGGCGATCCGGTGCAGCCCGCGCGCCGCGCAATCGGCATCCGCCCGCACGAAAGCCCGAGGCAGCCGCTCGCGGCGTTCGGCCGGCAGGACGGCGAGCACCGCAGGCAGCGCCCGCTCGTAGAGCCCGGCGAGGCGCGCATCGGCCACCAGCACCAGCGGCAGCATGCGATCCGCGTCGGGCGCGCCGTACGGACCGGCCAGCGCCTGCCTGAGCTCGGTGCCGAGCAGCCATCCCGACAGCCGCGAGCGTTCGCTCGCGCCCGAGGCGCCCTGCCCCACGATCCGCGAACGGAAGGTGAAGAGCGCATGCAGCCAGCCCGCGTCCGCGCCGGGCTCGAGCGCCTGCGCGACACCGGCGTCGAAGCCGGCCTCGTCGAGCGGCGCGGCCTCGCCGAAGGCCTTCGCCAGGCTGCCGTGCGAGCCGAGCAGGTCGTAGAGCTCGCCGGTGAACCAGGTGCCGAACCCGTCGATCACGCCGTCGCGCAGCCGCAGCCACTTCGCATGCGTGCCGGGCATGCACAGCAGCCCGTCGGCCAGCCCGGTGCCCAGGGCCTGCGTCTCCTCGCCGCGCAGCACGTCGGGCTCGCGGGTGCGCAGGCCGCCGACGATCGACAGCGGACGCCCGAGCGAGGTCGGCACCTCGACCAGCCGGTCGCGGATCGCGTCCACGCCGGCGGGCAGGTCGACATAGGGCGCCTCGACCCAGGCGCCGCGTGCGCCGACCATCCCGCAGGCCAGCAGCGGCGCACCGGGACGCGCCACCGCCCAGTCGCCGACGGTCTCGGCGAGCACCGCGTCGAAGCGTGCGGCAGGCAGCCCGATCGCGCCGTGATCCCCGGCGCGACGGTCGCGGATCGTGCCGTCGCGGTCGATCAGCCAGGCGCGCAGGCGCGACGAGCCCCAGTCGATCGCGATCGTGCCGTCGGCCCCGCGGCCCGGTGCTGCCTGCGTCTGCATCGCCCTGTCTCCTGCATCGACATCCCGGTCCGATGGTAGCGCGCACCGTGCACCCGGCCCGCGCGCCCGGGCACGGGCCCCGGACCTCGGCACGCCGCGTCGACAGCCGCCGTGCCCCGGTGTCGAATCGGCCGATGCCGGAGCCGGCGCGTTGAGCTGGGAAGTCACGCTCGCCGTGCTGTTCGCGGCCGCCGTGCACGCGGGCTGGAATGCCCTCGTCAAGCACGGTAGCGATCCGCTGCTCGAGACCACGCTGATCCACGCCTGGCTCGCGCTGCCGGCCTGGGTGGTGCTGATGCTGGGGCCCTGCCCGGGCCCCACCGCGATGCTCTGCCTGGCCGCATCGACCGCGGTCCACTGCGTGTACTGCCACGCGCTGGCCGGCGCCCACCGCAGCAGCGACCCGAGCTTCGCCTACCCGATCATGCGTGGCAGCGCGCCGATGTTCACCGCACTGCTCGGCGTGGTGGTGCTCGGCGAGCGGGGCGCGACGCCGCGGCTCGCGGGCATCGCGTCGATGCTCGCGTTCGGCATCGCGCTGTGGGCGATGACCCATGCACCCGTTGCGCTCGTGGCCGCGCTGCGCGAAGCCTCGGTGCTGTTCGCGCTGCTCATCGCGCGAGGCCTGCTCAAGGAGCGCATCGGTGCGATGCGCTGGGCGGGGGCGGCGTCCATCGTCACGGGCGTGCTCGCGCTGCGCCTGGCGTGACGCGCTGCGTGTCGCCTGCGCGGCACCGAGGCCTGAAACAAAAAACGCCCCCGTCGGGGGCGTCTGCTGCACTCGCACGGCACGCTCCAGGCGGCCGGCGGTCGGCCTTACTTGGCCTTCTTCTTGTTCACGGCGGCCTTGAAGGCGGCACCGGCGGAGAACTTGGGAACGGTGGCGGCGGCGATCTTGATCTTCTCGCCGGTGCGCGGGTTCTTGCCCGTGCGCGCAGCACGCTTGCTCGAGAAGAAGGTGCCGAAGCCGACGAGAGTCACGCGGTCACCTTTGGTCACGGCCTTCTCGACAGCGGCGACGATGGCGTTCAGCGCACGCTCGGCCGCGGCCTTGCTGATGTCCGCCTCTGCGGACACGGTCTCGATCAGTTCACTTTTGTTCATTGGCGACCTCCGTCTATCTCTCGGAAATGGGTGTCTCTGCTTGTGTCGGTATGTCGAGCTGTGACGAAGGCCGCAGCCTCTCCCTGCCAGCCCGATCAAGGGCGCGATTCTACAGACATGGGCGCCGCGCGGCCTATCGGCGCGAGAATTTTCCCACAGCGACGCCCTTGACGTGCGGGTTTCCGGGGAGTTTGCCCCGAAGGGCACAATGACGGCCCACCGTGCACCACCGCCCCGCGATGACCCACACCCCGCCGCTGCATCCCGACTCGCTGCTGCTCCATGCCGACGATGCGCTGCACGAGGGCAGCTCGGTCACGCCGATGATCCCGTGGTCCGCAACGTTCAGCGCCGAGGACGCGCAGGCCTTCGCACGGATGGCCTCGGAGCCGATGCACGAGCGCTACTACACGCGCTACGGCAACCCGCTGCACCGCCGCATCGCGCGCATCGTCGCGGACCTCGAAGGGGCCGAGACAGGTCTCGTCGCCGCGAGCGGCATGGGCGCGATCTCGACGGTGGCGCTCGGGCTGCTGAAGCAAGGCGACCGCGTCGTCGCGCAGCGCAACCACTACATGGGCACGACGAAGCTGCTCTCCGAACTGCTCGCGCGCTTCGGCGTGTCGGCAGAGTTCGTCGACCAGACCGACACCGGAGCCTTCGCCCGCGCGCTCGCCCGGCCAGCAGCGATGGTCATGCTCGAGTCGCCGACGAATCCGGACTGCAGCCTGACCGACCTCGCCGCCGTCGCGGCGCTCGCGCATGCGGCAGGCGCGACCGTGGTCGTCGACAACACCTTCGCCACGCCACTGAACCAGCGCCCGCTCGCCCTCGGCGCCGACCTCGTCGTGCACAGCGCGACGAAATATCTCGGCGGTCACCACGACCTCACCGCGGGCGTCGTGGTCGGCGACGCGGCGACGATCGAGCGGCTCTGGTCGACGCAGATCGTGCTCGGCGCGACGCTCTCGCCGATGGATGCCTGGCTGCTGCTGCGGGGGATGCGCACCCTGTCGGTCCGCGTGCGCCGCATCAACGAGAGCGCGCTCGCGGTCGCGCAGGCGCTCGCCGCGCATCCCGCGATCGCGTCGGTCTCGTACCCGGGGCTCGCTTCCCACCCGCAGCATGCGCTCGCCCGGCGTCAGATGAGCGGCTTCGGTGGCGTGATGGGCCTGCGCCTTCGCGCCGGCTACGACGACACCGCCCGCTTCGTGGCGGGCCTGCGGCTGCCGCAGCACGCGGTCAGCCTGGGCGGCGTCGAGTCGCTGATCGTCCATGCGGCGGCGATGTGGGCCGGGACGCTCGACGACGCCGGCATGCGGCTCGCGGGCATCGAGCCCGAGCTCGTCCGGCTCTCGGTCGGGCTGGAGCACCCGGACGACCTGATCGCCGACCTGACCCGGGGCCTCGACACGCTGCTCCCGGCCTGAGCCGGGCGCGACACGCCGTGCCCGGGACGCATCGCGGGCGCCGCCGACCGTGCCGAACCGCCCGTCGGGGCCCCCCCGGGGTCCCC
>JBIIPQ010000491.1:0-3352 GCA_044342535.1 Burkholderiaceae bacterium
GATCTCGTCGATGAAGAGGATCGCGTGCGGGTTGGCCTTGAGCTGCTTGAGCACCGCCTTCAGGCGCTGCTCGAAGTCGCCCCGGTACTTGGTGCCGGCCAGCAGCGCGCCCATGTCGAGCGAGAAGACACACGACTCGGCGAGCACCTCGGGCACGTCGCCCTGGGTGATCCGCCAGGCCAGGCCCTCGGCGATCGCGGTCTTGCCCACGCCGGCCTCGCCGACCAGCAGCGGGTTGTTCTTGCGCCGGCGGCACAGCACCTGGATGACGCGCTCGACCTCGGACTCGCGCCCGATCAGAGGGTCGATCCGGCCTTCCTTGGCCGAGACGTTCAGGTTGGTGGTGAACTGCTCGAGCGCACCCTGCTGGGTGGCCGCGGCGTTCTCCTCGCCCTGCTCCTGCGGCTCCTCCTTGGCCTGCTCCTTCGGCTGCGGCGTCTTGGTGATGCCGTGCGAGATGAAGTTGACCACGTCCAGCCGGGTGATGCCCTGCTGATGGAGGTAATAGACCGCGTGCGAATCCTTCTCGCCGAAGATGGCGACGAGCACGTTCGCCCCGGTGACTTCCTTCTTGCCGTTGGAAGTCGACTGGACGTGCATGATCGCCCGCTGGATCACACGCTGGAAGCCCAGGGTGGGCTGCGTGTCGATCTCCTCGTTGCCGGGGACGACCGGGGTGTTCTCTCGGATGAAATTGCCGAGATTCTTGCGCAGGTCGTCGATGTTGGCGGCGCAGGCGCGAAGCACCTCCGCTGCAGACGGGTTGTCCAGCAACGCGAGCAGCAGGTGCTCGACGGTGATGAACTCGTGCCGCTGCTGCCTCGCTTCGACGAAGGCCATGTGCAGGCTGACTTCCAACTCTTGCGCGATCATGCTTCCTCCATCACGCACTGCAAAGGGTGCTGATGCTGGCGTGAGTATCCGCTAACCTGTTCCACCTTCGTGGCCGCGACGTCCTTGGGATACAGCCCGCAGACGCCCCGCCCATCGCGGTGGACCTTCAACATCACCTGGGTCGCCTTCTCGCGACCCATACCGAAAAACTTCTGCAGCACCCCGACGACGAACTCCATCGGTGTGTAATCGTCGTTCAGCAGAGCGACCTCATACATCGGAGGCGGCTTGAGCCGAGCCTCCTTCTTCTCGAGGACGGTCGAGGGATCACGCGATGTGGCCATGGCGACGACCATTCTATCGGGTCGGGCCTGCCCTGCAACAAGGCGCCCTGACTCTTTGATGGAGTCTGTGCAGGGATTCACAACCTTGAGCGATTCGATCGGGGTTCCCCGGCACGGATTGCGACACGCAGGGCCGTCGGCGCCACGGCCGGGCCCTGGAAGCTTGACGTACCCCGACCTTTGACAAAGAATCCGCCAGCGCTCGCGGGAGCCTTCCCGCGGTCCGACACATTCAAATAACGCTTCAGGGACGGCAGGGTTATGGCAACCGGTACTGTCAAATGGTTCAACGACGCCAAGGGCTTCGGCTTCATCACACCCGATGACGGCGGCGAGGACCTGTTCGCTCACTTCAGCGCGATCCAGATGAATGGGTTCAAATCGCTGAAAGAAGGCCAAAAGGTCCAGTTCGACGTCGTGCAGGGGCCCAAGGGCAAACAGGCTTCCAACATCCAGAACTCACAATAGGCCTCGATCGGGCCACAGCAGCAAACAAAAACGCCGGGACAAACCCGGCGTTTCTCATTGCCGAAACGTCGCTGGACGCTGTAGGTCGTCGCACGAGCGGCCAATTGCTGACGCGCTCCCCGGCGATTGACCGGCGACATCGCGCCCCTGAAGCCGCGATCCGACTGATGTTGCAGTGCATCGTACCGGATCGCCAAGCGCTGCCCGCTCACCGGTCCCTCGATGGAAAACGGAAGCCCTCCCCGATGAGCGACCTCCCTGCCTGGATCTCGTCCGCACGCGAGCACTGGCGCTGGCGCGGCCAGGTCCGGCCGCCCTTCGCCACCGAGCCGGCGGCCGGCCAGCTGTCCGTCTGGGACTTCCCGCGCCCGCCCCGGCTGGCGCAGGACACGCGCGAGGTGGTGGTCCGGTGGGGGCCGCGCGAGGTGGCGCGGACACGCCGGGCCGTGCTCGTGCTGGAGACCGCACATCCGCCCGGCTTCTACCTGCCCTGGGACGATGTCGCACGCGAGCTGCTGCGCCCGGCCGCCGGCTCGTCCTTCTGCGAATGGAAGGGACCGGCGCAGTACTGGAGCCTGGTCGACGGCGACGACCGGATCGACGCCGTCGCCTGGAGCTACCCGCGGCCGATGGCGGGAGCCGAGGCCCTGGCGTCGTGCGTGGCCTTCTATGCGACCGGGCTGGCGTGCAGCGTGGGGGGTGCGCCGGTCCGCGCCCAGCCCGGCGGCTTCTATGGCGGGTGGATCACGCCCGAGCTCGTCGGGCCCTTCAAGGGCGAGCCGGGCAGCGAGGGCTGGTAGCGGCCCGCGGCGCCGGCCGGTCCGCTGACCGCTCGGAGCGCGAGTGTCGCAGGGCGGACGTGCTCACCGGGTCAGTGGCGCGCGAGCTGCCCGCGCAGGCGATCGATCTCGGCCAGCAGGCCCATCACCAGGACCACGGCCGACGGATCCAGATCGAGATCGCGAGCCAGCCGCATCGCCTGGCGCGCCTGCCGCAGGGCGTCGCCACCGAAGGCCCAATCGGCCAGACCCTGGCCGCTCGGCTCGAGCAGGCCTTCGCCCACCAGGGCCGCGAGCAGCTCGGGCTCGGCACCGCTGGCCCGGCACAGCGCCGGCAACGTGAAGGACACCTGCTCTTCGACGACGAGCACGGTGCTCGCGAGGACGTGCGACTGCGTCATGGCCTCAAACCTCCAGCGCGGCGCGCGCGTCAAAGCCGGCGAATGCCTGGGCGAACGCCCGGTAGGCGGCCTGCTCGGCTTCGGAGGCCGACGGAGGCAGCGCGATGGTCAGCACCGCATACAGGTCGCCCGGCACCTTGCCCGACAGCCCCTTGCCCTTGAGTCGCAGCCTGCGCCCCTGCCCCGAGCCAGGGGGTACGCCGAGCTGCACGCTGCCGTCGGGCGTCGGCACCGTGACGGTGGCACCGAGCGCCGCCTCCCAGGGCGCGAGCGGCAGCTCGAACTGGATGTCGGCACCGTCGAGCCTGAACACCGGATGCGGCAGGATCTCGATCTCCAGGAACAGGTCGCCGGCCGGTGCGCCCCCCTGACCCGGCGCGCCCTGCCCCGCCAGCCGCAGGTGCTGGCCGTGGCGCACCCCCTTGGGCACGGCGACCTCGAGCTGGCGCGTCTGCATCGTGACCTGCCCCGCGGCGTCGGTCGTGGGCGTGCGCAGCGAGATCGTGCGCACGGCGCCCCGATAGGC
>JBIIPQ010000126.1:0-10624 GCA_044342535.1 Burkholderiaceae bacterium
ATCGCCGCTCGCTGCGCCCGCACGCCCTGCGCTACGATCCGGCGATGGACGCCACCGACTTCACCCGCCTGCTCGACCGCATGATGGACGCCGCCGAAGCCGGTGACGGCGCGGCCTTCGCCGCCTGCTTCACGCCCGACGCGACCTACCACGACTACGTGTACGGTCCGCACGTCGGCCGTGCCGAGATCGAGCGGATGCTGGTCGAGCTCTTCCGGCGCGACGCCGGCCCCGACTACCGCTGGCGGATGCACGACCCGGTCTGCGCGGGCGACACCGGCTACGCGTGGTCGCTGTCGAGCTTCACGTCGACCGTGCCCGAGTTCGCCGGCCGGCGCGTGGTCATCGACGGCATCAGCCGCTTCAGGCTGAGCGGCGGCCTGATCGCCGAGTACTTCGAGTCGGTCAACGGCTGCGTCGCGATGGCGCAGCTCGGTGTCGCACCCGAGCGCATGGCGAAGGTCGCCCGCAAGTGGGCCGACCGGCTGCTGGCCGAGCCCCGCACCATCGCCTTCGAAGCCGGCGACCCGCCGGGCCGATGACGGGCGTGCCGGCCTAGGACGCCGGGCGGATCCGCCCCGCCACCGCCCGCACCTTCCCCGGCGAGGCCCGCCAGACCGCGACGATCGACAGCAGCGACGCGCCGATCGCGAGCCAGAAGGCCGGCGCGTAGGAGCCGGTCGCATCGTGGATGGCGCCGGCCACCCACGGCCCGGTCGCGCCGCCGGCGATCGAGGACAGCGACAGCACGCCGAAGATGCTGCCGTAATGCTTGCCCTCGAAGATCTCGGCCGGCATCGCGCCGAACACCGAGGTCACGCCGTAGCCGAGCGCGCCCTGCACGATCACCATCGTCCACAGCAGCAGCGGGCTGGGGTGCGAGGGCAGCGCCAGCAGCGCGACGTAGGTCAGCACGAAGCCCAGGCTGCCGATCGCCCACACCGGTTCGCGCCCGATGCGGTCCGACAGCTGCCCGAGCGCGATCTGCCCCGGCACGCCGGCGAGGCTGACCGCGCCCAGCGCCCAGGCCGCCTCGTGCGCGCTGAAGCCGACCTCGAGCAGGTACTTGGTCTGGTGGACCTGCACCAGGTACCAGGCGAGCAGCCCGGTGAAGTAGCCGAGCGCCAGCCACCAGAAGCGCGCCGTGCGCAGCGCACGCGCCAGCGTCCAGTCGGTCGCGGCCCAGGCCGCGTCGACGATGTTGGAGCGCCGCGCCGGACCGGCGCCAGGCAGGGGCGCCGCGTCGCCGTCGGGCCGCAGCCCGAGGTCCTCCGGGCGGCGGCGCAGCAGCAGGTTCAGGGGCGCCAGCACCACCAGCGTCACGATGCCCAGGCCGATGCAGGCGGTGCGCCAGCCGTGGCGCTCGATCATCGTCTGCATCAGCGGCAGCAGCAGGATCGAGCCCGCGCCGACACCGGCGAAGGCGAGGCTGAGCGCCAGGCCCCGCCGCCTCACGAACCACGCCGGCAGCCACAGCGCCTGGCCCGAGTAGCCGAGGATCACGCTGCCCGCCCCGACGCCCACGCCGAGCGTCAGGTACAGGTGCCAGGGCTGGCTCGTGAGGGTGGCGAGCAGCAGGCCCGCGCCGGTCGCGACCACGCCGAGCGTGCAGACGAAGCGCGGGCCGCGCGAGTCCATCGTGCGGCCGATCAGCGGGCTCAGGATGGCCGACACCAGGAAGCCGAACGAGAACACGCCGGCGGTCACCGCGCGGTCCCAGCCGAACTCGTCGAGGATCGGCGGATAGAGCAGCGAGAACGCGGTGCGCGCGTTGACCGCGACGCCCATCGACACGAAGACCACGGCCACGAGCAGCCAGCCGTAGTAGAACGGCAGGCGGCGGGCGAGCGACTGCAGCAAGACGGATCTCCTGGACGTCCCTCGATCGGGACGACCTTCAGGGTAGCGCAGGCAGGTGCAGCAGTGGCCGACCCGCGCGGATGCGCGCGCCCGGCTCGACCCCCGCGCACGGCTCGAAGCCGCGCGGGGCGAACACGATGATCGTCGAGCCATGCTCGAAGCCGCCGAGCTCCTCGCCCTTCGTCACGGGTGCCTTGCAGGCGATCTCGTCGGGCCCCTGGTAGCGCAGGTGCAGGCGCAGGTCGAGGAACCGCAGCCGGATCGACGCGACCAGGATCGCCGCGACCGGCACCAGCGCGATCGGATGTCCGCCTGCGTGCAGCCTCGCCCGCAGCACCGCGCGCTCGTTGCGGCAGAACAGCCGCTCGACGCGTGCGAGCGCGATCGGGTTCACGTTCCAGGTGTCGCCGCTCAGGTAGGTGACATGCTCGATCGTGCAGTCGTGCGGCGCGTGGAAGCGGTGGTACATCGCCGAGGTCAGGCGCAGCGTCACGAAGCAGCCGTCGCGGAACGCCCGTGTGTCCTGGGTCGGACCGAACAGCTCGTCGATCGAATAGGGGTAGCCCTTGGCCTGGTACACCCGCCCGTCGACCACGCGGCCGCACTCGCCGACGATGCCGTCCGAAGGACTCGCCAGCACCGCGGGATCGGGATCGAAGGGCCGCGCACCCGGCACCAGCTCGCGCGTGAAGCAGTCGTGCAGGCTGAGGTACCTGACCGGCGCCGCGTCGCTCAGGTCGAGGTCGGTGAACAGCCGCCAGACCGCGATCGACGCGCGGCACAGCCACGGATTGCGGATCCGGCTGAATCGCCCCATCGCACGGGTCAGCGCGATCCGCGGCACGCGGTTGGTGAGGAGGAAGTTGATGTCTTCCTGCATGAAGACGGCTCGCAGCGCACGCAAGGTCATGATCGTGTCAATTGGAACGGGTAGACAGGTGCCGACACCACCACGGCATCGGCATGGACGACACCTACGCACTCTCCGCGATCGCGCTCGGCGCGCTCGCCCTGACCCTGCCGCGCGTCAAGCGCCGCCTCGAACTCTCGCGGGCCAAGCACCGCTCGCTGGCCGGGCATGCCCGGATGGCCAAGCGCGTCGTCGCACAGATTCCCGGGTACGCCTACGACGAGGCCGCATTCTTCGGATCCGACGGCGCCGGGCCCGAGGTGCTCGCCCGCCGCCGAGCGGGATTCGCGCGCCTGTCCGCATCGCTCGCGGAGCGCTGCCCCCGCACGCTCGAGGCGACCGCGGCGGCCCGAGCGTCGCTGTCCGACCTGCAGTTCACCAGCACCTACCGCGTGCCGTTCCAGTACGGCCCGTACCTGCGCAAGCACCTCGCGACCGGCAGCGTGCTGGCCGCCTCGCACGGCGTGCAGGTCGAGGACCTCGACGGCAACCGCTTCTACGACCTCACCGGCTCGTACGGCGTGAACGTGCTCGGCTACGACGCCTACAAGGACTGCATCGACGAGGGCGCCGCGCGCGCCCGCGCGCTCGGCCCGGTGCTCGGCGCCTACCATCCGGGCGTGCTCGAGGCGGTCGAGCGGATCCGCGCGCTCTCGGGCCTCGACGAGGTCTCGTTCCACATGTCCGGCACCGAGGCGGTGATGCAGGCGGTCCGCCTGGCGCGCTACCACACGAGACGCTCGCACCTGGTCCGCTTCACCGGGGCCTATCACGGCTGGTGGGAGGACGTGCAGCCCGGCCCGGGCAACCCGCTGCCCCCGCGCGAGACCTACACGCTGCGCGAGGGCGACGCACGCACGCTGCACGTGCTGCGCACCCGCCGCGACATCGCCTGCGTGCTGGTGAACCCGCTTCAGGCGCTGCACCCGAACGCCTCGGCGCCGTCCGACGCGTCGCTCGTGGACAGCGGCCGCGCCGCCGGCGTCGATCGCGCCGCGTATGCCGAGTGGCTGCGCCAGCTGCGCGAGGTCTGCACCGAGCGCGGCATCGTGCTGATCCTCGACGAGGTGTTCACCGGCTTTCGCCTGGCAAGGCGCGGCGCGCAGGAGTACTTCCGCGTCAAGGCCGACATGGTCGTCTACGGCAAGACCCTGGGCGGCGGACTGCCGGTCGGCGTCGTGTGCGGCCGGCACGACCTGATGCGGCGCTGGCGCGACGACCGACCCGCCGACGTCTGCTTCGCCCGCGGCACGTTCAATTCGCACCCCTACGTGATCGGTGCGATGAATGCATTCCTCGACCGCTTCGAGCGGCCGGAGACCCGTGCGCTGTACGACGGCCTCGACGAGCGCTGGAACCGTCGCACGGCCCGGATGAACGCCGGCCTCGCCGAGGCGGGCGTGCCGGTGCGGGTGGCGAACCTGAGCTCGATCTGGACGGTGCTCTACACGCGTCCGGCCCGCTACAACTGGCTGCTGCAGTTCTACCTTCGCGAACACGGCCTGGCCCTGAGCTGGGTGGGGACGGGGCGGCTGATCTTCAGCCTCGACTGGAGCGACGACGACTTCGAGGCCATGGTCGGACGCTTCGTCGCGGCGGCGCGCGCGATGCACGCGGACGGCTGGTGGG
This sequence comes from Burkholderiaceae bacterium, assembly GCA_044342535.1. Classification (GTDB taxonomy): domain Bacteria; phylum Pseudomonadota; class Gammaproteobacteria; order Burkholderiales; family Burkholderiaceae_E; genus UBA4615. Next base: position 4,400 of record JBIIPQ010000126.1, read on the forward strand.
ACGGTCCCGACGCGAGCAACCGCTCGATCCGCCGCACCCTGCTCACCGAGATGCTGCGCCGCCGCTTCTGAGGCCGGCGGGCAGATCCGCCCGCTCAGTGCCGCCGCGCGTGCGGCATCGGGTCGATCAGCTCGCCCCGCAGCAGCGCGAGGGGCGCGCCGCGGTAGAGCAAGGCATCGTGAAACGGGTCGGTGAGGATCTTGAGCGCCCAGACCAGCCCGGTGGCGAGGTCGCGCTCGATCCACAGCTGCAGCACGCGCAGCAGCACGCCGCCGACGCCGAGCGCGAACCAGGCGATCCCGACGTCGTGCAGGTACTCGCCGAAGCCGCTCGCCGGCTCGATCGTGCCGAACAGCGACGGGCTCGCCCAGAGCAGCGCCGGCACGGCCGCCCACGCGCTCATCAGCACCACCTTGCGGCGGATGTTGTAGCCGACCTTCACCGCTTCCTTGTACTCGTCGGTGACCTCGTTGACATGGTCGTAGCCGCGCGGCTCGAAGAAGAAGTGGCCGGCCTGGCGCGTCGTCATCGACACGCCCCAGGCCAGCAGCGCCGCGGCAGCCGGGTCCACCAGCACCAGCAGGTAGGCGGCGATGAAGCACAATGCGCTGACGAAGTGCAGCGCCTGGTTGATGCGGCTGTGATGGTAGAAGCGGTGGTCGTCCCAGCGCTGGGTCGAGAGTTCCTGGAGCAGAGCCTTCACGGGGACCTCATGGGTTCGCCGACCCGACGACGCCGTCGTGTCACGTGACCGGATCATGAACGCCGTCGATGAAGGTTACATGACGGTGCGCGACCGTCATCGAACCGTCGTCCGGAGGGCGCATCATGTAACGATGGACGTCGAGGCCGTGGACCCGGACATCGTGATCGAGCGCTTCGCCCGGTCATCGAGACCGATGCGGATCAGCGTCGTCACCGAGACCTGGCCGCCCGAGGTCAACGGCGTCGCGACCACGCTGGCCCGGATGGTCGGCGGTCTGCACGACCGCGGCCACGACATCCGCCTGATCCGCCCCCGGCAGGATGCCGACGGCGCCGGGAACGGCGGCGGCCGCGACGGCTTCGGGGAGATGCTGACCCACGGCTTGCCGATCCCCCGGTATCCGCACCTGAAGCTGGGCATCCCGGCCCGGCGCAAGCTGTCGCGGCTGTGGTCCGTGCAGCGTCCGGACATCGTCCACATCGCCACCGAGGGCCCGCTCGGCTGGTCGGCCCTGCGTGCGGCGACCCGCCTGAAGCTGCCGGTCGCCACCGATTTCCGCACGAACTTCCATACCTACAGCGACCACTACGGCGTCGGCTGGCTGCGCGCCCCGATCGCCTCGTACCTGCGCACGTTCCACAACAGCGCCGGCTGCACGCTGGTGCCGACCGAGGCCCTGCGCAGCGAGCTCGAGGCGCTCGGCTTCCGGCGGGTGCGGGTCGTGTCGCGCGGTGTCGACCGGCTGCTGTTCCGTCCCGAGCGCCGCAGCGACGCGCTGCGTGCCACGTGGGGGATCGGCCCTGCGGACCTGGTCGTCGCCTGTGTCGGACGCCTCGCGCCGGAGAAGAACCTCGCCACCGTCGAGCTCGCGTTCGAGGCGATCCGTTCGGTGCGGCCCGACGCGCGGCTGCTGCTGGTGGGCGACGGCCCGCTGCGCGCGAGCCTGCAGGCGCGCATGCCGGACGCGCTGATCGTCGGACAGCGCAGCGGCGAGGACCTGGCCGCCCACTACGCGTCGGCCGACCTGTTCCTGTTCGCGAGCCTGACCGAGACCTTCGGCAACGTGACCACCGAGGCGATGGCGAGCGGCCTGCCGGTCGTCGCCTTCGACTATGCCGCGGCCGCACAGCTGATGCGCCACGACGTCTGCGGTGCGCTCGTGCCCTGCGGCGACAGCGCGGCCTTCGTCGCCACCGCGCGCGACCTCGCCCTGGACGCGGATCGCCGCCGCCGGCTGAGCGCGGCGGCGCGCGCCGTCTCGGAGTCGCTCGGCTGGGACGCCGTGGTCGGGCGCTTCGAGCAGGCCCTGTCGACCGTCATCGCGGAAGCCGGCCACGCCCCGGCGGACGCCGCCTTCGCGCCGCAGCTGCCGATCGCGTGAGCGGCGGCCCGGATCCGGGGGGCCCGGCGCGCGAGCGCGGCCCGGACGTGGCAGCATGGACCGTCCCCCACGGAGCCCCCGCCATGACGCCTCCCCTGATGGCCGTGCCGCGCGTCGACCTCGACGACGACCGGCTGCGCATCACCGAATGGCGCTTCGCCCCCGGCGCCCGCACCGGCCACCATCGCCACGGCTTCGACTACGTGGTGGTGCCGCTCACCGACGGCCTGCTCAGGCTGGAGACCGGCGACGGCGTCGCGCACTTCGAGCTGAAGGCCGGACACTCGTACGCGCGGCTCGCGGGGGTGGAGCACGACGTGGTCAACGCCGGCACGGCCGAGCTCGCCTTCGTCGAGATCGAATACAAGAGGACTTAGAGGCGCCGCGGCAGCGTTTGACGCTACCATCGGCGCGTTTCCCTTCCGGATACGGATACGCACCATGACCACCGTCCGATTCACCGTCAACGGCGCCCCCGCCTCGGCCGAGGTCGAGAACCGGCGCCTGCTGGTCGAAGTGCTGCGCGAGCAGCTCGGCCTGACCGGCACCCACGTCGGGTGCGAGACCAGCCAGTGCGGCTGCTGCACCGTGCTGCTCGACGGCCAGCCCGTGAAGGCCTGCGCCACGCTCGCCGTCACCGCCGAGGGCCGCGCGATCACCACCATCGAGGGCCTGCGCGCCCCCGACGGCGGCCTGCACCCGATCCAGCAGGCCTTCGTCGAGTGCCACGGCCTGCAGTGCGGCTTCTGCACGCCCGGCATGGTGATGAGCACCGCCGGCCTGCTGGCCGCCTGCCCGAAGCCGACCGACGAGCAGATCGTCCACGGCCTCGAGGGCAACCTGTGCCGCTGCACGGGCTACGTGAACATCGTCGAGTCCGTGCGCCGCGCCGCGGTCGCGCTCGACGGCTCGCGCTCGTGACCCCACCCGAGGCCCGACCCATGGCTCAGACCGCCCCCGCCGACGTCAACGCCGGCCGCTACGGCAGCGGCCACTCGGTGCGCCGCATCGAAGACCCGGCGCTCGTCGCCGGCTCCGGCCGCTACGTCGACGACGTGTCGCTCCCCGGCCAGGTGCACCTGGTGATGCTGCGCTCGCCGTATGCACACGCCCGCATCCGCGCCATCGATGCGAGCGCCGCGCTCGCGATGCCCGGCGTCATCGCCGTCTACACCGGCGCCGACCTGGTCGCCGCCGGCGTCAAGACGATGCCCACGCCCGGCCCCTTCCCGCGCCCGGACGGCAAGCCCTCCAACGTGCCGCCGCTGCAGGCGCTCGCCACCGACACCGTGCGCTACGTCGGCGAGGCGGTCGCCGCCATCGTCGCCGAGACCCGCGACGCGGCCCGCGCGGCGCGCGACGCCGTCGAGGTCGACTACGAGGACCTGCCCGCCGCGGTCGACCTCGAGGACGCGCTCGCCGAGGGCGCGCCGCTGGTCTGGGGCCCGGCCGGCGACAACTGGGCCGCGATGGCCCGCCACGGCGATGCCGCCGCGTCCGACGCCGCCTTCGCGCGCGCCGCGCACGTGGTCGCGCTCGACCTGACGAACCAGCGCGTGGCCGCGGTCGCGATGGAGCCGCGCGGCGTGCTCGCCTACCCCGACGCCGAGTCCGGCAAGCTCACGCTGCGCCTGTCGACGCAGATGCCCTCGGGCTCGCGCGACACCGTCGCCGACGTGCTCGGCCTCGCGAAGGACCAGGCCCGCGTGGTCGTCGGCGACGTGGGCGGCGGCTTCGGCATGAAGACCGGCGCCTACCAGGACGACGTGGTCGTCGGCTTCGCGGCCAAGACCCTCGGGCGCCCGGTCAAGTGGACCGCCGAGCGCGGCGAGGAGTTCCTCGTCGGGCGCGCCGGCCGCGACTGCCGCAGCCACGCCGAGCTCGCGCTCGACGCCGACGGCAAGATCCTCGCGCTGCGCATCCGCACCGACGCCAACGTCGGCGCCTACGCCACCACCACCGGCGTCGTGATCCAGCTGCTGATCGGCCCCTGGGTCTCCACCAGCGTCTACCACGTGCCGGTCATCGACTTCGACCTGCGCGCGGTGCTCACGCACACCGCACCGGTCGGCGCGTACCGCGGCGCCGGCCGCCCCGAGGCGATCTACATCATCGAGCGGCTGATGGAAGCGGCCGCGCGCAAGATGGGCATCGACCAGGGCGAGCTGCGGCTGCGCAACATGATCGCGCCGGAGCAGATGCCCTACACCAATCCGATGGGGCAGACCTACGACACCGGCAACTTCCCGTCGATCGCGAAGCAGGGCCTGGCGCTGGCCGACTGGTCCGGGTTCGATGCGCGCGCCGCGCAGTCGAAGGCGCGCGGCAAGCTGCGCGGCCGGGGCCTGGCCACCTTCCTCGAGTGGACGGGCGGCAACCAGTTCGAGGAGCGCGTGACGGTCGACGTGTCGGCCGACGGCTTCATCGAGATCTACACCGCCACCCAGGCGATGGGCCAGGGCATCGCGACCAGCTACGCGCAGCTCGCCGTCGACGTCTTCGGCGTGCCGATCGATCGGGTGCGCATCGTGCAGGGCGACACCGACCGCGGCACGGGCTTCGGCAGCGCCGGCTCGCGCTCGCTGTTCACCGGCGGCTCGGCGGTGCGGGTCGCCTCGCAGCGCACGATCGAGCAGGCGAAGGACCTCGCCGCCGACGCGCTCGAGGCCTCGGCCAAGGACATCGAGTACCACGAGGGCAGCTTCTCGATCGCCGGCACCGACCGGCGCATCGGCCTCTTCGAGCTGGCGGGCAGGCAGTCCGAGCGCCGCGTCTACGTCGACTCCACCAGCGCCGTCTCCGGTCCCACCTGGCCGAACGGCTGCCATGCCTGCGAGGTCGAGGTCGACCCGGACACCGGCGAGGTCGAGGTCGTCTCGTACGCGTCGGTCAACGACGTGGGCCGCGTGGTGAACCCGACCATCGTCGTCGGCCAGCTCGACGGCGGTGCGGTCCAGGGGCTGGGCCAGGCGCTGTGCGAGCAGGTCGTCTACGACCGCGACTCGGGCCAGCTGCTCACCGGCACGCTGAGCGACTACGCGCTGCCGCGCGCGGACCTCGTGCGCAGCTTCCGCACCGAGCTCGACCAGTCGGTGCCGTCGATCAACAACCCCCTCGGGGTCAAGGGCGTGGGCGAGCTGGGCACGATCGGCGCGACGCCGTGCGTGGTCAACGCGGTCATCGACGCCCTGGCCCGCGCGGGAGCCACCGAACGGGCCCAGGCGATGCAGATGCCGCTGGTGCCCGAGAAGGTCTGGCGCGCGCTGCACGGAGCCTGATGCGATGAACGACTTCCAGTTCCACCGTCCCGCCACCGTCGCCGACGCCACCCGCGCGCTCGCCGGCACCGACGACGGCCGCTTCCTCGCCGGCGGCCAGTCGCTGCTGCCCGCGATGAAGATGGGCCTGTCCGCGCCGAGCGACCTCGTCGAGCTCGCACGGATCCCGCAACTGAAGGGCATCCGCGTCGAGGCCGGTGCGCTCGTCGTCGGCGCCGGCACCTCGCATGCCGCGGTCGCGGCGAGCGAGGTCGTGCGCGGCGCGATCCCCGCGCTCGCCCACCTGGCCTCGCTGATCGGCGATCCGGCGGTGCGCACCGCCGGCACCCTGGGCGGCAGCATCGCGCTCAACGACCCGGCGGCCTGCTATCCGGCCGGCGTGCTCGGGCTGGGGGCGACGGTCCGCACCGACCGCCGCACGATCGCCGCCGACGACTTCTTCACCGGCGTCTACACCACCGCGCTCGAGCCCGACGAGCTGATCGTCGAGGTCGTGTTCCCGATCCCGGCGAAGGCGAGCTGGCAGAAGTTCAAGCAGCCGGCCTCGCGCTTCTCGCTGGTCGGCGTGTTCGTGTCGAGCGGGCCGGCGGGCGTGCGCGTCGCGGTCACCGGCGCGGGCCCCGGCGTGTTCCGCGTCACGGCCTTCGAGCAGGCGCTCGCGCGCGGCTGGTCGGCGTCGGCGCTCGACGGCCTGAAGGTCGACGCGGCGTCGCTGAACACCGACCTGCACGCGACGGCGGACTACCGCGCCCACCTCGTCGCCGTGCTCGCGAAGCGGGGCGTCGCCGCGGCCTGAGCCCGGCGGCGGGCCGTCGCGCAGACGCGAGAGCGGGCGGCGGCACGACCGGGCGGCGGCACGG
>JBIIPQ010000127.1:0-10622 GCA_044342535.1 Burkholderiaceae bacterium
CGCCAGCTCGAGCGTCTCGGGCGTGGTCTCGCCGTGCGGGTTCCTGAAGGTGTTCACGCCGATGATCGGGTACTCGCCGGTGTGCTTCAGGTGCTCGTAGTGCATCGACTCGTCCTGGATCTTGCCGCGCTGGTAGCCGGTCTCCATCGCGCCCAGCACGCCGCCGCGCTCGGCGATGCGCTCGAACTCGGCGAGCACCGCCTCCTCCACCAGCTCGGTCAGGTCCTCGACGACGAAGCTGCCCTGCAGCGGGTTCTCGTTCTTCGCGAGCCCCCATTCGCGGTTGATGATCAGCTGGATCGCCATCGCTCGCCGCACGCTCTCCTCGGTCGGCGTGGTGATCGCCTCGTCGAACGCGTTGGTGTGCAGGCTGTTGGCGTTGTCGTAGGTGGCGATCAGCGCCTGCAGCGTGGTGCGGATGTCGTTGAACTGGATCTCCTGCGCGTGCAGCGAGCGGCCCGAGGTCTGGCAGTGGTACTTGAGCTTCTGGCTGCGGTCATTCGCACCATAACGCTCGCGCATCGCCACCGCCCAGATGCGCCGCGCGACGCGGCCCATCACGGTGTACTCCGGGTCCATGCCGTTGCTGAAGAAGAACGACAGGTTGGGCGCGAAGTCGTCGATGTGCATGCCTCGCGCGAGGTACGCCTCGACGAAGGTGAAGCCGTTCGACAGCGTGAACGCGAGCTGGCTGATCGGGTTCGCGCCGGCCTCGGCGATGTGATAGCCGCTGATCGACACCGAATAGAAGTTCCTCACGTCGTGGTGGACGAAGTACTCCTGGATGTCGCCCATCACCTTGAGCGAGAACTCGGTCGAGAAGATGCAGGTGTTCTGGCCCTGGTCTTCCTTGAGGATGTCGGCCTGCACCGTGCCACGCACGTTGGCGAGCGTCCAGCCGCGGATCTTCGCGACCTCGTCGTCGGTCGGCGGACGGCCGTTCTGCGCGACGAACTTCTCGATCTGCTGGTCGATCGCGGTGTTCATGAACATCGCGAGAATGGTCGGCGCCGGGCCGTTGATCGTCATCGACACGCTGGTGGCGGGATCGCACAGGGCGAAGCCGCCGTACAGCACCTTCATGTCGTCGAGCGTGGCGATCGAGACGCCCGAGTTGCCGACCTTGCCGTAGATGTCGGGCCGCAGGCCGGGGTCGTTGCCGTAGAGCGTGACGCTGTCGAACGCGGTCGACAGCCGCTTGGCGGGCATGCCCGAGGACAGCAGCTTGAAGCGGGTGTTGGTGCGGAACGCGTCGCCTTCGCCCGCGAACATGCGCGTCGGGTCCTCGCCCTCGCGCTTGAACGCGAAGACGCCGGCGGTGTACGGGAAGGAGCCGGGGACGTTCTCGAGCAGCAGCCACTTGAGCAGCTCGCCGTGGTCCTCGTACTGCGGCAGCACGACCTTGCGCACCTTGGTGCCCGACAGCGAGGTCCAGGTCAGGCCGGTGCGGATCTCGCGGTCGCGGATCTTCACGACGTACTCGTCGCCGGAATAGGCGCGCTGCATGTCCGGCCACATCGCCAGCAGCTTGCGCGAGGCCGCCTCGAGATCGGTCTCGCGGCGCACCGCGAGCGCGGTGACCGTGTCGCCTGCACCCGACTTCGTCGAGTCGTCCTCGAGCAGCATCCGCGCCGACTCGCGCAGCTGCTGCACCTCGCGGGCCAGACGCGCCTGCGCACGGGCCTTCTTCTTGTAGCCGCGCACGGTATCGGCGATGTCGGCCAGATACCGCACGCGCGCCGGCGGCACGATCACCGAGCGCGCGCTCGAATGACGCTGCACCACCCGCGCGAGCCGCCCGCCCGCGGGCGTCGCGACCTTCGCCTCGTCGGCGTACTCCGCAGCGCCCGCGCGGGCGACGCCGGCCAGCGGCAGCTTCAGGCCGAGCTCGACCAGCCGGCCGAGCAGGCCCTGGTAGAGCGCGGTCACGCCGTCGTCGTTGAAGCGCGAGGCCTGGGTGCCGAACACCGGCATGCGGTCCGGCGGCGTGGTCCACAGCTCGCGGTTGCGCTGCACCTGCTTCGCGACGTCGCGCAGCGCGTCCATCGCGCCCTTGCGGTCGAACTTGTTGATCGCGACGAAGTCGGCGAAGTCGAGCATGTCGATCTTCTCGAGCTGGCTCGCGGCGCCGAACTCGGGCGTCATCACGTAGAGCGTGGCGTCGACCAGCGGCACGATCGCGGCGTCGCCCTGGCCGATGCCCGAGGTCTCGACGACGATCAGGTCGAAGCCGGCGACCCGGCAGGCGGCGATCGCGTCGGGCAGCGCCTGGCTGATCTCGCTGCCGGCATCGCGCGTGGCGAGCGAGCGCATGAAGACGTTCGGATGGTCGATCGCGTTCATGCGGATGCGGTCGCCGAGCAGCGCGCCACCCGACTTGCGGCGGGTCGGATCGACCGAGATGATCGCGATGCGCAGCGCGTCGTCCTGGTCGAGCCGGAAGCGGCGCACCAGCTCGTCGGTGAGGCTCGACTTGCCGGCGCCGCCGGTGCCGGTGATGCCGAGCGCGGGCGTCTTGACCGTGTCGGCGCGGGTGTGCAGCTCGGCGCGCATCGCGGCGAAGCCCGCGGCGTCGAGCCCGCCCGGGGGCGTGCCGTTCTCGAGCGCGGTCATCAGCTGCGCGAGCGCACGGCGCGAGTGCAGGATCGTCTGGCGGCCCGCCTCGGTGGCGGGGCTCGCGTCGGCGGGCAGCACGATCGCGTCGAGCGCGGCCGGCGCGTAGGGGGCGAGGTCGACGTCGCAGCGCGCGATCATGTCGCCGATCATCCCGGCCAGGCCCATCTTCTGGCCGTCCTCGGGCGAGTAGATCCGCTCGACACCATAGGCGTGCAGCTCGCGGATCTCGGCCGGCACGATCACGCCGCCGCCGCCGCCGAAGACCTTCACATGGCCGGCGCCGTTGGCGCGCAGCAGGTCGATCATGTACTTGAAGTACTCGACGTGGCCGCCCTGGTAGGAGGACACCGCGATGCCCTGCACGTCCTCCTGCAGCGCGCAGTCGACCACCTCCTTGACCGAGCGGTTGTGCCCGAGGTGGATCACCTCGCAGCCCATGCCCTGCAGGATGCGCCGCATGATGTTGATCGACGCGTCGTGGCCGTCGAACAGCGAGGCGGCGGTGACGAACCGGACCTTGTGGGTCATCCGGTACTCGGCGAGCTTCTTGGCGTCGGACAGGTCGGTCATGGGGAGCGTCTCCGAAGGGGGCGGGACCGTCGCACCGGCCGACTTCGCGTCGGCGGCGACCGAGGCGCGCGCGCGCGTCCCGTCGACGCGATTGTCCGACGAACCGGCGCTCGAAGGCTAATTGACGTTGACGTAAGCGTCAATCGAAGCCGGCCACGGGCCCGCCCGGCCGCGGGTACTCCCCGGCCCGACCGCCCCAGGCGCGCGGCTCGACACCGTCCGCAGCGACCACGTGGTCTCGACGCAGGCCGGCCTGTTCGCCGAGCACACCACGTTCTGGACCGAGCGCATCCGCATGGTGGCCGGGCTGCGCGTCGACCGGCAGTCGAACCGCGTCGACGCGTTGCTGCCGGAGAACGGCCGCAGGTCCGACGCGACCCTGGTCTCGCCGAAGCTCGCGCTGGCGGTCGTGCCTGCCGACACCCTCGAGACCTACGCGAGCGTGGGCCGCGGCTTTCACAGCAACGATGCGCGCGGCAGCACCGCGCACGTCGACCCGCGCACCGGCGACCCGGTCTCGCCGGTGCGGCCGCTGGTGCCTGACCTCGGCCACGAGTTCGGCGTGCGCTGGGCGCCGTCGGCCGGCCTCGTGCCGTCGGCCGCGGCGTGGTGGCTCGCGATCGACTCCGAGCTGGTCTTCGTCGGCGACGCCGGCATCACCGAACCCAGCCGCGCGAGCCCGCGGCCGGCGTCTACGACCGGCACCTGCATCCGGCCGAGCCACGGACCGTCCGGCTGTCGCTGCGCATGGGATTCTGAGCGCGCGCCGGCGCGGTGGGCGGGACCCCGATCGGTGCGTCACCGATCCGTCACCCGGTCCCAGGTCACGACAAAACGGGCTCCGCCAGAAGGTGCCGCGTGGCAGGCGATTCGCCAGCCGTGCCCCTTCGCGATCTCGCTGCACAATGCGAGCCCGAGCCCGGCCCCGGCTCGACGCTGATCCGCGGCACGCCAGAAGCGCTCGAACACACGCTCCCGGTCGGCCTCGCGCACGCCCGGGCCCTCGTCGTCGACCGTGAACCCGTCGGGGTCGAGCTTCAGCGACACCACGCCGGTCGGAGGGGAGAACTCGATGGCGTTCTCCAGCAGGTTCTTCGCGAGCACGAACACCGCGCTCTCGTCGGCATCACGCACCACGTCCGCAGCCGGCTGCTCGAACCACATCGAGACCTCCGCTCGCTCGGCCTTCCACGACAGGTAGCCGACCGCCGCCTGGAGCGCCGGACCCATCCGCGTGCTCTGCAGGCGAAGGTTCGCCGCGTCGGCGGTCTCGGCGAGCTGGAGCAGCTGCTGGACGCGTCGGCTCATCAGGCCGACCTCGGCCCGGATCGCGTCCCGGTCCGCGGCCTCGCCGGCCTCGAGCTCGGCCTGGATCATCGCCAGGGGGGTCTTGAGCTCGTGCGCGGCATGGGCGATGAAGCGCTGCTGCTCCTCGAAGGCCACCTGCAGGCGGTCGAGCACCCCGTTGAACGACCCGACCAGCGGCCGGATCTCGGCAGGCATGTCGGTCTCGGGCAGGCGCGCCTCGAGGTTGTCGCGGCCCACCCGGGACGCGGCGTCGAGCGCACGGTCGATGGGTCGAAGCACGCTGCGCACCGCCAGGGTGCCCGCGATCGAGAACACGATCGCGGAGAGTCCGGCCAGCAGCGCGACCGTCTCCACGATCGCCGGTGCGATCGCCTGGCGCGCGAGTTCCTCGAAGCGGTCGCTGCGGCCGAGCTGCACGACGTACGGGCGTCCGTTCACCTCGCGCTGCCACGCGCCCACGTGGAAGTCGACCCCGTCAAGCCGGACGAGGCCGAAGAAGCCGCGCTGCTGCTCGAGGGGCAGCAGCGGCAGCAGCGAGGTACCGCCGGGCTCGGAGCTCGCGACCACGCGTCCCCGGGCGTCGAGCACGCGGTACTTGAGGTTGGCGTGGAATGCATCGAAGCCGTACTCCTCGGCGCCTTCCAGCGTCACCCCGACGACCTCGCCGGCTGCGTCGAAGCGCATGCCGTCGAAGAAGTCCTCGGTCTGGCCCTCCATGCTCATGCGAGTGACGAGGCCGCCGAAGCGCTGGGCGAGCACCAGCTGCAGGCCGGCGTAGATCGAGGCGACCGCGACGAAGGCGGCCGCGAACCCCACCGCCAGTCGCAGCGCCAGGCTAGGTGTCTTCGTCGCACTCCGCCAACGCATACCCGACTCCCTTCATGTTGCGCAGCTGCAGGCGGCTGCCGATCACGGACAGCTTGCGCCGGAGCCGATGCAGCGCGACGTCGAGCGCATTGGGCGTCACCGGCTCGCTCAGGCCCCAGGCCGCGGTCTCCAGCGTACCGCGGCGGACCACCGCACCCTGCGCCTGCGCCAGGGCCAGCATGATCTGGAGCTCCGCGGCCGACAGGCTCACGCACGCCCGTTCACGGCGGAGCATCGCCGAGCCGGGATCGATGGTGATGTCCCCGTACGCCGCGGCGATCTCGACCCAGGTCTCCCGCCGACGCATCAGCGCGCGAATGCGTGCGATCAGCTCCGCCATCTCGAAGGGTTTGGCGAGGTAGTCGTCTGCGCCGGCCTCCAGCCCGTCGATGCGATCGTGCAGCGCATCTCGCGCGGTGAGGATCAGGCACGGCACGGCGACCTGGTCGGCGCGCAGGCGCCGCAGCCACGCGACGCCGTCCCCGTCCGGCAGTCCGCGGTCCAGCACGATCGCCGCGTACCGGACCGTCGCGACGCACGCGTCGGCCTCGGCTGCGGTTCGCGCGCCGTCCGATGCGATGCCGGCACGCGCGAGCCCCCGGACCATCAGGTCCCGGAGCCCGGCGTGATCCTCGACGATCAGCAGTCGACCCATCGCGCGCGTCTCACCGTGCGCGACGGATCAGAAGCGATAGCCGATGCTGGCCACCGCGGTGAACGCCCGGTATCGCAGGTCGAGCGTCTGCCCGGCGGCGGCGCCGGTGCCGGTCATGTCGATGCGACCTGCATCGGTGTAGCGCACTCCCGCGCCGGCGATCCAGCGGGAACCGTAGTCCCAGTTCACGCCCAGCGCGAGCTGCCAGGCGACGCCGGAACCGGAGAACTGGGCCGCGGCGCCCCGGATGCTCAGGTCCGTGTCCACCTCCTGGGCGTACCCCAGACCCAGGCCGACGTACGGCCTGAAGCGGGCCACCCCGGCCGGAATCGGCGCGAAATCGTAGTAGACGTTCGCCATGAGGAAGAGCGCCGCGAGGTCGCCGTCCGGCTGCGAGGCATCGATGCCCCGCACACTCGCGCCCTTGAGCGCGCTGTTGCGGTAGCTGATCTCCAGCTCGCCCCGCAGCGATTCCCCGAAGCGGCGGCCGACCGCGCCGCCGAAGCTCGTGCCCGAGCCGACGTCGAGCCGTCCCGAGGCGCCGCCGAGGACCACGGCGGGGTTGTCGACGCTCGCGAGGCCGCCGTTCAGGACCACATACCACGGGGCGTCGGCGGGCGTCGCGGCGCGCTGGGCGAGCGCCGCCGACGGTGCGAGCGCCGCGCACAGCAGCGCAGCGGGAAGGCGGACCGCGGCGAGGCGAGGGAGTCTGGGCAGGGACATGACGAGTCCTTCGGTTTTGGAAGAGACGCCATCCTGAGTGCGTCGGACTTACCGAAGACTTACCGGGCGTCGCCGCCCGTGGTGCCCGACCCTCGGCGCGGCGTGCGGCGGCTGATCGGAGCGCGCGGGGTCCCGAAACGGACAGGGCGCGCTCCGGTCACCCGGCGGCGCGCCCCGCGGCCGACCCCGAGCGCGTCAGAGCCGCTCGAGGATCGTCACGTTCGCCTGGCCACCGCCCTCGCACATCGTCTGCAGGCCGTAGCGCTTGCCGCGGGTGTGCAGCGCGTAGACCAGCGTGGTCATCAGCTTGGCGCCCGAGCCGCCGAGCGGATGACCCAGCGCGATCGCGCCGCCGTTGACGTTCATGCGGTCGCGGTCCGCGCCGAGCGCCTTGAGCCAGGCCAGCGGCACCGACGCGAAGGCCTCGTTGACCTCGAACAGGTCGATGTCGTCGATCTTCATGCCAGCCTTCTTCAGCGCCCGCTCGGTCGCCGGCAGCGGCGCCTCGAGCATGATCACCGGGTCGTGGCCGATCAGCGTGAGGTTGTGGATGCGGGCGATCGGCTTGAGGTTGTACTGCTTGAGGGCGCGCTCGCTGACCACCATCAGGCCGGCCGCGCCGTCGCAGATCTGACTGGCGTTGGCCGCGGTGATCGCGCCGCCTTCCTGCAGCACCTTGACCGCCGAGATGCCGGCCAGGCTCGCGTCGAAGCGGATGCCCTCGTCGATGGTGTGCTGCTCGTCGGCGTTGGAGCCGTCCGCGCGGCGTACCGCGACCGGCACGATCTCGGACGCGAAGGCACCGGCCTTGGTCGCGGCGATCGCGCGCTCGTGGCTCGACAGCGCGTAGGCGTCGAGGTCCGCCTTGTTGAGGCCGTACTTCTTCACCATCATCTCGGCGCCGATGAACTGGCTGAAGTCCGGGCCGGGGTACTTGGCACGGATGCCCGGGCTCATGTAGTGGCCCATGCCGTTCTTGGCGGCGAGGATCGTGGGCGAGCCCATCGGCACGCGGCTCATGCTCTCGACGCCGGCGGCGATGACGATGTCCATCGTGCCGGACATGACGGCCTGCGCGGCGAAGTGCACCGCCTGCTGCGACGAGCCGCACTGTCGATCGACCGAGGTGCCGGGCACGTGCTCGGGCAGCTTCGAGGCCAGCACCGCGTTGCGCGCGACGTCGGTGGCCTGCTCGCCGATCTGCCCGACGCAGCCCATGATCACGTCCTCGACGAGCGCCGGGTCGATGCCGCTGCGGTCGACGAGCGCGTCGAGCACCTGGGCGGCGAGGTCGACGGGGTGCCAGCCGGACAGGCGGCCGCCCTTCTTGCCGCCCGCGGTGCGCGCGGCGGCGACGATGAATGCTTCAGCCATGGATCGGGTCTCCTGTTCCGGTCTGGGGGGAATCGAGACGTCGAGTTTGGCACGAACCGCCGGGCGTCGCGCGCGGCGGTTCCACCGCGAGCCGGTGCCCGGGGCGTCACGCTCCGCCCGCCCGGGGCACTCAGGACCGCCCGCCGCAGGCCCTGGCGCCCCGCTCCAGTCGCCTCCGCCTCAGCTCGCGGCAGCCGCCGCCTCAGCTCGCGGCAGCCGCCACCGGGAGCGCGGTGGCACTGGCGCGCCGGGCGCCGCGCGAGCACGAACAGCGCCTGCACGTCCCGCACCTGCACCAGTGCGTCGTGCTGCGGCTTGCCCGCCACCGCGGCGAGCTCGCAGTCGACGATGCCGGTCACGCAGGCTTCGCGCCCGGCGAGCGGCACCTCCTGCATGCGCGCCTCCTCCACCTCGAGCACCGACAGCACGTCGTCGACGCGCAGTCCGAGCGCCGGCATGCGCGGATCACGCTCCGAGCGCACCACCAGCACCACGCCGTCACCGTGCCGGGACGGATCGTTCACGCCGAACAGGCGGCGGACGCAGATCACCTGGATCATCCGCGAGGCGCCCTCGGCCTGGATCTCGAGCATGCCCACCGAGTGCGACAGCGAGGACGGCGCACGCACCAGCCCGCGGTGCGAGACGGCCTGCATCAGCAGGTCCGCCGGCAGCGCGCAGCGGTTGCCGCCGACCTGCAACACACCGAGCTCCAGGGTCGGTGCCCGCTGCCTGACCGGCGCGACGATCAGCGCCTCCTCGGACAGCGTGCTGCGTCGCCGGTCGTGCGGCCCGAGGCGCAGCGCGACCATCGCGCTCACGCCGTTGTCGTAGCCGTCGGCGGTCTCGAACTCCCGGCGGCCGGCGACCAGGTCGGTCGGCGCGAAGCGCTCGCGCCAGGTGTGCGAGCCGACGGCCTCGGCGATCAGCGGGTCGGTGCTTCGCTCGAGCGGGACGTCGTCCGCGAGCCGTGCCCGCATCGCACCGGCGAGCCCCGCCCGGGTGTCGTCGTCGGCGGCGCAGAACGCGCGGATCACGTCGTCGGTCGCGAGAAAGCCGACGTCGGCGGTCCTCTCGAACAGGTTGCGCACCCGGATGTCGATCGTGCAGCGCGCCGAAGCGCTCGCGCGTGCGGCTGAGCGTGGGCAGGATCGAGGCGACCTCCTCGGGGCAGCTGATCGCCGCGGCCGATTCGATCGTCTGCCAGACCAGGCCGAGCTCGCGCATGTCACGCTCGGCCACCTGCACCTCGCGCATGTGGGGCAAGAGCGCTTCGATCGATGACATCCGGACCTCTGACTCACGGTTCCGGGCGAATCCAGGCAGGGATCGTCTCTACGAAACACCGAACTGCGGCACCTGAACCGGCCTGTTCGGCGCCGCACCAAGGGCAGGCACGATCTGCGCTTTCCGACCTCGATCGTGTACCACGGAGAGGCTGGTTCGGACGCACAGGGGTCGCCGCAGGCGTGGCCGAGGGATCGGCCCGACGGACGGCCCGACGAACGGCTCGGCCGACGTCGCGCCGTCGATGCGGACCGTCAGCCGCGTACCACGAAGCCCATCAGCGCAGCGATCACGTAGGCGGCGAGGACACCGAACCAGAAGTTCTTCGCCAGTGCGGCGCGCGCTGCATACTCGGCCTGCTCGGCGGCGCGCTGCGCCGGTTCCAGGCCGCGGACCCAGGCCGAGAACGAGCGCGACTCGAGCATCGCGAACAGCGGGTAGCCGAGCGCGACGAAGCCGCCCCACAGCGCCGTGGCCAGCGGCCAGTCGCGGGGCCAGGACGGCGCGGCGAAGCCGCCGAACACGTAGGCCGCGAGCGGGAACAGACCGACGAACAGGTGGACGATCAGGGCGGCGACGTTGAATTCGGCGCTGCCGAACTGCCAGCCGCGACGATCGGACCAGCGCACGCGGGCCGCGGGACGGGCGGAGGCGCCCGGAAGGGAGATCGACGATTCGTTCATGCGTTCACCTCGGATTGGGGAGCGAGGCCACTGTGCGCCGTACCGCCCTCCGCCCGGCCCATAGGCGAGCGTGGCAGTCGGGCTTGGCGGACCGGACGTCGGGGTTTCGAGACGCCCGCCGCTCAGATCGGCAGCGCCGTCTCGTGCTTCACCTCGCGCGCTCGCCGAGCGGGTCGTGCAGGTGGTGCGGCGCAAGCGCGAGACGGCGGGTGCATGTCGGGCGTCAGCGCGCAGCGGCACCGAGCGCCGCCGCATGGAAGCGCCAGAACGCCGCCCCCATCCCGTCGATCAACTGCAGCGTGCTGTGCCCGGCACCGGTCACTTCCAGGTACTGCACCGGAATGCCGAGGCCGACCAGGTGCGCGCGAAACTCGCGATTGTCGGCCAGGCTGAAGTCCGCGGTGCCGATGATCTGCCGCAGGGGCAGCCTGTCGCGGACCGCGGACGCGTTCCGGGCGGCCAGGCCGCGCGGGTTGCCGGCCTGGAAGTAGGCCTGGTCGTTGCCGAACACGTCCCGCAGGACGTTCTCCCGTTCCTGT
>JBIIPQ010000492.1:0-3334 GCA_044342535.1 Burkholderiaceae bacterium
GCGCTGGCGGCCGAGCCGCAGGACGCCGCCGTGCTGCGCAAGCGCGCGACCGTCGAGGCCGCGATCGCGCGGGCGCGCGCCCGGCTGGAGGCGCCCCGATGAAGGTGGCCGACCGCATCGCGCTGTTCACCCGGCTGCAGGCCGGCAACCCGACCCCCACCACCGAGCTCGAGTACACGACACCCTTCGAGCTGCTCGCGGCGGTGCTGCTGTCGGCGCAGGCGACCGACCGCGGCGTGAACGCCGCCACGCGCAAGCTCTTCCCGGTCGCGAACACGCCGGCCGCGATCCTCGCGCTCGGCGTGGAGGGCCTCGAGTCCTACATCAAGACGATCGGGCTGTACCACTCGAAGGCGAAGCACCTGATCGAGGCGTGCCGCATCCTCGTCGAGGTCCACGGCGGCGAGGTGCCCCGCGACCGCGAGGCGCTCGAGCACCTGCCGGGCGTGGGCCGCAAGACCGCCAACGTCGTGCTGAACACCGCGTTCGGCGAGCCGACGATCGCGGTGGACACGCACATCTTCCGCGTCTCGAACCGCCTGAAGCTCGCGGTCGGCAAGACGCCGCTCGCGGTCGAGACCGGTCTGATGAAGGCGGTGCCGCCCACGTTCAGGCAGGATGCGCACCACTGGCTGATCCTGCACGGGCGCTACGTCTGCAAGGCGCTCAAACCGGAGTGCTGGCGCTGCCCGGTGGCCGACCTGTGCCCGTACCGCCCCAAGACACCCGCCCCCGGCACCTCGCCGGTCCGCAAGGCACCGAAACGCGATGTTCAACCCGAGTCGTGACGAGGTCCGCAGGTTCTTCTGCGACGCCTGGCGCAAGCACGGCGAGTCGGCGCCGCTGACGCCGCTCGAGACGATCGCCGCCGACTGGATCGGGCGTCATCCCGAATACCACGCACTGCTGGCCGATCCGCAGGCCGCGCTCGGCGCGGAGTTCCCGCCCGAGGCGGGCCGGTCCAACCCGTTCCTGCACCTCGGTCTGCACCTGTCGCTGGTCGAGCAGCTGCAGATCGACCAGCCCCCGGGCATCCGCGACGCCTTCCAGGCGCTGCTGCGGGCGACCGGCGACGAGCACGAGGCCGCGCACCGGGCGATCGACGCACTGGCCGAGACGATCTGGGAAGCGCAGCGCGACCGCAGCCCGCCCTCGAACGAGCGCTACCTCGAGCGGCTGCGCCGCGCCGCCGGCATGCCCGCTCCGTGAGACGCGGAACGGGCGGCGCAGGCCGGTCGGGTGGCCGTTTCTGATACGCTGCGCCCGCCCTTCGCTCCCACCGGACCCCGTCATGCTCGGCCGCCTCATGCCCCGCGAGGGCCGCTTCTTCGACCTGTTCAACGCCCATGCGGAGCGCATCGTCGAGGGCGCTGCCCATCTCGTGCACATGATGCAGCACTACGACGACGAAGCCCTGCGCCAGTCCGCGCTTCAGGAGATCGACCGGATCGAGACCTCGGCGGACAAGATCGCGCACGAGACCTTCGCGCTGCTGCACCAAACCTTCATCACGCCGTTCGACCGCGAGGACATCCACCAGCTGATCTCTCGGATGGACGACATCCTCGACCTGACCCAGGACGTCGCCGAGTCGGTGATGCTCTATGACATCCAGGCGGTCACGCCCGAGGCGATCCAGCTCGCCTCGCTGTCGCAGATGTGCTGCGAGCGGGTGCGCAGTGCGGTCGCGATGCTGACCAACATGGACAACGCCGAAGCGATCCTGAAGCTGTGCAGCGAGATCGACCAGCTCGAGTCGGATGCGGACCGGGTGATGCGTTCGGCGATGTCGAAGCTGTTCCGCAACGAGTCGGACGTGCGCCAGGTCATCAAGCTCAAGGCGATCTACGAGCTGCTGGAGTCGCTGACCGACAAGTGCGAGGACGTGGCCAACATCCTCGAAGGCGTGGTCCTCGAGAATGCCTGACCCGCGGGCCCGCGCCGCATCGGAGCCCCGCCGATGAACGATCTGACCATGGGCTTCGGCGTCCTGGTCTTCCTGGTCGTGCTCGCGCTCGCGTTCGACTTCATGAACGGCTTCCACGACGCCGCGAACTCGATCGCGACCGTCGTCTCCACCGGCGTGCTCAGGCCCTATCACGCGGTGCTGTGGGCGGCGTTCTTCAACGTCCTGGCCTACGCGCTGTTCGAGCTCAAGGTCGCGGCGACCGTGGGCAAGGGCATCGTCGACGTGTCGGTCGTCGACCACTACGTGGTCTTCGGCGCGCTGGTGGGTGCGCTGGCCTGGAACTTCGTCACCTGGTGGTTCGGCATCCCCTCGAGCTCCTCGCACGCGCTGATCGGCGGGCTGATGGGCGCTACGATCGCCAAGGCCGGCGTCGACGCGCTCATCGCCTCGGGCATCCTGACGGTCGCCGCCTTCATCCTGGTGTCGCCGCTGCTCGGCTTCCTGCTCGGCGCGCTGCTGATGCTGGTCGTCTCGTGGCTCTGCCGCAGCTCGTCGCCGCGCCGCATCGACCGCTGGTTCCGCCGGCTGCAGCTGGCCTCGTCGGCGATGTACAGCATCGGTCACGGCAGCAACGACGCGCAGAAGACGATGGGCATCATCTGGCTGCTGCTGATCGCCGCGGGCGCGACCACGCCCGATCACCTGCCGGGCTGGGTGGTCGCGGCCTGCTACCTCGCGCTCGGCTTCGGCACGCTGTTCGGCGGCTGGCGCATCGTCAAGACGATGGGCCAGAAGATCACGAAGCTGCGCCCGGTGGGCGGGTTCTGCGCGGAAACGGGCGGCGCGCTGACGCTGCTCGTCGCGACCGCCGGCGGCATTCCGGTCTCGACCACGCACACCATCACCGGCGCCATCGTCGGCGTCGGCTCGGCGCGCAATGTCTCGGCCATCCGCTGGGGCCTGGCCGGCAGCATCGTCTGGGCCTGGGTGCTGACCATCCCGGCATGCGCCGCGATGGCGGCGATCGGCTGGGCGTTCGGCCGGATGGTGCTGTAGGCGAAGCGATGGCCGACGAACCGCGTCCCGAACAGGTCTGGCTGGAGCTGCCGCCCATCTCGGCGAACGCGCCGCGCCGTCTGCTGGTCTTCCTGCACGGCGCGGGCTCCTCGCCCGAGACCTTCGCGCCGGTGGCAATCGCCTGGCAGCTCAAGTTCCCCGGCGCCACGGCCGTGCTGCTGCAGGGCGTACGCCGATTCGGCGCCGTGGCCGACTGGTTCGACCCCGCCGGACGGGACACCCGCGGCGCGCTGCGGCTGGACGAGGTCGTCGGCACGGTCGTCGAGCGTATCGCCGGCCTGCAGGCAACGCTCGGCATCGGCCCCGCCGAGACCGTGGCGATCGGCTTCGGGCAGGGCGCGACGCTGG
>JBIIPQ010000493.1:0-3332 GCA_044342535.1 Burkholderiaceae bacterium
ACGCGCAGGGCAACCTGCTCGGGAATACGCTGATGGACTACTACCTGCCGACCGCGGTCGAGACGCCGAAGTGGGAGACGGACTTCACGGTGACCCCCAGCCCGCACCATCCGATCGGGGCGAAGGGCGTGGCCGAGTCGCCGCACGTGGGGTCGATTCCGACCTTCACGTCGGCGGTGGTCGACGCGTTCGCGCACCTGGGCGTGACCGAGATGACGATGCCGCACACGAGCTGGCGCGTCTGGCAGCAGCTCAAGCGAAGCGGCGTCGCGCTGTAGAAAGCGAGGGGGGCGCCGATCGTCGGCGCCCCCGAAGACGAGGACGATATGGAAGTCAAGCTGGAGAAGAAGTACCCGATCGCGGCGACCGTCGAGCAGGCGTGGACCGTGCTCGCCGACGTCAACGCGACGGCCGTCTGCATGCCGGGCGCGCAGATCACCGAGCAGGTCGACGCCACGCACTACAAGGGCGCGGTCAAGAGCAAGGTCGGCCCGGCGACGATGAGCTTCGCGGGGACCATCGAGGTGCTCGAGCTCGAACCGTCGACGCGCACGCTGCGCATGCTGGGGGCGGGCGCCGACAAGTCCGGTTCCTCGGCCTCGATGGACCTGACCGCGCGCGTGGTGCCGGCCGACGGCGGCGGCTCGACGCTCGAAGGCGAGGCGGTGATCAAGGTCAACGGCAAGCTCGCGCAGTTCGGCAACCGGCTGCTGGTGCCGGTGGCCGACGCGATGCTCGCGCAGTTCGCGGATCGGTTCCGCGCGGCGGCGGCGGCCGTGCCGGTCGCGGCGGATGCGGGTACGGCGGCCGCGGCCGGGGCCGGGACCGATGCGGGCCCGGGTGCCGAGGCGGGCGCGACCGCGATGGCCGCCGACGCGGGCGCCTTCGCGACGGCGGCGTCCGGCACGGCGACGCCGCAGCGCGCCGCAGCGCCCGCCCCGGCCGCGCCGGTCGCCACCGAACTGAACGCGCTGGGCCTGATCTGGACGGTCATCAAGGGCTGGTTCGCCGGCCTGTTCGGCGGCAAGCGGACGTGACCGACGCCGAGCTGCGCGAGCGGCTGCAGCAGGCGGGCTACGTCTGCGACGAAGCGCTGGCCACGACGCTGTGGCTGGCCGGCGAGCTCGAGCGGCCGCTGCTGCTCGAGGGCGACGCGGGCGTGGGCAAGACCGCGCTCGCGCTCGGCCTGGCTCGCGCCACCGGGCGCCGTCTGGTGCGGCTGCAGTGCCACGAGGGCATCGACCTCGCGCAGGCGGCCTACGAATGGAACTACGGTCGCCAGCTGCTGGCGATCCGGGTAAGCGAGGCCGACGGCGCGCGGGCCGCGGAAGCCGACCTGTTCGCGCGCGACTACCTGCTCGAGCGCCCGCTCCTGCAGGCGATCGCGAGCGAGCAGCCCTGCGTGCTGCTGATCGACGAGGTCGACCGCGCCGACGAGGCCTTCGAGGCCTTCCTGCTCGAGGTGCTCGCCGACTGGCAGATCACCGTGCCCGAGCTGGGCACGCTCGCCGCGCGCCATGTGCCGATGGCGGTCCTCACCTCCAACGGCACCCGCGAGCTGTCGGACGCGCTGCGACGGCGCTGCCTCTATCACTGGCTCGACTATCCGACCCTCGCGCGCGAGCTGGCGATCGTGCGCGCCACGCTGCCGCAGGCGGAGTCCGCGCTGGTCGAGCAGGCGGTGAGCTTCGTGCAGCGGCTGCGGCGCGAGGACCTCGGCAAGACGCCGGGCGTGGCCGAGACGCTCGACTGGATCCGCGCGCTGCACCGGATGAAGATGCGCGCGCTGCCCGACGACCCGCATGCGCTCGTCGCGACCCTCGGCTGTCTGCTCAAGACGCGCGAGGATCGCTTCCAGATGGCGCCCGAACGGCTCGGCCAGCTGCTCGAGGGCCGGCGCGCCGGCGTCGCCGAGAAGGGCTGATGGACACGCCGCACGCCGCGCCGCTGGAGGCGATCGCCGGGTTCGCCGCGCTGCTGCGCGAGCACGGCCTGGCGGTCGGCGTGGCCGAGCAGCAGGCGATGGTGCACGCCGCACTCGCGGTGCCGCTGTCGCGGTCCGCGACGCTCGACGCCGGCTGGCGCGCGATCGCCTGCCGCGACGCACGCGACTGGCGGGCCTGGCCCGAGCTCTTCGAGCGCTACTGGCATCCCGAGCGGCTCAAGGGCACGGTGCGCACCAGTCAGCGCACGCGGCCCGCTCGCGACCTGCGCCAGGTGGTGCAGGCGCTGCAGACCTCGCTCGGTGCGCCCGGTGCACGCCCCGCCGACACCGCGCTTCACACGGACGCCGGCGAGACCGAGGAGGCCGCGGCACCGCGCGCGCGGGGCGGCGCGAGCCGCACCGAGGCGCTGCACGACCGCTCGCTGTCGGAGTGGCTGCCGCAGGACCTCGCCACGCTGCAGAAGCTCGCCGAGGACATCGCGCGGCGGCTTCGCCGGCGCCTGACGCGGCGCCGCCACGCGCATCCGCGCGGCGCGCGGCTCGACCTGCGCCGCACGCTGCGCGCGAGCCTGGCCACGGGCGGCACACCGGTCAGACCGGCCTGGCAGCGCCCTCGCCGCGAGCGGCCGCGCCTGTACGTGCTGGTCGACGTCAGCCGCTCGATGCAGACGCACGCGCAGCTCTTCCTGCGGATCGCGCGCGCCTTCGTCGAAC
Organism: Burkholderiaceae bacterium; assembly: GCA_044342535.1. Taxonomy (GTDB): domain Bacteria; phylum Pseudomonadota; class Gammaproteobacteria; order Burkholderiales; family Burkholderiaceae_E; genus UBA4615. The sequence continues at coordinate 2,660 of JBIIPQ010000493.1, forward strand.
CGGCGCAGGCGCGGGTGTTCGTGTTCCACACGCGGCTCGCCGAGGTCACGCCGCTGCTGCGGCGCGACTCGCCGACCGTCCAGGAGAAGGTCAACGCGGTGTCGGCCGGATTCGGCGGCGGCACGCGGATCGCGACCAGCCTGTCCGACTTCCACGGCACCCACGTGCGCGGAGCGCTCGGGCGCGATGCTCGGGTGTGGGTGCTCTCCGACGGCTTCGACGCGGACCCGCCCGAGCGGCTCGCGCAGGAGCTCGCGACGATCCGCGCACGCGGGGCGCGCGTCACCTGGTTCCATCCGTCGCCGCAGCCGCCGGCCTCGGAGGCGATCACGGCCGCGCGGCCCCTGATCGGGCGGTTCGTGCGCCTGAACAGCCTGCGCGACCTCGCGGCCGCGCCGCTGCAATGACTCCCGCATCCCGAGAAGGACGACCGACATGACGAACCCCCACGACGTGCTCGCCGCAGCCCAGCGGCTGCGTGCGGCGCAGCAGCCCTTCGCGCTGATCACGGTGCTGCGGGTCGCGCCGCCCGCGTCCGCGCGGCCGGGCGACAAGGCTGTCGCGACCGCCGAGGGCATCGCGCACGGCTGGATCGGCGGCGGCTGCGCGCAGCCCGCGGTGACGAAGACCGTGCGCGCCGCGCTCGCCGACGGGCGCGCCCGCATGATCCGCA
>JBIIPQ010000495.1:0-3306 GCA_044342535.1 Burkholderiaceae bacterium
CTTCATGGAGGTCTGGGGCTCGATGCCCGAGCTCTACCTGCTGCTGATCTTCGCGTCGCTGTTCGAGCCGGGCGTGCTGATCCTGCTGGTGATCCTGTCGCTGTTCGGCTGGATGGGCCTGTCGGACTACGTGCGCGCCGAGTTCCTGCGCAACCGCAACCTCGAGTACGTGACCGCAGCCCGCGCGCTCGGGCTGTCGTCGTGGCAGATCATCCGCCGCCACGTGCTGCCCAACAGCCTCACGCCGGTGATCGCGTTCCTGCCGTTCCGCATGAGCGGCTCGATCCTGGCGCTCACCAGCCTCGACTTCCTCGGCCTGGGCGTGCCGCCGTCGACGGCGAGCCTGGGCGAGCTGCTGGCGCAGGGCAAGGCGAACCTCGATGCCTGGTGGATCACGCTGTCGACCTTCGGCGTGCTGGTGGGCACGCTGATGCTGCTGATCTTCATCGGCGAGGCGCTGCGCACCGCCCTCGACACGCGGCGGGGCTGAGGCGATGAGCGCGCTGCCCCGGGACGAGGCCTCTCGCGTCGCCACGCCGCTGCTGTCGGTCGAGGGGCTGACCGTCGAGTTCGACGGCCCGAACGGGCCGGTCCGTGCGGTCGACGGCATGTCGTTCACGATCGCCCGCGGCGAGAAGTTCGCGCTGGTCGGCGAGTCCGGATCGGGCAAGACGGTCTCGGCCCTGGCGATGCTGCGCCTGGCGGGCGACGCCCGCGTCGGCGGCCAGGTGCGCCTCGGCGGGCGCGAGCTCGGCGCGCTCACCGAGCAGCAGATGCGCGGCGTGCGCGGCAAGGAGATCGCGATGATCTTCCAGGAGCCGATGACCGCGCTGAACCCGCTGTACACCATCGGCGACCAGATCGGCGAGACCCTGGTGCTGCACGAGGGCATGTCGCGCTCGGCGGCCCGCGCCCGCGCGATCGAGCTGCTCGATCTGACCGGCATCCCGGAGCCGGGGCGGCGCGTCGACAGCTATCCGCACGAGCTGTCCGGCGGCCAGCGCCAGCGCGCGATGATCGCGATGGCGCTCGCCTGCAGCCCGTCGCTGCTGGTGGCCGACGAGCCGACCACCGCGCTCGACGTCACCATCCAGCGCCAGATCGTCGAGCTGCTCGACGACCTGCAGCGCCGGCTGGGCATGTCGGTGCTGCTGATCACCCACGACCTGCCGCTGGTGCGCCGCTTCGCCGACCGGGTGGGCGTGATGCGGCGCGGCCACCTGCTCGAGGTGGCGCCGACCGCGCAGCTCTTCGACGCGCCGCAGGATCCGTACACCCGCGCGCTGATCGACAGCCGCCCGCGCCGCTCGGTCGAGCCGCTGCCGCCCGCCACCCCCGAGCTGTTGCGCGGCGAAGGCGTCGGTTGCCGGTTCTGGTTCCGCTCGGGATGGTTCTCGAAGAAGCCCTTCGATGCGGTCAAGGGCGTCGACCTGAGCGTGCGGCGCGGCGAGACCGTGGGCATCGTCGGCGAGTCCGGCTCGGGCAAGACCACGCTCGGCATGACGCTCTTGCGGCTGTCCTCGGGCACACCCTCGGGCACGGTGAGCTTCGACGGCGAGCGCCTCGACGGCCGTTCGCAGTCGGCGCTGCGGCCGCTGCGCCGGCGGATGCAGATGGTGTTCCAGGACCCGTACAACTCGCTGTCGCCGCGGATGACGATCGAGCAGATCGTCGGCGAAGGCGTCGCGCTGCACCGGCCCGAGCTCGACGCCCGGGCGCGACGCGATGCGATCGTCGCGATGCTCGGCGAGGTCGGGCTCGATGCGTCGGCGCTGTCGCGCTATCCGCACGAGTTCTCGGGCGGGCAGCGACAGCGCATCGCGATCGCCCGTGCCGCGATCCTGCAGCCGGCGCTGATGCTGCTCGACGAGCCCACGTCTGCGCTCGACGTGTCGGTGCAGCAGCAGGTGCTCGAGCTGCTCGCCGGGCTGCAGCGCAAGTACGGGCTGAGCTACCTGTTCATCACGCACGACCTCGCTGTCATCCGTGCGATGGCTCACCGGGTGATCGTGATGAAGGACGGGCAGGTGGTCGAGGTCGGCGAGACGCTGGCGCTCTTCGACGCGCCCCGGGCCGAGTACACCCGGACGCTGCTGGCGGCCGTCTCGCACTGAGGGGCGCGGCCCGAGCGCTCCGGGGGCGGTGCCGCCCCGATCGGAGCGGTCCCGCCGTCAGGTCAGGTCGGGCCGCGCTCGCGTCGCGCTGCGGCGCTCAGGTGCGCGGGCGCTTCGGGTCGGGCTTCGCCGAGGCCTTCACCGGCGCCACTGCGGCTGGACGGCTCGTGCCCTTGTAGTCGGCGCGCACCGGGGTCTGTGCACCAGTGGATTTCGGGGCGGCCTTGCGGGCGGTTTCGCTGCGGGCGGTCTTGGTCTGCGCCCGGCCGGAGGCCACCGCCTTGCCGGTCGGTGCCGGCTTCGGCTTCGACGTGGGCGCTGCCGCCTTCGCGACCGCTGCCGTGGCCACCGTAGCGACTGCGGCGGCACCAGCCGTGGTCTTCGCGGCGGGCACGGTTGCGGGCGACTCGTCGATGCGCACCGCCGGCGCAGCCGGCAGCGCGGCGCGCGCAAGCACCTGCCGCGAGCCGTCGACCGTGGTCAGCACCGTCTGCGTGGACGCCGGGCGCACGAGCAGGCTCGATCCGGGCGCTGCCTTCTTCACGCCAGCGTTCCAGGTCCGCAGCTGCTCGACGCCCACGCCGTAGTTGGCCGCGACCGAGGCGACGGTGTCGCGCTTGGCCACGCGGTGATAGACCGCGGGCACGGTCACCTGCTCGTAGACCTTGGGCCCGGCGAAGGACTCGACCTGCATCTCGTCCTTGACCGAGGCCTGCGGCGCGATGACCTGCGTGCCCGCGAGCAGCTTCTTGCCGGCCGGCAGTCCGTTGGCCCGCAGCAGCTCGGCGGTGCTCACCCCGCCGCGGCGCGCGACCTCGTCGATCGTCTCGCCGGACTTGAGCGTGTACGGCTGCCAGGAGGCCAGGGGCTTGTTGTCGAGGTCGTGCTTCTCGACCGCCTTGGCGAACGGCTCGACCCGGTCGGCCGGCAGCCTGATCGCGTTGTTGCGGCTGGCGGCGATCACCGGGCGGTTGTGGGCTGGGTTCAGCGCGACGAACTCCTCGACGCTCATACCGGCGAACTGCGCGGCGAGCTTCAGGTCGATCGGTCGGGTCTTCTCGATCGTCGCGAAATAGGGCTTGTTCGGGATGTCGGGCAGCGCCAGGCCGAGCTGGTCCGATCGCTGGATGATGTTCTTGAGCGCGATCAGCTTCGGCACGTAGTTGCGCGTCTCCGCCGGCATGTTGAGCGA
>JBIIPQ010000444.1:0-3808 GCA_044342535.1 Burkholderiaceae bacterium
GTCGATCGCAACGCGATCGGTCTGGCCGAGCTGAGGATGCTGGTGCTGGACGAGGCGGACCGGTTGCTCGACGCCGGTTTCGCCGAGGAACTCGCGCGCATCACGCGCCTGCTGCCCGCGCGTCGCCAGGGGCTCTTCTTCTCGGCGACCTTCGCGCCGGCGGTGCGGCAGCTGGCGCGCGCGGTGCTGCAGGATCCGGTGCAGGTCGACGTGCCGACGGTGGAGGAGCGCGACGCGCCGGCCATCGTGCAGCAGGCGATCGAGGTGGATGCGGCGCAGCGCACGAGGCTGCTGCGCCATCTGGTCGAGGACCGCGCCTGGTCGCGCGTGCTGGTGTTCGTGGCCACGCGCCACGCCAGCGAGCACGTGGCCGAGGCGCTGCGGCGCGCCGGTCTCGGCGCGGCCGCGCTCCACGGCGACATGGCGCAGGGCACGCGCAGTCGCGTGCTCGCCGAGTTCGACGCGGGCACGCTGCGGGTGCTGATGGCGACCGACCTCGCCGCGCGCGGCCTGCATGTCGAGGGGCTGCCGGTGGTGGTCAACTTCGATCTGCCGCGCTCGGCGGCGGACTACACGCATCGGATCGGACGCACCGCGCGCGCCGGGGCCGCCGGGCTCGCGGTGAGCTTCGTGAGCGCCGATACCGAGGCGCACTTCCGGCTGATCGAGCGCCGACAGGGCCGACGCGTGCCGCGCGAGCGGGTGCCGGGCTTCGAGCCGACCGAGGTCGCCGCGCCGGCGGCGCCGGGCGTCGGCGGCATCAAGGGCCGGGGGCGCAGCCGGAAGGACCGGCTGCGCGAGGCGGCGCAGCGGGCGGGCGAGGGCTGAGGTGGCCCGGCGCACGACCGACGCACCGAACAACCGACACGACAGGAGACGGGCATGGATCTGGAGCTGGCAGGCAAGGTGGCGATCATCACCGGCGCCACGCGGGGCATCGGGCAGGCCAAGTCGATGCCCACCACCGTGTCGCGCGCCGCCGGGCAGGCGATGTCGAAGGCGCTGTCCAAGGAGCTGGCGCCCGACGGGATCCTGGTCGACACGGTGTGCATCGGGCTTGTCCGCGCGGGCCAGCACGATGCGCGGGCCGCCCGCCAGGGCGTGGACACCGAGTCGCTCTACCAGGACATGGGCCGGACGGTGCCCCTCGGCCGGGTGGGGCGCGCCGACGAGGCTGCCGACGTGATCGCCTTCCTCGTGTCGGCGCGCGCGAGTTTCGTGACTGGCTCGAGCATCAACATCGACGGCGGCGCCTCCGCGGAGTTCTGACCGGAGGCGGGTGTTAGCATCGGCGATCCCCCTCCGCGCCCCCTGCCATGGCCACTCCCGCCAAGACCTCCGGATTCTCGTTCGGAAAGTTCATGCTCTCGCTGCTGCTGATCGTGCTCGCGGTCGCGGCGCTGTACTTCGCGGTCGTGCTTAACTGGAGCTATTCGAGCGGCGAGCGTGCGGGCTGGGTCCAGAAGTTCTCGAAGAAGGGGTGGCTCTGCAAGACCTGGGAGGGCGAGATCGCGCTGGTCTCGATGCCCGGTGCGATCCCCGAGAAGTTCGAGTTCACGGTGACCGACGAGGTCGTGGCCGAGCGGATCAACCGCGTGATGGGGCAACGTGTGTCGCTGCACTACGAGCAGAAGGTGGGTCTGCCGACGACCTGCTTCGGCGAGACGCGCTACTACGTGACTCGGGTGGTGCGGGTGGAGGATGCGGGTCAGGGCGGTGCGTCGACGCCCAACGGGCCGACGATGCCGGCGGCCCCGCCGCCGAACCCGCCCGCGCTGCCGGCGCCGGGTGCGCCGTCGGCCCCTGCCCAGGTACCGGGTGCCCAGGCCCCGACGACCGAGCCCCCGGCGGCCGTGCCGGGCCTGCCGTCGTCCGGCAGCCTGCCGCCCGCGGCGCCGGCGGCCAACGCACCCGCCAAGCCCTGAGCGGCGGGCCCGGATGACCGCCGGGCGTCGCCCCGGTCAGTCGTCTCGGCCGTGCTTGTGGTGGCCACGGCGCTCGCCGGGCCGCCCGTCGACGTAGACGCCCTCGCGCTGGGTGACCCCGCGTGTCTTCGGCTTCGCGGTGACGCTGGCGCCGACGACCGAACCGGCCGCGCCGCCCATGCCCGCGCCGACGACCGCGGCGCAGGCGAGTAGGGTGGTGACGAGTCTCGAGCGCATTCGGAACTCCAGGAATCGACGCCAGGACAGCGGGCGTCGATGTCGCAGACCGTAGTGGCCGGGCGCTGCCCGGCTTCGTGTGGCCGGCGCGCGCGGAGCACGAGTGCCGGACCCGCCGCGACGAACGGCCGTGGTAACGTGCCAGCCAAGCTCCGACCTCCTCGATATCGTGCCGAAATACCCGATGACGCTGCCGCCGCGGCGCCGCCCCCACCCGATCGCCCGCCGCGTCCGTGCGGCCCTGGTGCTGTGGGGGCTGGCCGCGCTCTCGGGCGTCGGCGCCTTCGCACAGCAGCCCCCGGCCTCGCAGCCGGCGCCGCTCGCACCCACCGTCAGCACCGACGCGCCCCCGGGTGTGGCACCGGTCGGCGCCAGCGCGTCGCTGCCGGGGTCGAAGCGTCCGGACAGCACCCGGCCCCGGGTCGGTCTGGCGCTGTCGGGCGGCGGCGCGCGCGGCTTCGCGCACGTGGGCGTGCTGCGCGCGCTCGAGCAGATGCGGATCCCGGTCGACTGCATCGCCGGCACCAGCGCGGGCTCGGCGGTCGGCGCGGCCTACGCGAGTGGCCTGTCGCCCGATCAGATCGAGCGTGCGCTGCGCTCGGCCGACTGGGACCGCGACATGTTCGACGACGCGCCGCCGCGCCGCGACCAGCAGGCCCGTCGCAAGAACGAGGAGAAGGCCTACCTGCTGGATGTGACCATCGGCGTTCGAGACGGTTCGGTGATGATCCCCCCAGGTCTGGTGTCGGGCCAGAAGATCGAGCTCTTCCTGCACCGCATGTTCGGCGCCAGCGCGCTGCTCGAGTCGTTCGACCAGCTGTCGATCCCGTTCCGCGCGATCGCGACCGACCTCGAGGTCGGCGAGATGGTGGTGCAGGATCGCGGCAGCCTGGTGACCGCGGTCCGCGCGAGCATGGCCGTGCCGTCGGCGTTCTCGCCGGTGCAGTCGAACGGCCGGCTGCTGGTCGACGGCGGCCTGACCCGGAACATGCCGGTCGACGTGGTGCAGGCCCTGTGCGGGGACGTGGTGCTCGCCATCGACATCGGCGGCCCGCTGCTCAAGCGCGAGGAGCTCGGCAGCGCGTTCGGCGTGGCCGGCCAGATGATCAACATCCTGATGGAGCGCAACATGCGCGAGTCCCGGGCGGACGTACGGTCCGGGCGGGACGTGCTGATCCGGCCCGAGCTCGGCGACATCGGCTCGACGGCGTTCTCGCGCGGGGTCGACGGGATCCCGGCCGGCGAGGCGGCGACGCTGGCTGCGGCCCCCGAGCTGGCGCACCTGATCCTGTCGCAGGACGAGTACGCCGCATGGCAGCAGGCGCGCGCCGCGCGGGTCGTGCGCAACGACGCGTACACCGGCGTGCGGGTCGTAGGCACCGACCGGGCCACCGGCCGGGCGCTGCTGTCGCAGGCGGGCCTGCCAAGCTCCGGCACGCTGAACCGCGGGCGGCTCGAGTCCGCGATCAACACCTGGAACTCGTCGGGCGACTTCGACCGGATCGGCTACTCCCTCAAGGCCGACGGTCCGGGGCAGGTGCTCGAGCTCGAGGTGCTCGAGCGGAGCTGGGGCCCGAACTTCCTGCGGTTCGGCCTGGGCGCGGCGGCGGACTCGCGGTCCAACGGCATCTTCAACGTGATGCTCG
>JBIIPQ010000240.1:0-6639 GCA_044342535.1 Burkholderiaceae bacterium
GGCTACCGCCGGCCTCGGATCAACGACTGGGGCGGCGAGTTCAAGTCCGAGCTGCAGTTCGGCAGCACCGCGCGCTTCGCCGCCGAGCTGTACCAGCCGTTCAACCGCGGCGACGCACGCTTCTTCGCGAATCCGCAGTTCCTCGCCGAGGAGGTGCCGGTGTGGCTGTTCGCCGACGGCACGCGTGTCGCCGAGTACGGCGTGCGGACCACGCAGATCGGCCTCGACCTGGGCGTCGGCGGGCGCATCGGCGACATCCGGCTGGGCGTGTTCGCCGGCAACCGGGACACCTTCGCACGCACCGGCAGCCCCCTGCTGCCATCGGCCAAGAACGACTTCTGGGGCGGGCAGGTGTCGCTGATGGCCGATCAGCTCGACGCGACCGATTTCCCTCGCGACGGCTACCAGATCGGCGTGACGCTGCGCTCGGAGGAGGTCTACCCCGACCGGGGCGACGCGTATTCCACGCACCGGGTGCAGGTGTCCGGCAAGCAGGTGGGCAGCTGGGGCCGGCATACCTTGGCCGCCGCCTTCCGCGTCGGCGAGGCCAGCAGGCGATCGGCGCTCAACGAGGTCTTCAGCCTCGGCGGGTTCATGAACATCTCGGGGCTGCAGGTCAACCAGGTGCTCGGCACCTCGCTGCGCTACGCGAGCCTGAACTACCAGAACCAGATCCTCACGCTGCCCAATCCGCTGGGGCGCGGGGTCTACGCCGGGCTCGCGGTCGAGGGGGGCGAGATGGGCGGCCTGACGATCGGTCAGGCCACCAAGGGCTGGCTCGGCGGCCTCACCGGCTACCTGGGCGCGCACACGGCGATCGGTCCGGTCTACCTGGGCTACGGGGTTGCGGACAACGGCAACCGGCTCGTCTACCTGTTCCTCGGGCGGCCCGGCCTCTGAGGCGGCGGCTTCGAAGCGGGTATCCTTCGCTCCATGCTGCACACCGTCCGCTCTGCCGCGATCACCGCCTTCCACGACGCCTGCCTCGCCCGTGCCGACTGGCCGGCCGAGGAGTCCGCCGCGCGCGCGCTGCTGCCCACCGGGCCGCTCGCCGACGCCTGGGGCTGGGTACTGGTCAACCACCGGTTCAACTGCTCGCTGTGGAACGAGGAAGACCTCGCGCGCCGCACCCAGTCTGGGGACGCCGAGATCGCCTCCAACAAGCGCAACATCGACCGGTTCAATCAGGCCCGCAACGACGCGATGGAACGCATCGACGATGCGCTGCTGCGCGTCACGGCCGACTGGCCGCGCGCGGCGGACGCGCGGCTGTCGAGCGAGACCGCGGGCGCGATGATCGACCGCATGTCGATCCTGTCGCTCAAGATCCATCACATGGGCCTGCAGACGGTCCGTACCGACGTCGACGACGCGCACCGCGAGACCACGCGCGGCAAGCAGGCGCAGCTGCGCCTGCAGCGCGACGACCTGGCGGCCTGCTACGACCGGCTGCTCGACGAGGTCGCGGCCGGCACCGGGCGCTTCAAGATCTATCGCCAGTTCAAGATGTACAACGACCCGACGATGAATCCGGCGCTGGTCGCCGAGCGGCAGGGGCGGCCGGGCGCGGGCGGCGGCTGAGCCCGCGGGGGCGGGGAGCCGGGTTGAAGGTCCTGGTGGTCAAGATGTCGTCGATGGGCGACATCGTGCATGCGCAGCCGGTGGTGTCCGACCTGCTCGCCCATGCGCCGCAGGCCCGCATCGACTGGGTGGCCGAAGCGCCGTTCGCCGGCATCCCGGCCATGAACCCGGGCGTCGCCTCGGTCATCCCGATCGCCTGGCGAAAGTGGCGCCGCACGCTGCGCGAGCCGGCCACGCGCGCCGCGCTGCGCACCTTCCGCGAGCGGCTGCAGGCCACGCGCTACGACTGGATCGTCGACTGCCAGGGGCTGCTCAAGAGCGCGGCCGTCGCGCGCCTGGCCCGTGGCACGCACCGCGCGGGGCCATCATGGTCGTCGGCGCGCGAGCCGCTCGCCTCGCTCGCCTACGACCGGCGCGCGGTCGTGCCGTGGTCGCTGCATGTCGTCGCGCGCAACCGCGCGATCGCCGCGCAGGCCCTGGGCTATCGTCTCGACGGACCGGCGCGCTTCGGCCTGCGGGTGCCGGCACTCGTGGCCGCATGGTTGCCGGACGGTCCGCCGACCGCGGTGCTGATCCCCGGCGCGAGCCGGTCCGAGAAGCTCTGGCCCGAGGCCCACTGGGTGGCGGCCGGCCGGCAGCTCGCCGGGCAGGGCCTGCGGCTGGTCTGGCTGTGGGGCAGTCCCGAGGAGCGCGCCCGTGTGCAGCGGCTCGCGGCGGCCTGCGGCGGGGGCGTGCTGGATGCATCCGGCGCGGGCGACGCCGTCAGGACCGAGGGGGCCCGAACGACTTCGGTGATCCCGCCCTTCGTGTCGGTGGCCGACGCGGCGTCGCTGGTCGCGGGCGCTCGGATCGTCGTCGGGCTCGACACCGGGTTCACCCACCTGGCCGGGGCGCTCGGGCGGCCGACGGTGGGCATCTTCTGCGACTTCGACGCCACGCAATGCGCGGTGAGCGGCGACGGACCGTGCGAGAGCTTCGGCGGCGTCGGCGTGGTGCCGCCGGTGGCCGACGTGACCGCGGCGATCGAACGGATGCTCGGTGCGGCTGTCGCCGCCGCCGTGCCCGCCACCCGAGAGGACTGAGACGCCGATGGATCCGATCCGATTCTCCTGGGTGCTGACCCGACGCGACTGGCGGGCGGGCGAGCTGCGGCTGCTCGCGGCGGCCCTGGTCGTGGCGGTGGCCGCGATCGCGAGCGTCGGCTTCTTCGTCGACCGCATGAAGACCGCGCTGAACCAGCAGGCGCGCCAGCTCCTCGGCGCCGACCTGGTCGTGGCCTCCGAGGCGCCGCTGGCCGAGGCGATCGAGGTCGCGGCCTCGGCCCGCGGCCTGCAGCTCGTGCACACCGTCTCGTTCCCCAGCATGGCGATCGCCGAGCCCGCGGGCATCAAGGGCGAGGCGCCGTCGCTGCTCGCGTCGATCAAGGCGGTGTCGGGCGGCTATCCGCTGCGCGGCACGCTGCGCATCGCCGAGCGCGAGGGCGGCCCGGACGCGGCCGCCACCGGCGCCCCCCAGCGCGGCACCGTCTGGGTCGATCCGGCGCTGCTGTCGGGACTGGGCCTCGCGCCGGGCGGGCGCCTGCAGCTCGGCGAGGCGTCGTTCCGCGTCGAGCGGCTGATCACGCTCGAGCCCGATCGGGGCGGGGGCTTCGTGAACCTCGCCCCGCGCGCGATGATCGCGCTCGAGGACCTGCCCGGCACGCGGCTGGTCCAGCCGGCGAGCCGCATCACCTGGCGGCTGCTGCTCGCCGGGCCACCTGCGGCGGTGGCCGGCTACGAGACCTGGCTCAAGACGCAGCTGCCGCGCGGTGCGCGTGTCGAGACGCTCGAAGGCGGGCGGCCCGAGCTGCGCGCGACGCTGGACCGTGCGCAGCAGTTCCTCGCGCTGGTCTCGCTGCTGTCGGCGCTGATCGCCGCGGTCGCGATCGCGGTCGCCGCGCGCCGCTTCGCGCAGCGGCACCTCGACGGCTGTGCCGTCATGCGCGCGCTCGGCCTGTCGCAGGGGCGGCTGCTCGCCGCGCTGCTGCTCGAGATGCTGTGGATGGGCCTGGCGGCGGGCACGGTCGGCGCGCTGATCGGCTGGGTCGGCCACCTCGCGCTGGTGGCGCTCGCGGGGCCTGCGATCATGCTGCAGCTGCCGCCGTCCTCGCCGCTGCCGGGGCTGCAGGCGATGCTCGCCGGCCTGCTGCTGGTGCTGGGCTTCGCCGCGGTGCCGCTGGCGCGGCTGGCCGGCGTGCCGCCGCTGCGGGTGCTGCGCCGCGAGCTGGGCGCGCCGCCGGTATCGGCCTGGATCGCGGCTGCCGCGGCGCTCGTCGCGTTCTCGCTGCTGCTGCTGTGGTTCGCCGGTGACCGGCGGCTCGCCGCCTACGCGATCGTCGGCTTCGCGCTCGGCGCCGTGGTCTTCGTGGGCGTGGCCTGGGGCGCGATCCGCCTGCTCGCGCCGCTGCGGCATCTGGCCGGGGGCGGGCGCGGCGGTGCCGCGCTGCGGGTCGCGCTCGCATCGTGGACCCGCCGGCAGGGGGCATCGATCGCGCAGATCGCCGCGCTCTCGGTCGGCCTGATGGCGCTGATGCTGCTGACCGTGACGCGGGGCGACCTGCTCGACAGCTGGCAGCGCGCCAGCCCGCCGGATGCGCCCAACCGCTTCGTCATCAACATCCAGCCCGACCAGCGCGACGACGTCGAGCGCTCGCTGCGCGAGTCGGGCATCACCGGCGCCGCACTCTATCCGATGGTGCGCGGCCGGCTGATCGCGGTGAACGGCCGCGAGATCGACCCGGCCGCGCTCGGCGACGACCGTGCCCGGCGCATGGTCGACCGCGAGATGAACCTGTCTTACATGGACCGCATGCAGGCGCACAACCAGGTCGCCGTGGGCCGCTGGGTGGATCCGGCACGCCCCGAGGTCTCGGTCGAGGCCGGCTTGATGAAGACGCTGGGGCTGCACGTGGGCGATGCGCTCACCTTCGAGGTCGCCGGCGAGCCGGTGACCGCGACCGCAGTGGGCACGCGGCGCGTCGCCTGGGACTCGATGCAGGTGAACTTCTTCATGGTGTTCAGCAGCGCCGCGCTCGCCGATCGGCCGCAGACCTGGATCACCGCCTTGCACCTGCCCGACGACCGGCCCCAGGCCCTGGCCACGCTGCTCGCCCGACATCCGAACCTCACCGTGTTCGACACGACGGCGATCGTGCGCCAGGTGCGCGACATCCTCGATCACGTCGTGCGGGCGGTGCAGTTCCTCTTCGTGTTCACGCTCGCAGCCGGCGTCGTCGTGCTCTACGCGGCGCTCGCCAGCTCGCGCGACGAGCGCATCCGCGAGGCCGGGCTGATGCGCGCGCTCGGCGCCTCGCGCAGCCAGCTGCAGCGCGCGCAGCTGCTCGAGCTCGGCGCCACCGGCGCGCTCGCCGGGCTGCTCGCCGCGCTGGGCGCGATCGCGATCGGCGCGGTGCTCGCCGAGCAGGTCTTCCGCTTCGATTTCGAGCCGCGCTGGCTGTCGGTGCCGGTCGCGGTGGCCGCGGGGGCGGCGCTGTCCGCGATCGCCGGCTGGTTCGGGCTGCGTCGCGTCGTCGACAGCCCGCCGCTCGCGACGCTGCGCGAGCTGAACTGAACTGAACTGAACTGAACTGAACTGAACTTAGGGCGCGGGCGCTCATGGTCGCGCGCCGGGCCGGGCCGCCCGGCCGCTCAGCCCGAGCGGCAGCCGGCGAACAGGTCGCGCGCCTCGAGGTAGTGCGGCGTGCGCACCTCGAGCAGGCCGACGATCGAGTGGTACAGGTCTTCGTGACCCGAGGCCCGGGTCGCGGCGCGCGACCTGAAGCAGGCCAGGTCCACCCGCAGCCCGCGCGCCGCATCGTCGGGGATCCACCAGAACATCGGCACCTCGACCTGCTCGTGCGGCGCGATCGCGTACGGCATGCCGTGCAGGTAGAGTCCGCGCTCGCCGAGCGACTCGCCATGGTCCGACACGTAGGCCATCGCGACGTCGAACCGCTCGCGATGGCCTTCGAGAAAGGCGATCGTGCGCGACAGGAAGCGGTCCGTGTAGGCGATGGCGTTGTCGTAGGCGTTGACGATCTCGTCGCGGCTGCACTGGCGCAGCTCGTTCTTTTCGCAGGCCGGTGTCCAGCGCTTGAACGCGTCCGGATAGCGACGGAAGTAGGCAGGGCCGTGGTTGCCGAGCTGGTGCAGCACCACGACGAGGTCGCCACTGGCGGCCTTCACGATGCCGTCCAGGCCGTGCAGCAGGATCTCGTCGAAGCAGCGTTCGTCGGCGCACAGCCCCGGCACGGTCGCGCGGCTCACGTTCTCCTCGGGCAGCCCCGAGCACACGCCCTTGCAGCCGGCCTGGTTGTCGCGCCAGAGCACCTGCAGGCCGGCGCGGGCCAGTACGTGCAGCAGCGAGTCGGTGGTCCGGATGCGGGCCTCGTCGTAGTCGGCGCGGCCGTAGGGCGAGAACATGCACGGCAGCGAGACCTCGGTCGAGGTGCCGCAGGCACGGGCCTGCAGCAGGCTGACGAGGTCCGGGCGGGCCGCGAGCTCGGGCGTGGTCGGGCGGGCATAGCCGTTGAGCTGCCAGTTCGCCGCCCGCACGGTCTCGCCGACGACCACCACGAGCAGCGTCGGGCGGCGGCCCGCGGGGCGCTCGCGGCTCGCTGGGTCGGGCGGCTCGCGGGTGGCGACGGTGTGACCGGCGCGGGCGGCGCCGACCGCGCCGAGCGACCAGACGACGTTCGCCGGTGTCATCGTGTAGCGCAGCGACTTCTGGTTGCGCATCGTCGAGCCGAAGTCCTGGAAGACCGCCAGCAGCGCGCCGACGCCGAGCACTGCCGCCGCCGCGATCGCGCCGGCGCGCAGCGCGATCGCGCGCTGCCAGGTGCGCGGGCGCCCGCGCACCCACAGCACGGCCGCCGCCGGCAGCACGCCGAAGAGCGCCATGTGGCCCAGCATGCCGAGCGCCAGCAGCTCGCCCGCCTCGCGGGTGTCGGTGGCGAGCACGTTGCGGATCATCGACGGGTCGATCACCACGCCGTAGCGCTTGGCGTAGTAGCCGGCCGCG
>JBIIPQ010000496.1:0-3289 GCA_044342535.1 Burkholderiaceae bacterium
CGGTGCTCGGCCGCTCCATCCTGGTCGAGTCCCGGCACGCGTCGTCGACCGTGGTGTGGAACCCGGGCGCCGACGGCATCGGCGCGCTGGGCGACGTGCCGCTGGCCGACTGGTACCAGTACCTGTGCGTGGAGGCCGGCAACTGCGCGCCGCTCGACCGGGTCACCCTCGGGCCGGGCGAGGAGACCACGCTGGTGCAGCGGATCAGCGCGCTGCCGCTTTGAGCGGCCGCCTCGGGCGCGCCGCACCGCGTTTTGCGCGGCAGCGGTTTCGTGGCATGATTCGCGCCCTCGAAACCGGATGCGTGGAACTGCCTCGCGTCCCGGCATTCGGGCGGTTAGCTCAGCGGTAGAGCACTGCCTTCACACGGCAGGGGTCACTGGTTCGATCCCAGTACCGCCCACCATACGGATCGCGCAGTCGGCCGGCCCGGACACCCTCCCGGTGGGGAGGTGTCGAAGGTACGATCCCCGCCTCCATAAGTGCGCCGCACCGCCCCACCACGGGACGCGATCCGCGGGATCGTGACCGATCCGATCGCCTACGGCCGACCGGCCGACCCGCGGACAGGCCTACCTGGACGCGATCCGAAAGGTCACCGACAAGCCGGTCCAGTACGTCGTCTACATCCACCACCGCTTCGACCACATCACGGGCGGACGGGCCTTCAAGGAGGCCGGCGCGACCTTCGTTGCACATCGGCGCGCGAAGGAGCGGCTCGGGTAGCTCGGCGACCCGCACACGGTGCTGCCCGACGAGGCGGTCCCCGATGCCGGGCGCACGATCACCCTGGAGGGCACCCAGCTCGAGCTCACCTGACGGGGCGGAGAAGGAGTTCAAGCTCTCGGGCTACGAGAACCGGCCCGGCTACGCGAACGGCATGCCCTTCATCGCCCGGCGCTACTGCGGGCTCTGGGGCCGGGGTACCTGAGGCGAGCGGCCCGAGGGACCGGGCACCCGCGACCAGCGGTCGCGAGTGCCGTCCTGCCCTGCCCGCGTTACTGGCAGCCCTGACCCGGCGCCACGCCCGGACACGCCAGGAAGTTGGACTGCAGGCCCGAGCCTTCGGCGTTGCGTCCGCCCAGGGTCAGCATCCGGAACCCTTCGGCCACGAGTGGCGTCGAGCTGTTGACGAGCGGGATCGTCACCGAGGCCGCGCCGGGGCGTACGGTGCGCACGCCGATTCGCGCCGGCGAATCGCTGCCGCAGGCACGCTCCGAGCAGACGTAGGACTCTTCGATCCCGAGCCCGCCGCGCGGGAAGGTCCAGGCCGCGGCGAGGCTGCCGGTGGCCGAGCCGGCGAGTACCAGCTCCTCGAGCGCGGACGCGGTGGCCGGCGTCAGGTCGGGCCAGGGCAGCGAGGGCATCGCCGACCACACGGGCGGCACACCGGCGACCTCGACGTCGAAGCGGCTGCGTCCGTCGACCTCGAAGGCGGCTGTGCAGGCCGCGTCGGCGTACAGGTCGACCTGCACGGTGCGTCCGCCGCGATAGAAGTTGCGGATCACCGCGTCGCCCTCGGCGCCCTCGGGCAGCGCGATCCAGCTGTCATCGGTGCTGCGCGTGGTGCCGACGGCGGCATCGACGCTGCGCAGGTTGCTGAAGCTGTCCTGCGTCCACAGCGACAGGCGATCGGGCATGCCGCTGCCGTGCCGCTTGTAGAAGCCCACGGTGACCGCGGCGCCCGCGGCATCGCGCTGCGAGACCTTCGCGCACGCGAGCCCGTCGAGCGCCGGTACCTCGAAGGCGAGCGCGCGCGTGTACTGGTCGACGACCGTCGGGCCGTCGACGCGCCGGTCGCGCTGCATCTTGGCCTCGGCACGGATCGAGACCACATCGAGGTCGCCGACGAAGCGCCAGGCGCCGCCGGTGTAGGTCGCGCCCATCCCGGCGCCCACCGCGCGGACTTCGCCCTCGGGCGAGCGCAGCGCGAAGCTCACGCCGCAGAGGGGTGCCGCGCGGCTGAAATCGCAGCGCCCGAGCTTCGGACTCACCATCGTGGAGCCCCACATCGGCGACTGGCCGTCGTCCCCGGACGCGAAGTACTCGCACAGCGCCTGTGCGACCGCATCGGGGCCGACCATCGGATCGCCCGACCCCATCGTCAGTCGCGCGTCCGCGGCCAGGCTGCGGCGCAGGCCGGTCGATTCGCCGGCGCAGGCCGATGCGCCGGCCAACGACGCACTCATGTTCCTGAACAGCGTCTCCAGGCCGGCCAGCGGCAGCGCCGCGGCCTTGGGGTCGAGCGCGAGCGCGCCCACCGCTGTGCCACCGCTCTCGAGGTAGAGGTTGCCGGACCCGAGACGGGGCGAGATCTGGACGAAGGACTTGCCGTCCTCGCCGACCGACACGCCCACGGCGTCGAGCAGGCGGTCGTAGCCACCGCGGCTGCCGGCGTCGAGTGCGCCGGTGACGAAGTCGAAGTCGGCAGGCAGACCGGCGTCGGCGAGCAGTGCGGCAAGGCCCGCGCGTATCGCATCGGACACGGCGCCGGCCCCCGCGGCGGAGGCGGAGCCGGCGAGTCGCAGCACCGCGTCGGTCAGCGGCGTCACGTTGCCGGTGCCCGCGGACTGCACCACTGAGCTCAGGCAGGTCCAGTCGCTGCCGGCGTGGCCGCAGGCCTCGAGCGTCCACGGTGCCTTGCCGGTCAGCGCCACGCCGGCGTACCGGCCGTCGGCGCCCACCGTGAGCCCCGACACCACCACCACGCCGTCGGCATCGACGATCTTCAGCGTCGCGCCCGACATCGGCGCGCCGATCGCGACCGTGCCGGCCAGCGTCGCCGATGCCTCGACGGAGGCGGGCGTCGCGGCGCCGGTCCCGGCGCTCGCGGCCGGGTCGGTGGAACTGCTGCAGGCGGACAGCGCGGAAGCCGCCATCACGAGGGCGATGCGGGCAGAGGGCATCGCCCAAGAGGTACGTCGATTCAGAGTCATGGGAACCGTCCACAGGCGTGGTGAGGGATGCCTCGATTTCGGCCGACGCGGCGGGCTCCTGAAGCGCAGTACGACGCGCGGGTCCGCAAGACGGACGGGCGGTGCCGCGTCGACAAGGATCCGGAGAAACGACGTGCTTGCCACAATCGGGCTGACCACAGTGCGCGGTGTCCGATGGGCGTGCCGCTACGATGTCGGCTCGAAGCGAGGTAGAGCGAGCATGACCGACCGCGACACACCCGGCGCCAAGTGGTTCCTCGAGGACAAGGCGCGCCGCGAGAAGGAAGCCGCCGACACGCTGCGTGCGGCGCAGCGCAAGCGGCTCGACGAGCTCAATCGCGCCCGCGCCGAGC
>JBIIPQ010000129.1:0-10441 GCA_044342535.1 Burkholderiaceae bacterium
GCGCTCCGAAAGCAGCGCGACTGACGTCTTCCAGGAAGCCGAGATGAGCCAGGACTGCATCTTCTGCCGCATCGCCCGGGGCGAGATCCCGTCGCGCAAGGTCTACGAGGACGAGGACGTGCTCGCCTTCCACGACATCAATCCTGCGGCGCCGGTGCATTTCCTGATCATCCCCAAGGTGCACGTCGTGAACCTCTACGACGCGGACATGGCGCATCAGGCGGTGCTCGGGAAGGTGCTCGGAATGGCCGGGCAACTCGCACGGGAACAGGGGCTGACGGATGGTTTTCGGACCATCATCAACAACGGAAGAGTGGGTCGGCAGGAGGTGTATCATCTCCACATGCACGTGTTGGGCGGTCCCGACCCCCTTCGCTCGGGCCTTAACACGCCCTGACACAGGAGTACGCGATGGGTTCGCTGAGCATTTGGCACTGGCTGATTGTCCTCGTGATCATCATGCTGGTCTTCGGCACGAAGAAGCTTCGCAACATCGGCTCTGACCTCGGCGGTGCGGTCAAGGGCTTCAAGGAAGGCGTGAAGGAAGGCTCGGAGTCGGCCGCCGCCGACGCGCAGCAGGCGTCCAAGACGATCGACGTCGACGCCAAGCCGAAGAGCTGACGGCACGGTGGTGGCCCGCCTCGCGGGGCGCCCCGTCCGATCGGCGGTTGCAGTGTGCGAGCGGCTGAATGCCGCTCGCTGCATTTAGGTCCTCATGTTCGACATCGGCTTTTCCGAGATGGTGGTCCTCGCGGTCGTGGCGCTCGTCGTCCTCGGCCCCGAGCGCCTTCCCAAGGTCGCCAAGCAGGCCGGCGCCTGGATGGGCAAGCTGCGCCGCTACGTCGACGACGTGAAGTCCGACATCAACCGCCAGATGGAGCTCACCGAGCTGCGCAACCTGAAGTCGCAGCTCACCGATGCGGCCAAGGACATCGAGACCTCCATCAGCTCGACTGTCTCCGACGTGCAGACCTCGTTCAACGACGTGCAGAAGTCGCTGGAGGGCTCGGCCGACACCGAGCCGCGCACCGACTGGGACAAGATCTACGCGACGCGACGCGCGCGCGAGCGGATCAAGGACCGCCGGATCGAGCGCGAGAAGGAGCTCGGCATCAAGCGGCCCAAGCGGCCGCTCCACCGCTGAGGCCGCCGTGACGCTCAAGGACCTTCTGGGCCGCAAGAAGAAGCCCGACGTCGACCCGGCTCAGGACGAGAGCTTCGTCTCGCACCTGGTCGAGCTGCGCGACCGCATGATCCGCTCGCTGGTGGTCGTGCTGATCCTGTTCGGCGTGTGCTTCTACTTCAGCGGCGAGATCATGAAGTTCCTGTCGCAGCCGCTCTACCAGGCGCTGCCGGCGGGCACCCGGCCGATCTTCACCGATCAGGCCGGCGCGTTCTTCACGCTCACGAAGGTCTCGTTCCTGACCGCGCTGCTGGCCGCGCTGCCCTGGGTGCTCTACCAGGCCTGGGCTTTCGTCGCGCCCGGGCTGTACGACCACGAGAAGCGCTTCGCGCTGCCGCTGATCGTCTCCAGCGTCTTCTTCATGCTGGTCGGCATCTCGTTCGCGTACTACTTCGTGCTGCCGGCGGCGTACAAGTTCTTCATCTCGTTCTCCGAGCAGACCGGCGCAGAGACGCTGCAGGACCTGCAGAAGTACTGGGACTTCACGCTCGCGATCTTCTTCGGCTTCGGGATCACCTTCGAGGTGCCGGTCGTCGAGATGCTGCTGGTCAAGCTCGGCATGGTCACCACGCAGCAGTTGCGCGAGGCACGCCGCTACGTGGTGGTGGGCGCGTTCGTGGTCGCTGCGGTGCTCACCCCGCCCGACGTGCTGTCGCAGTTCATGCTCGCGATTCCGCTGATCATCCTCTACGAGCTGGGCATCTGGATGTCCGGCTTCATCGCCGCCGTCAGCAAGGCGCCCGCTCCGGTCGACGAGACCGCGGCGGCGTCGGCCGGCACGCCCACCGACCCGCGCTGAGCCCGGGCGGCGGGGCGCCTCAGCGCGGGTCCGGGTCGGGCAGCGAGCCCAGCTTCGCCGCGAACCGGCGCATGCCGCCGAGCCAGCGGTCGTAGTCCTCGCCCTTGCGCCTGAAGTAGGTCTCGACCTGCGGATGCGGCAGGATCAGGAAGGTTTCGGCGGCCATGCCGTCCACCACGCAGTCGGCCAGCACGGAGGCCGGGATCACGCCGTCGTTCGCGGCGGCCGCCGCGCCCGCGCGCGCCTGGATCATCGGCGTGTCCACGGCCTGCGGGCAGAGCACCGAGACACGCACGCCGGCCGCGCCGTGCTGGATCGACAGCCATTCGCCGAAGGCCACGGCGGCGTGTTTCGTGACCGCGTAGCTCGCCGAGGGCAGCGAGGTCAGCAGGCCGGCGGCCGATGCGGTGTTCAGCAGGTAGCCTTCGCCGCGCGCGCGCATGCCGGGCACGACCGCCCGCGCCGCATAGACGTGGGCCATCACGTGCACCTGCCAGGACAGCGTCCAGTCGGCGTCGGGCGTGAACTCGCTGCCGTCGCGGATCAGGCCGGCGTTCGAGCAGAACACGTCGATATGGCCGAAGCGGGCGTCGGCCGCGGCCACCAGCGCCTGCACCTCGGCCTCGACGCCGACGTCGCCCGCGACGGCGAGCGCGGGCACCGCGGGGCGTCCGGCGCTGTCCCCGGCCGCCAGGTCGGCGGCGAGCGCCTCGAGCGCGGCATGCTGCGCGGGCAGGTCGGCCAGCACCAGCCCGCGCGGCCGCTCGCGGGCGAAGCGCAGCGCGAGCGCACGGCCGATGCCGCTGGCCGCTCCGGTGATGACGATCGTGCGATCGGCGAGTCTCATGGTCGGGTTGCCTCCTCGACGGGAAGGTACCCCGAGGGCGGCGCGGGGGCCCGCCGGCGTTCCGCAGGCCGTGCCCGCGGCCCGCGGCTCAAGGCCGCTGCAACGACTGCAGGTACTCGGCGAGCGCGAGGGTGCGGCCGCGCACGCTCCACTCCGCCGGGAACGGCGTGCCGCGGGTCTGCGCCTCGGACTGCTCGCGGTAGACGCGGCCCCAGATCGGCATCTCGCGCGTGCCGTGCACGCCCGGCTCGGTCATGCCGCGGCCGTCGATCAGGTCGGCGATCTCGGAGCGCGGGAAGCTGCCGCCCCGGCGGCGCGCGATCGTCGTGAGGTCGGCCGGCTCGCGGGCGAGGAAGGGGCGCATCGGCCCGTCGCCACGGGCCAACATGCCGTGGCAGGTGGCGCAGTTCGATTCGAACTCGAGCCGGCCGCGTTCGAGCATCGTCGGGGGGGCGGCGGGCGCCGCGGTCGGTGCCTGCTGTGCAAGCGCTGGCAGGGCGGCCAGGGCGGCCAGGGCGGCCAGGGCGGCCGCGGCGACCCTGGCGGCGAGGGCGGCACGGGCGACCGAGGCCAGCGATGCCGCCGAGGTGGCGAGGAAGGCGACGGGCAGGGTGCGGTGGCGGCTGGACATGGATTCGACCTCGATCGCCCGGCGGCGGGGCGCGTGCAACCAGTCTGCGACCGCCGACGCGGCGCCGATTGACCCAGGTCAAGGGCAGGTCGCCGAGCACCGCCCCGACGCGCCGCGGTCGGTCGCATGTGCCTTGCGGCGCCGAGGGCTTGTCCCTATGTTCCATGCAGGCCTTCCCCGTGTGCGCCCGCGAGCCGTGCGACGCTCGCGGCTGTCCGTCGGCTCGTACTCCTCGCCACCGAGTGCTCCGTGACCCATCCCCCGCTTCACCGCACGCGATCCCGACCGGCCCCGGGCGACGTCCCCGGCGCCGACGCCTCGGCCGGGCTCGACGTGCTCGCGCCGGTGTTCGACACGCTGCCCAGCCTGATCGCGGTGCTCGACGCAGAGGGCCGGATCGTCGCGGTCAACGCCGCCTGGCGCCGCTTCGGCACCGGCAGCGGCGCCAACGACCCGGCGGTCGGGCTCGGCACGAACTACCTGAGCGTCTGCGCCCGGGCGCGCGATGCCTGCGCCGAGGCCGGGGAGGTCGAGGATGGGCTGCGCCGTGTGCTGTCCGGCGAGACCGAGGGCTTCGACCTCGAGTACCTCTGCGAGACGCCGGAGCGGCCGATGTGGTTCCAGCTGCAGGCCAGCCGATGGCAGGGCGGCGAGCCGGTGCGCGTCGTCGTCTCGCACACCGACGTCACTGCCCGGGCGCTGGCCGAGCGCGCGCTGCGCGACGCCGACCGGCGCAAGGACGAGTTCCTGGTGATGCTCGCCCACGAGCTGCGCAGCCCGCTGGCGCCGCTGCTGAACGCGGCCCGGGTGGTCGAGCGCACCGAGCGGCTGAGCGAGCGCGGTCGCGAGGCGATCGCGATGGTGTCGCGGCAGGCCCGGCAGCTGTCGCGGCTCGTCGACGACCTGCTCGACGTCAGCCGCATCACCCGCGGCAAGATCGCGCTGCAGTGCGGGCCGGTGGACGTGGGCGCGGCCGTGCGCGGCGCGCTCGAGGCGGCCGCGGCCGATGTCCACGCGCGGGGTCACCGCGTCGAGCTCGATCTGCCCGGGGCGCCGCTGCACGTCGACGCCGATCCGGTTCGGCTCTCGCAGATGCTCGGCAACCTGCTCGACAACGCCTGCAAGTACACCCCGGACGGCGGGCGCATCGGCGTGTCGGTCGTCGCCGACGCCGAGACGGTCGAGATCGCGGTCTCGGATACCGGCATCGGCATCGAGCCGGCGAAGATCCCCCAGCTCTTCGAGCTGTTCCACCAGGTCGACACCACGCTGGACCGCGCCTCGGGCGGGCTCGGCATCGGCCTGACCGTGGTGCGCCGGCTCGTCGAGCTGCACGGCGGGCGGGTGAACGGTACGAGTCCGGGTGCCGGGCAGGGCGCGACCTTCACGCTCGCCCTGCCGCGCCTGCCCGCGCCCGCGCCCGCCGCCGGCGGCTGACCCTTCGGCAACGGAATCCCGTGGGGGGCCCCGCCCGCCGGGCGAGTACCATCCGGGGCACAGACGGCCGGGCCAAGCGGGGACCGGTCCAGGAGACTCCGTCAGATGAACGCGCCGACAGAAGGCATGCGGCTGGTCACCAGCCTCAAGGAACGCTATACCGCCGAGGCGGGCTGGGTCTACATGACCGGCACGCAGGCGCTGGTCCGGCTGCCGATCCAGCAGCGCCTGCGCGATGCCGCTGCGGGGCTGAGCACCGGCGGCTACGTGTCCGGCTACCGCGGCTCGCCGCTCGGCCGCTACGACATGGAGCTCACGGCCGCGCAGGACGTGCTCGACCGCCACAACGTCGTCTTCCGGGCCGGCGTCAACGAGGACCTCGCGGCCACCGCGCTGTGGGGCGCGCAGTACGTCGGCGTGTTCCCAGGCGCCAAGGTCGACGGCGTCTTCGGCATCTGGTACGGCAAGGGGCCGGGCGTGGACCGCTCGGGCGACCCGTTCCGCCATGCCAACCTCGCCGGCACCTCGCCGCTCGGCGGCGTGCTGGCGCTGGCCGGCGACGACCATGGTGCGAAGTCCTCCACCGTCGCCAACTACTCGGACCTGAACTTCGTCGCCGCGACCATCCCGCTGCTCTATCCGAGCAACGCGCAGGAGCTGCTCGACCTCGGCCTGCACGGCATCGCGATGAGCCGGTACTCGGGCTGCTGGACCGGCATGAAGGTCGTCACCGACGTGGTCGAGGGCGGCGGCTCGGTCTACGTGGCGCCCGACTCGCCCGTGATCGTCGTGCCGCCGGAAGGCACGCTGCCCGCGGGCGGCGTGCACACCCGCGGCTTCGACGCGGCGGTGCCGCAGGAGGAGCGGCTGCACCACCACAAGATCTACCGCGTGCTCGCCTACGCACGCGCCAACGCGCTCAACCGCATCGGCGGCGCGACCGGCGAGGCCCGCATCGGCGTGGTCGCCGCCGGCAAGGCCTGGCAGGACCTGCAGCAGGCGATGGTCGCGCTCGGCCTGGACGAGGCGGGCCTGGCCGCGATCGGCGTGCGCACGCTCAAGGTCGGCCTGGTGTGGCCGCTCGACCCGACCATCGTGCGCGAGTTCGCGCAGGGGCTGTCGACGGTGCTGGTGGTCGAGGAGAAGCGCCCGCTGCTCGAGGACCAGATGCGCAACGCGCTCTACGGCCTCGCCGGGGCGCCCGCGATCCGCGGCAAGTTCGCCACCGGCGCGATGTTCGCCGAGGACCGGGGTGACGCGATCTTCCCGAACGCGGGCGAGATCTCGCCGGCCATGGTCGCCGGAGCGATCGTCGATGCGCTGCGCGCGCTCGACCCCGGCTGCACGCTGTCGCTGCCCGCCGACATCGCGGGGCCGAAGTCGGACGGCCCGTCGCCGGTGCGCGCACCGAGCTTCTGCTCGGGCTGCCCGCACGGGCGTTCCACCAAGCTGCCCGACGGCAGCCGCGCGCTCGCCGGCATCGGCTGCCACACCATGGCGATGTTCCTCGACCCGACCAAGACGACCACCGTGTCGCACATGGGCGGCGAGGGCGCGATGTGGCTCGGCCAGCAGCCGTTCACCACCGAGAAGCACGTGTTCGCCAACATGGGCGACGGCACGTATTTCCACTCCGGCTTCCTCGCGCTGCGCCAGGCGGTGGCCGCGCACGTGCCGATCACCTACAAGATCCTGCACAACGGCTTCGTGTCGATGACCGGCGGCCAGAAGATCGACGGCGAGCTGACCATCGCCGGCACCATCGGCGAACTCTCGGCCGAGGGCGTCAAGAAGATCGCGCTGGTGAGCGACGACCCGGCGAAGTGGCAGGGCGTGGCGCTGCCCACCGGCGTGACCGTGCACCACCGCTCCGAGCTCGACGCCGTGCAGCGCGACTTCCGCGAGTACGGCGATGTCTCGGTGATCGTCTACGACCAGCCGTGCGCCACCGAGCGCAGGCGGCTTCGCAAGCGCGGCAAGTGGAACGACCCGGACAAGCGCGCGTTCATCAACAGCGCGGTCTGCGAGGGCTGCGGCGACTGCGGCAAGGTCACGAACTGCATGTCGATCGAGCCGCTCGAGACCGAGCTCGGGCGCAAGCGGCGCATCAACCAGTCGACCTGCAACAAGGACTTCTCCTGCCAGGAAGGGTTCTGCCCGAGCTTCGTGACCGTCGAGGGTGGCCGCGTGCGAAAGGCCGGCGCCTCCGGCGCCGCGGGCGCCGACCCGCTCGCCGCGGTGGCCGCGGCCGGCGATGCGGCCTTCCCGGCGCTGCCAGCGCCCGCCATTGCGCGGCCCGAGCGCTCGTACGCGATCATCATCGCGGGCATCGGCGGCACCGGCGTCGTGACCATCGGACAGACGCTCGCGGTGGCCGCCCACCTCGAGGGCCTGTTCAGCTCCAACCTCGACGTCACCGGCCTCGCGCAGAAGTACGGCGCGGTGCTGTCGCACGTGAAGGTCGCTCCCGAGCCGGCGATGCTGCACGCCACGCGCGTGGCCACCGGCGAGGCCGACGCGCTGATCGGCTGCGACCTGATCGTGTCGGCCGGCGACGAGACCTTCTCCAAGCTGCGTGCCGGCAGCGGCGGCGTGGTCTGCACCGACATGGTCCCGACCTCGGAGTTCTCGCGCAATCCCGACTGGAACCCGGACGCCGACCGCCTGGCCGCCAAGCTCGCCGGCGTGTTCGGCGAGCGCGGCCTCGCGATGGAGGCGCTGCGCCTGTCGACCGCGCTGATGGGCGATGCGATCACCGCGAACATGTTCCTGCTCGGCGCCGCGTGGCAGCGCGGCCTGGTGCCGCTGACCTTCGATGCGATCGACCGCGCGATCGAGCTCAACGGCGTCGCGATCGCGAGCAACCGCCGCGCCTTCCTCTGGGGGAGGCGCGCCGCGCACGACCTGAACGCGGTCGAGAAGATCGCGACCGGCTCGGGGCCGGCGAGCGCGAAGGTGGTCCGCTTCGACCCGAAGAAGCCGGCGACCCTCGCCGAGCTGATGGCGGTCCGCATCGGCTACCTGACCGACTACCAGGACGCGGCCTACGCGAACCGGTACGCCGCGATGGTCGAGCGCGTGAAGCAGGCCGAGGCCGCGCTCGGCCGCGGCGACGCGCTCGCGCGCGCGGTCGCGAAGTACCTCTTCAAGCTGATGGCCCACAAGGACGAGTGGGAGGTCGCGCGCCTCTATGCGCGACCCGAGTTCCGCAAGGAGCTGGAGGCCGCGTTCGAGGGCGACTTCAAGCTGAAGTTCTATGTCGCCGGCGGGCCGTTCGGCCGGCGCGATCCGGTCTCGGGCAAGCTGGTCAAGCGTGAGGTCGGCCCGTGGCTGATGACCGCGTTCCGGCTGATGGCGCCGCTGCGCGGCCTGCGGGGCGGTGCGCTCGATGTGTTCCGCAACTCGTCCGAGCGTCTGCTGGCGCGCGACCTGCTGGCGACCTACGAGGCCGATCTCGAGCGCGTGCTCGCCGGCCTCTCGGCGGCCAATCACGCGGTCGCGGTGAAGCTCGCGTCGCTGCCCGAGAAGGTCCGCGGCTACGGCCACGTCCGCGAGCAGCACGCCGAGGCGATGAAGCTCGAGCGCGAGGCGCTGCTGGCCCAGTGGCAGCAGGGCGGCGAGGTGGTGGTCGAGGTCAAGCGCCGGATGCAGGCGGCCTGACGCCGCGGCCCCGCCCCGGGGCATCGCACGGGGCGGTGTCCGGTCAGCCGGCCGGCGCGTCGCCGGGTGCCTCTGTGGGCGCGCCCTCGGACACGTCGGCAGGCGCCAGCACGTAGCGCTCGAACGACTCGCGGATCTGGTCGATCGGCGCGTCGCGGAAGATGAACACCAGCTTCGAGCCGCGTCCCGCATCGGGCCACTGCGCCAGCGTGACCGGCGGATGGAACACATGATGCACGCCGTGCAGCACGACCGGCAGCGGCTCGTCGGCAACCGCCACCACCGCCTTGGTCCGCAGCAGCCGGTCACCGTGGACGCGACGCAGATCGGCCAGCCAGTCGTGCAGCCGCTGCCAGTCGAGCGGCGCCTCGGGTGTGAGGCACAGGGCCTGGATGTGTTCGCCGTGCGCGTTGGGATCGGGACGATCCGCATGCGGCGGCTCGAAGCGGATCCAGCGACGCACCCGCGAGGCCAGGTCCGGCGAGCCGCGCGGCAGCACCTCGTCGGCCGAGGCGCGCCCGGCGACGATGGGGGCGATCGTCGCGATGCCGTTGAGCGCGCGCAGCCGGGGCTCGAGCCGGGCCAGCGCATCGGCGTCCAGGTCGGTCTTGGTGACCAGCAGCCGGTCGGCGAGGGCGACCTGCTTGCGCGCCTCGGGATGCTCGTCGAGCTGTCGTGCGGCATTGACCGCGTCGACCGTGGTCACCACGCCCGCGAGCGTGCAGAAGTGCGAGACCAGCGGGTTGTTCAGCATCATCTGCATCATCGGCGCCGGGTCGGCCAGGCCGGTGGTCTCGATGACGATGCGCCGGAACGGCGGGATCTCGCCCGCGTCGCGCCGCGCGAGCAGCTGGCGCAGCGCGCTTTCCAGGTCGGAGCGCAGGGTGCAGCAGACGCATCCGCTCTGCAGCACCACCATCTCGCCGTCGATCGAATCGACCAGCAGGTGATCGAGCCCGACCGCACCGAACTCGTTGACGATCACCGCGGTGTCGCCGAGCTCGGGCTGCTTGAGCAGGTGGTTGAGCAGCGTGGTCTTGCCGCTGCCCAGGAAGCCGGTCAGCACGGTGACCGGCACGCGTTCCGCGGAACGATCGGTTTCGAACAGGCTCAAGCGGGTCTCCTCGTCGCGGCGCCTTGACCGCGATCACGAGTGAGCATAGCTTGAACGTGCGGCGAGCTAAGTCGCCGTCGCCCGGAAAACCGCTCCAGCCGCGCGTTTCCGGCAACCCTGTTGCATCAGAACGAATACGGAGGAGACCCGATGAGCGACGACGCACAAGGCGGTCCTGCACCCGAGCAGGACCCGTCCCAGCAGACCCCGCAGGCCGAGGGCGAGAGCCCTCGCCGCGATTTCTTTCGCAGCGCGGTCGCGGCCGTCAGCGTGATCGGCGTGGCCGGCGCGCTGCACGGCAAGTACGGCAGCGCGCCGCTGATCGCGAGCGCACAGGCGCAGACACCCACCGGGGGCGCGCAGCGCCAGTGGTGGCCGTCGCGCTGGGGGCCGAACGACGAGGCCGGTGCGTCGAACTGGATCACGCCCGAGAAGGTGCTCGATGCATCCAAGTGGATCCGCGACGGCAGGATCTTCCGGATCGGCCGCGTCTACGAACAGGGCATGCCGATGTTCGGCGCTCGCGCGTACACGTTGCGCATCCCCGGCGGCCCGACCGGCGGCCCGTTCGGCGACAACAAGCTGATCTACAACGACGAGTTCCTCGCCGCGGAGGTCGGTCAGAGCGGGACGCAGTTCGACGGCCTGGGCCACATCGGGCTCCAGATGGGCCCCGACGGCGACAAGAACCAGATGCGCTACTACAACGGCTTCACCGAGCAGCAGGTGGGCGGCGCCTACGGGCTGCAGAAGCTCGGCATCGAGAAGGT
>JBIIPQ010000130.1:0-10417 GCA_044342535.1 Burkholderiaceae bacterium
CATCCGTTGCCCACAGCGGCGTGGATCAACCCGCCACCCATGGAGGTCGTCGACCAACAAACGCCGCAGCCCCGCACAGTAAATTCATGACATCGGGTGTAGCAAAGTCATTGACACGTTCCGCCCCGCGGCACACGGTTGTCCGGGACGTCGTGGCCGCGGCCTTCAAGACCGCGCTCGCGGATGTCGACAAGGAGGTCGCGACGGCCGTGGTCAAGGCGATGGACACCATCGGCTCGATGCCGCACTTCGACGCCGTCAGGCTGTACACCGAGGTCGTGCCCACCGCGGTCGTCATGACGCTGCTCGGCCTCGACGGCGAGGACCGGGACGACGCGATCGCCTATGCGCGCGCGACGATGTCGTACTTCTCCCAGCCGGTCCGTCCCGGATCGTCGTACGGGATCGCCTCCGCGGACGCTTCGGCCAGGCTCGCGATGACACTGGCCTGGCGGCTCGTCAAGGCAGTGCTCGCTTCGCATGCGCCGCTGTACAGCTCGGACGGTACGATCCTCGCCGGGATCGCCGAGAAGACGACGCTGGTCGGCACTCCGGACGCGGCCCGGCCGCTGACCCGGGGCGAAGCGCTGATCACGCTCGTGCAGATCGTGCTCGCGCACCTGTCCGCGGGCTTCCTGCTCGGCACCGCGCTGCGCAATCTGCTGATGCCGGATCCGCGTCCTGGCCGCTCAGGCCAGATCCCCTGGGATACGCTCGCACGGCTCCAGGCCGACGCGACGAAAGATCCCGGCAAGCAGGCGGACTTCGACACGGCGATCGAGCACGCGTTGGACGAAGCGCGCCGGATCGACCCGCCGGTGACCATCATCCAGCGGTTCGCCAGGAAGGCGATGAAGGTCGGCGACTTCGACGTGGCGGAGGACTGCCCGGTGCACATCGTGGTCGCGTCGGCGAACCGGGGCCTGCCGGCCGGCGTCGCCGAGCCGGAGCAGTTCCACTGGGACCGCGAGCCGGCAGACTCGCACCTGTCGCTCGGTCACGGCCTCCACGAATGCGTCGGTAATGCCTTGCAGGAGCGCATCGTGCCCGCCGCCCTGACGGCACTCCTGAGCGAGATGCCGACGCTTCGGCTCGTGGATGCCGATGCGGTGCCGGCATGGCTGGACAACGTCTACTTCCGGGTGCTTTGCTCGCTGCCGGTCATGCGAGATGCCTGATCCGGCGGACGGGGCACCCGTTCGTGGCGGCGCCCAGGTCCGGGCGCCTGCGGCGGCGCACGAGGTCATCCGCTTCGGCCGCGTGGAGATCCAGCCCGCGCTGCGGCAGATCCGGGTCGACGGCGCCGTCGCCCCGATCGGTGCCCGCGGCTTCGACCTGCTGATCGCACTGATCGCCCGCAGCGACCGCGTGGTCGGCAAGGACGAGCTCTTCGCCGCCGCATGGCCGGGACTGGTGGTCGAGGAGAACAACCTCAGCGTGCAGATCGCCGCCCTGCGCCGCGTGCTCGGGCCCGGCGCCATCACGACGGTCACCGGGCGGGGCTACCGCTTCACCGCGATGGAGGCAGCCTCGGCGAGCGGCGCGCGGGCCGAGCCGCCCGCAGGTAACCTCTCCGCACGCGAGGCCGTCCTGTTCGGACGGGAGGACGAGCTCGCCAGGCTGACCCGGGCCTTCCGCGGCGTCGCCTGCGTGACCGTCTGCGGCGCGGCCGGCGTGGGCAAGACCTCGCTCGCGGGCGTGGCGGCCCGGCGCATCGCCGAGGCGCGGCGCCCGGCCCAAGGGGTCTGGTGCGTCGAGCTCGCGAACATCCGCGAGCCGGGCATGCTGGTGCCGTCGATCTGCGGCGAGGTGGGCATCGAGCTGAGCGGGGACGCGGATCCGGGCGACGAATGCTTCGCGCACCTGCGCCACTGCGACATGCTGCTGGTGCTCGACAACTGCGAGCACCTCGTCGAGGCGGTCGCGCAGTTCGTCGAGCGGCTGCGCCGCGTCGCGCCGGGGGTCGCCCTCCTCGCTACCAGTCAGGAGCCGCTGCACGTCGACGGCGAGGAGGTCCTGCGCCTCGGCCCGCTGGACGTACCCGAATCCGCTGCGGTCGCCGGCGCGGCCGAGTTCGCCGCCGTACGCATGCTGCGCGAGCGCGTGCAGTGGGCGATGGGCGCGAGCTTCGAGCCTGGCCCCGACGAGCTGGCCGACCTGATCGAGATCTGCCGCCAGCTCGACGGCATTCCGCTCGCCCTCGAGTTCGCCGCGACGCGGGTGCCGCTGCTCGGCGTGTCCGGTGTGCGCACCCGGCTGCACGATCGACTCCGGCTGCTCACCGGCGGCACGCGCACCACCCCAGCGCGGCACCGCAGCCTGCAGGCCGCGCTCGAATGGAGCCACCAGCTTCTGAGCCCAGCTACCCGGTCGGTCCTGCACCGCCTCGCCGTGTTCCCCAGCGGCTTCAGTCTGATGGGCGCTCGGCTGCTGCTCGGAGTCGCCGAAGAGTCCGACCTGATCGAGCACCTCGACGTGCTCGTCGACCGCTCGCTGGTGACGGTGAGCACCGAGCCGAGGCTGCGCTACCGCTTGCTCGAGACCACCCGCGCGTTCGCGCTGGACGCCCTCGCCGAAGAGGCCGACGGCGTCGACTGGCCGGGCAGGCTCGCGCACGCGATGGGACAGCTGTGCACGGTGGCCGCCCGCGAGCGCGACAGCACGTGGATGTGGCAGGAGATGCCGAACGCCCGCTCCGTGCTGACCTGGGCGGTCGAGCACCCGGGGCACGCCATCGCCGCGGTGAGGATCGCGACCTACACCTCGGTGGTGCTCGGCGCCGGCGGCGCGATCCGCGAGGCGATCGAGAACCTGCTCCGGGTCCGCCCCCTTGTCGACGAGACCTGCGGACCCGATCTGCAGGCTCGCTACTGGCACTGGCTGGGCCGGCTCGGCGTCGAGGGCCGCCTGCTCAGCTCGCTGTGCATCGAGTCGCTGTCGCGGGCCGACCGCATGTTCGACGAGCTCGGCGAATCACGACATCGGATCGGCTGCCAGCGTCACCTCGCGGAAGCGGAGCTGCGTGCCGGCCGCCTCGACGCCGCCGAGGCCCACCTCGAG
The DNA here is from genome assembly GCA_044342535.1 of Burkholderiaceae bacterium. Taxonomy (GTDB): domain Bacteria; phylum Pseudomonadota; class Gammaproteobacteria; order Burkholderiales; family Burkholderiaceae_E; genus UBA4615. The sequence goes on from JBIIPQ010000130.1 coordinate 3,061, forward strand.
GCGGCCCGCCGCCTGGAAGCCTCCAGCCCATCCTCGGCGGACCGGATGCGCAGGCTGCGGGTCGAGGCGCTCCTCGCCGGCGCGCGCGGCGAGTACGTCCAAGCGCTGCGCCATACGCAGATGGCGCTCACGCTGGCCGAGACGCATGACGTCGACCGCTACCGGCTGCTGCTGATGGCCGACATCGGCTGGCTGCATCTGCAGAAGGGCAACGCCGACGCGGCGGTCGCGACCTTCCAGGATCTCGTGCTGCGCCTCGATCGCAGCGTCAGACAAGGACTGGCACGGGCCCACGCGCAGTCCGGCCTGGTCGCGGCGTTCGCGGCGGCCACACGGATCGGCGAGGCGATGCGAGCCGCGGAACGGGCGGTGCGGGCGCTTCAGCAGGCGAACCTGCTGCTGTCCCATTGCGACGTGCTGGCATGGGCCTGCGCGGCCGGTGGCGAGACGACGAAGGCCGCGATGCTCACCGGTGCGGCCGAACGCTTCTTCGCGACCCGCGAGACCGAGCGCGAACCGATGGTCGCGCTCGCCCGCGACCGCGCGCTCGCCCTGATCGAGCTGCGGCTCGGTGTCGAGGATCTCGCCTACTGGCAGGCGCAGGGCGCCTGCATCGGCGAGGACGAGCTGGTCCGACTGCTCGAGCGGCCACTGCCGCTCGCCTGAACCGTCACCGGAGCGAGGTCCTCATGCCCAAGGCCCACCCTCTTCGCTTTCGAATCGCCCCGGCCCGGCGGGCCGACGCAGCGTCTGTGCTGGGCGAGGCACTCGGCGGGCGGCACGTGCAGCTCTTCACGTTCGCAGACGACACGGTGCTGCTGTCGCCCGACGAGAGCGAGGCGCTGTCCGCCCGCTACGGGGGGGCGCGGGCCGCCGAGATCCTCTCCGAGGCCGGGCTGTCCGGCGTTGAGACCGTCAATTGGGGAGAGGTGCTCAGGTGGTACGCGGACACCGGGCTTGAGCCGTACGAAGCGCCGAACCGGGACGCGCGAGACTTCGCGAAGCGCCGTACGCGCAATCGCGACTGGCATCTGCAGGCCTGCTCGGTCCATGCCGCCTGGAAGGCGCTCGGGGGCCCCGGCTCGATCGACTGGGGGCGGGTGCGCGTCGGCCAGATCGACACCGGCTACACCGCCCATCCGGTCTTCGGCTTTCCCGACACGTCATGGATCGACGAGAAAGCAGCCCGCTCGATGCGGGGCAGCTCGCCGACGCCGGACGGCGTGGATCCGCTCGCGGGCGGCAACGACGGTCACGGCACCCGCACGGCGAGCGTGATCTGCGGCTTCGACCGACGCTATCGCGGCGTCGCCCCGAAGGTGCCGCTCGTGCCCGTGCGGATCGGCGACTGCGTGATCATCGACCGTCAGCTCGACGAATTCGCGGCGGCGCTGCGCTATCTCGTCGACGAGGCCCGGGTCGGCGTCGTCAGCGTCAGCATGGGGACGTTCCTCAGGCGCTCGGCGCCACACGCCGTCAGGCGGGCGGTCGACCACTGCTACGAACGTGGCGTCATCCTCGTCGCCGCGGCTGGCAATGTGCCCGTGCGCGGCTGGCCCGCGTACCCGGCGTCCCTCGCGCGCACGATCGCGGTGGCGGGCGTGACGTCCGACGCGAGGCCGTGGGGCGGCGGATCCCGCGGGGATTGGGTCGACCTGAGCGCCCCCGCGATGGACGTGCGGCACGCCTCGACCGAGGAGGCCGCCCGGTACGGCCACGACGCGACGAGCTCGGGTACGTCCTACGCGACGGCCATGACCGCGGGCGCGGCAGCGCTGTGGCTGGTGGCGCACGCCGCGCGCATCGATGCCGCCTACCCGCATCCCTGGCAGCGCGTCGAGGCCTTCCGGTTGGCGGCGCGCCGGACCGCGCGCAAGCTGGCAGCCCGGTACCGTAACTCGGGAAACGGCGCGGGCATCCTCAACGTGGCCCGGCTTGTCGCACCCGCGGCCCTGCCCCCGGCCGGCGATCTCGTCGCGCGCTGACCCGGCCGGGTCGGACTCGGTGCCGTTTGGGGATCCTTAGCCGCGTTTAGGACCCGCTTGGGGCGATCCGAGAGACGGCCGCCCCGCGTGCGATCGACAGTTCCTGCATGCCCATCGCGACACTCGACCCGAGACGTCCCGATGGCAGCGCAAAGGGCTGCGATGGACGCTACAGACTCGAATTCGGCGGAAGGGCTCGCTCTGGCGAGCCGGATCGCACCGGCACTGCTCGACCAGATCGGCTGCGGCCTGCTGATCTGCGACGCGGACGCGGTGCTGCGATACGCGAACAAGCTGGCGACCGAGGAACTGCGCGCCAGCCGGCTGCTCCAGGTCAGGGGCGGGCAGTTGTGCTGCATCGACGGCGTCTCGGGCGACCTGACAGGGGCGATCCGGCAGGCGGCCGGGCATGACCGCCGCACGCTCGTGCATCTCGAGGGTCGCGCGGACCGGCTGGTCGTCACCACCTTGCCGCTGCCGGCCGCGGACGGCGAGCGCGACGCGTATGCGCTCGTCATGATCGGGCGACGGCGGGCCTGCACGGACCTGGAACTCGAGCTCGTGGCCGCCCACTACGGCCTCACGCTGGCCGAGCGCAAGGTGCTCGCCGGCCTGCTCCGGGACGCGCGGCCCAGCGAGATCGCGGACGCGCATTCGGTGAAGCTGACCACGGTCCGCACGCAAATCAACTCGCTGCGGCTGAAGCTCGGCGCGCGCAGCATCGAAGGCCTGCTGCTGCGGGCGATCGAGGTCCCGCCGATGGCCTCGGCGCTCTGACGACCCCGCGGGGGCGACACCGTCGTCCCGCACCCGGTTGCCCGGTTCCTCGACAGAAAGAACGATGCCCGTTCCCGCCAGACCTCTGACCATGAGACACCGTGACGCGCTCGTGACGGCGCGACGCGACCCTCACCGCACGTCACAGCTACTTTTCCGGTCGGACCGCTGTAGCGCCAAGACCTTCCCCCTAACCTTCAATCGGACGTCCTCATGAAATCGACCCCCTGGCACCGACCCGCCTTGACCGCAACAGCCTCGCTCGCAGCAGCCCTGCTCTACGGCTGCGGCGGCGGTGGCGGCACCGACACGCCGGCAGCCCCGCCGGCGCCTGCGCCCGCGCCCGCGCCTGTGGTGACGACGACCCAGGTCGCCACGCGCGTGATCGACGGTCCGATCCGCAACGCGCTCGTCTGCCTGGACGTGAACGCCAACAGCGCATGCGACGCGAACGAACCCTCGGCTCGCACCAACGCGGCCGGCGACGCGGCGCTGACGGTCCCGAACGCGGACGTGGGCAAGTACAGCGTCATCGCCGTCGTCGGCACCGACGCGGTCGACGTCGATTTCGGTGCCGTCACGGTGCCGTTCGTCATGAAGGCGCCGGCCGACAAGACGGCGGTGGTGAGCCCGCTGACCACGCTCGTCCAGGCGCACGCCTCGAGCACCGCCACGACCACCGAACAGGCCGAGGCGTTCGTGAAGGCCCAGACCGGGCTGTCGGGATCGCTCCTCGCCGACTACACGGCGGCCACCGACTCGGCGGCGACGGCGGCCCGGCTGCTCGCCCGGCTGGCGGTAATCACCACCCAGCAGCAGACCACCGCCCTGGCGGGCGTCGTCGGGCAGCGCGATCTGTCCGGTTCGACCATCACGACGGCCGACGTGCAGAACGCGATCGCGACCAGCCTGCTCGACGTGCTGCCGGCGCTCGGCGCCGCGGTGACCGATCCCTCGGTGACCGACGCCGCTGACAAGGAAGCGGCCCTGCGGGCCACCGCGACCGACATCGTCACGACCCAGAGTGCGCTGACGCCGGCGACCGCGGTCGCGACGATCGGCGTGGCCCGACTCGTCGCCACCGCCACGAACGCGGCGCCGGCCACACCCTCGGCCAACGTCTCGATGCGGGCCTTCACCTGGACCGACGCCGGCAATTGGTTCTGGCGCGGCCTGGCGTCCACCGCCGACGACGCCACGCCCGATGCGAACAACCGGGTCCGCTTCTACGACCGTCGCACGTCGAACGCGAACGGGGTGACACAGGTCTGGGGCAACGGCACGACCTACGCGCGTCGGGGCGACCTGCACTGGAGCGGCGACGCCTGGGTCGACTGCCCGTACGGGGAGCGCTCCACCCTGACCGTCCGCGACGTCTCCGGCGTGGCGAACTTCGACTACTGCCGTGGCCTCAACGTCGGAACGAATCGGTCGTCTACGGTCGACATCTCGGGCCGGACCCTGGCCAGCGTCTGGTCGGAAATCCGAGCGTTTCCCGGCTCCGACTCGGGCGTGGCCTATGCGGACTGGGGCCCGCCCACCGCCGCTCCGCTCGGCGGCGCGGTGTTTCCCGCCGGCTCGGTGCTGTCGTACCACAAGTCGACCAGCCTCTCCAACGCGCTCGCCTACGATCCGCTCGCGAGCAACATCGTGATCCAGTTCTCGGCGGCCGTCGCAGCCGGCGCGAACGTCGTCGGCGGCGGCACCGGCGCCTGCGCGTCGATCGGCCCCGGCACGCCGCTCGCCACCTATTCGGCGCCCGCGCTGACGCTCGACGGGCTGATCGCGGTGAACCGGGGCACGCCGTGCATCTTCGGCGTCGCGACCGACGCCAACGGATCGAGCGTCGAGAACAACGCCTGGTGGTCGCAGAGCACGCTCAACCTCGGCACCGTCGCCGGTGCCGCGGTCCGGCCGGCGGGTTCGGGCAACTTCTTCACGACGACCCAGGACATCCGCGTCGCCTTTGGAGAGGCGAACACCGTCAAGTACTACAACTGCCTGATCAGGACCTCGGGCGGGACGGGGCGCAACTGCAAGCCCGCCGGCACCGGCACCTACTCGATCACGACGCTCGGCGACGCGAAGGTCCTCCGGTTCACCTCGTCGCCGGCCTCGGCCGCGAAGCTGAGCAGCGACCGGATCTTCGTGGAGCGCGGCGGCAACGTGTACTTCGGGTATCTGAGCAAGGCGACGACGACCGACTCGATCCGCCTGAACCTCGTTGCGACGAACGCGGTCTTCGGTCAGCTCGGAATGCCGGCGTTCGTGCCGTGACCGGTGACGTGCGCGCCCGCGCGCGCACGCCTACACGCTGCTCAGGGGCGCGCGCGGCGCCCGCTCACCGTGCGCGCCGCGTCCGAGGCCGGCGCCCCCCGCAGCACATCGTCACGCACCTCGAGCAGCAGCCGGCGCGGCAGGCCGGCACCGCCCGCCGCACCCGCCCCGACATCGAGCGCGAGCCGCGCGCCCTCGAGCCGCCCCTCGACCGGCCGCACGCGCCGGTCAACGTCGGTCAGCGTCCCGCTGACCACCTGGTGGCGCTGCTCGAGCCGCAGCGTCGCCCGCCCGCCCTCGGGCAGGCCCTCGAGCGTCCAGTCTCCCGCCACGCGCGCCGGCACGATCCACAGGAACAGCGGGTTCTGCTCCGGCAGCCGCACCGTGCGGTCGGGCTCCCAGGTGCCCATGCCGAACGAGTTCGACACGACACGCGTGCCCGGGCGCATCGCGAGGATGGTCGGCCTCACCTTCTCGTTGAGCGCCTCGCCGAGGTACAAGGTGAGCACGGTGGCGGACGAGAAGTCCTCCTTGAAGATGTCGCCGTGGATCATCTTCACGCGGTCCGTCACGCCGGCCCGCTCGGCGTTGCGCTGCGCCAGCGCGGAGAGCTGCGCGTCGTACTCGATGCCGACGGCCCGAGCGCCGAACCGGCGGGCGGCCCAGATCGGGATCTTGCCGTCCCCCGAGCCGAGGTCGTAGACGAGGTCGTCGGCGGTCACCCCTGCCAGCTCGAGCATCGGCAGCAGCAGCGTATCGAGCGTCGGCACCCACATCACGTCCTTGCCGCCCTGGCCGACGAGCGGACGGTAGGTCTCGTCGCCGGCCCCGCCGGTCGTACACGCGGCCAGCGCGGCCGACAGCAGGGTGACGAGGGCGGTGCGGCGGGCAGGCAGGTGCATCGTGCGGGCTCGGCGGGGGGTTGGACGGCGACGCGCGCGAGCTTGACAGTGGCGGCGGCGCGCCGCAAGCGGCGGCCTCGGGCGGGGCCGCGCGGGCCGCGCCCCGCCCCGGACGCGCGGCCCGGCGCTCAGGCCTTGAGCCGATAGCCCGTCCTGAAGATCCAGGTCACCACGCCCAGCGCGGCCACGAGGAACAGCGCCGTCACGCCGAGGCTGACCGCCAGACTCACGTCGCCCGCGCCGTAGAAGCTCCAGCGAAAGCCGCTCACCAGGTAGACCACCGGGTTGAACAGCGCCACCGTCTGCCAGAAGGGCGGCAGCATGTCGATCGAGTAGAAGCTGCCGCCCAGGAAGGTCAGCGGCGTCACGATGAGCAGCGGCACCACCTGCAGCTTCTCGAAGCCGTCGGCCCAGATGCCGATGATGAAGCCCACCAGGCTGAAGGTCACCGCCGTCAGCACCAGGTAGAGCAGCATCCACATCGGATGGTCGATGCGCAGCGGCACGAACAGCGCCGCGGTGCCGAGGATGATCAGGCCGATGAAGATCGACTTGGTCGCCGCCGCCCCCACGTAGCCGAGCACGATCTCCAGGCTCGAGATCGGCGCCGACAGCAGCTCGTAGATCGTGCCGGAGAAACGCGGGAAGTAGATGCCGAAGGAGGCGTTGGAGATGCTCTGCGTGAGCAGCGACAGCATCACCAGCCCCGGCACGATAAAGGCGCCGTAGCTGACCCCGCCCACCTCGGGGATCCGCGAGCCGATGGCCGCCCCGAAGACGATGAAGTAGAGCGAGGTGGAGATCACCGGCGAGATGATGCTGCCCATCAGCGTGCGCCGCGTGCGCGCCATCTCGAAGCCGTAGATCGCGCGGATCGATGCGAGGTTCATGCCGCCTCCTGCTTCACCAGGTCGACGAAGATGTCCTCGAGCGAGCTCTGCGTGGTGTGCAGGTCCTTGAAGGTGATGCCCGCCTCGCCGAGGCGCCGCATGAAGCCCACCATGTCGAGCTGCTCGCTGCGCGTGTCGTAGGTGTAGGTGAGCTCCGCGCCATCGGCCGAGCGCTCGAGCGCGTAGGGCGCGAGCGCGGCGGGCACCTCGGCGAGCGGCTGCTGGAGCTGCAGCGTCAGCCGCTTCTTGCCGAGCTTGCGCATCAGCTCGACCTTGTCCTCGACGAGGATGATGCGGCCGCGGCTGATCACGCCCACGCGGTCGGCCATCTCCTCGGCCTCCTCGATGTAGTGCGTGGTCAGGATGATGGTGACGCCGGTGTCGCGCAGCCCGCGCACCAGCTGCCACATGTCGCGTCGCAGCTCGACGTCCACGCCCGCCGAGGGCTCGTCGAGGAACAGCACGCGCGGCTCGTGCGACAGCGCCTTGGCGATCAGCACGCGCCGCTTCATGCCGCCCGACAGCG
>JBIIPQ010000131.1:0-10415 GCA_044342535.1 Burkholderiaceae bacterium
CCTGCATGGACGCCACCTCCCACGCCCCCGACCCACGCGCCGCCCGCTACCGCTCGGTGTTCCGACCGGGGCTGTTCGAGGGCCGCAGCGTCATCGTCACCGGGGGCGGCTCGGGCATCGGGCGCTGCACCGCGCACGAGTTGGTCGCGCTCGGCGCCTCGGTCGCGCTGATCGGACGCAAGGCCGAGAAGCTCGAGCGGGTCGCCGCCGAGATCGCCGAGGTCGGCGGACGGGCCACCTGCCATCCGCTGGACATCCGCGACGAGGCGGGCGTGCAGGCCGGGATCGACGCGGTGCTCGCCGCACACGGCCGCATCGACGGGCTGGTCAACAACGCCGGCGGCCAGTTCCCGGGGGCCGCCGAGAGCTTCACGCTCAAGGGCTGGGAGGCGGTGATCCGCAACAACCTGACCGGCGGCTTCCTGATGTCGCGCGAGGTCTTCAACCGCTGGATGAAGGACCACGGCGGCGCGATCGTCAACATCATCGCGGACATCTGGGGCGGCATGCCCTCGATGGCGCACTCGGGCGCGGCCCGCGCGGGCACGCTGAACCTGACCGAGACGCTGGCCTCCGAATGGGCGCCCTCGGGCGTGCGGGTCAACGCGGTGGCGCCCGGATGGATCGCCTCCAGCGGCATGGAGACCTACCCCGACGAGGTCAAGGCCCGGCTGGCGAAGCAGTGGCGGATGGTGCCGCTGCAGCGCTACGGCTCGGAGGCCGAGATCGCCGCGGCCATCGTCTTCCTGCTGTCCGAGGCGGCCAACTTCATCACCGGCGACTGCATCCGCGTCGACGGCGGCGTGCCGAACGCGCGCCCGAACGCGCCGGCGCAGCCGCTGCGCGTCAAGGACTCGGCCTCGCAGCGGACCTTCGACGGCTTCCACCTGTCGAGCCCGCCGGCGTTCATGAACATCGAGCCGAAGGGCTGACGCGGTGCCGGTCATCGAGTCCCGCGTCGACCCGTCCTCGGCCGCCTTCGCCGAACGGCGCGCCGGCATGCTCGCGCTGGTCGAGCGGCTGCGCGCGCTCGAGGCGCGCTCGTCGGCCGCCTCGGCGAAGTCCAAGCCGCTCTTCGACAAGCGCGGCCAGCTGCTGCCGCGCGAGCGCGTGGCCCGCCTGCTCGACCCGGGCGCGCCGTGGCTCGAGCTGTCCTCGCTCGCCGGCTGGCTGGTCGACGACCCGAACCCGGACACCTCCGTGCCCGGCGGCGGGATGATCAACGGCATCGGCAGCGTCGGCGGCACGCGCTGCGTGATCACCGCGAGCGACGCCGGCATCGACGCAGGCGCCATCCAGCACATGGGGCGCGAGAAGCTGCTGCGCGCGCAGGAGATCGCGCTGCAGAACAAGCTGCCCTTCGTGCAGCTGATCGAGTCGGCCGGCGCCAACCTGCTCAAGTACCAGGTCGACGGCTTCGTCCACGGCGGGCGGATCTTCTACAACCTCGCGCGCCTGTCGGCCGAGGGCATCCCGGTGGTGGCGGTCGTGCACGGTTCGTCGACCGCGGGCGGTGCCTACATGCCGGGCCTGTCGGACTACGTGGTGATGGTCCGCGGCCGTGCCCGCGCCTTCCTCGCCGGCCCGCCGCTGCTCAAGGCCGCCACCGGCGAGATCGCGACCGACGAGGAGCTGGGCGGCGGCGAGATGCACGCCACCGTCTCGGGCCTGGGCGAGTACCTCGCCGACGACGACGCCGACGGGCTGCGGATCGCCCGCGAACTGATGGTCCGGCTGCAGTGGGACGCGCAGGCTGCGCCCTCCACGCTCGCCGACGATCCGTCGCTCGAGCCGCTCCACGCACCCGACGAGCTCGCCGGCACCATGCCGCTCGACTTCCGCCAGCCGGTGGACATGCACGAGGTGATCGCGCGCATCGTCGACCGCTCCGAGTTCCTGGACTTCGGCGCCGACTACGGCCCGGCCACGGTCTGCGGCCATGCGTCGCTGTACGGCCAGCCGATCGGCATCGTCACCAACAACGGGCCGCTCGATCCGGCCGGCGCGACCAAGGCCACGCACTTCATCCAGTCGTGTTGCCAGGCCGGCATCCCGCTGCTCTACCTGCAGAACACCACCGGCTACATCGTCGGTCGCGCCTCCGAGCAGGCCGGCATGATCAAGCACGGCTCGAAGATGATCCAGGCGGTGGCCAACGCCAACGTGCCCTCGATCACGCTGATGTGCGGCGCGTCCTTCGGTGCCGGCAACTACGGCATGTGCGGCCGCGCATACGGGCCGCGCTTCGTCTTCGCCTGGCCGAACGCCCGCACCGCGGTGATGGGCGGAGAGCAGGCCGCGCTGGTGATGCGCATCGTCGCCGAGGGCGGCGCAAAGCGGCGCGGCCTGCCGGTCGACGAGGCGCAGCTCGTCGCGGTCGAGCAGAAGATCGTCGCCAGCTTCGATCGCCAGTCCGACGCGTTCTACACCAGCGGGCGCCTGCTCGACGACGGCGTCATCGATCCCCGCGACACGCGACGCGTGCTCGGCCTCGCCTTCGAGCTGTGCCGCAGCGCCGAGCGCCGCACGCTGCGCCCGGTGCAGTTCGGCGTGGCCCGCCCCTGAATTCGACCCCTACGGAGTTCTCCATGCATCCCGCGATCTACGGTCCCGAGCACCTCGCCCTGCAGGACTCGCTGAAGAAGTTCATCGAGTCGGAGATCAACCCCTTCGTCGACGAGTGGGAGAAGGCGGAGATCTTCCCTGCGCACGAGGTCTTCCGGAAGATGGGCAAGCTCGGCTTCCTCGGCGTGCACAAGCCGGTCGATTCCGGCGGCATGGGGCTCGACTACTCGTATGCCGCGGCCTTCGCCGAGGCCCTGTCGCACACCCGCTGCGGCGGCATCCCGATGGCCATCGGCGTGCAGACCGACATGGCGACGCCGGCGCTCGCCAAGCGCGGCTCCGACGAGGTGAAGCAGCTCTTCCTCGAGCCCTCGATCAGCGGCGAATACGTGGCCTGCCTGGGTGTGTCGGAGGTCGGCGCGGGCTCCGACGTGGCCTCGATCCGCACCACCGCCCGCAAGGACGGCGACGACTACGTGATCGACGGCGGCAAGATGTGGACGACCAACGGCACGCAGGCCGACTGGATCTGCCTGCTGGCCAACACCTCCGAGGGCGGCGGCCACAAGAACAAGTCGCTGATCTGCGTCCCGATGAAGACGAAGGGCATCTCGGTCGCCCGGAAGCTCAAGAAGGTCGGCATGAACGCCTCCGACACCGCGCAGCTGCACTTCGACTCGGTGCGGGTGCCGCAGCGCTGGCGGATCGGCGAGGAAGGCATGGGCTTCATCTACCAGATGGAGCAGTTCCAGGAGGAGCGGCTGTGGGCGGGCGCCGGCTGGCAGAAGTCCAAGCACGTGATCCAGGAGACGATCGACTACCTGCGCGAGCGCCGCGCCTTCGGCAAGCCGCTGCTCGACAACCAGTACATCCACTACAAGCTCGCCGAGCTGCAGACCGAGGTCGAGGCGGTCGGCGCGCTGTTCCACAAGGCGGTGGGCCTGTACGTGCAGGGTCACGACGTCACCCAGCTCGCCTCGATGGTGAAGCTCAAGGGCGCGCGCGTCGCCCGCGAGGTCGCCGACTGGTGCGTGCAGTTCTGGGGCGGCATGGGCTACATGGAGGAGACCCGGGTGAACCGCTTCTGGCGCGACACGCGGCTCGGCTCGATCGGCGGCGGCGCCGACGAGGTGATGATGGGCATCATCGCCAAGACGATGGGCATCCTGCCCCGTCAGGGCTGAGCCCGGGCCGGCCGGGGACATGGCGCGCTTCGACACCCTGCTCGTCGCCAACCGGGGCGAGATCGCCTGCCGCGTGATCCGCAGCGCGCACGCGCTCGGGCTGCGCACGGTCGCGGTGTACTCCGACGCCGACGCGAACGCGAAGCACGTGCGCGACTCGGATGCGTCGGTGCGCCTGGGTGCGGGCCCCGCGCGCGACAGCTACCTCGACGGCGCGAAGATCGTCGCGGCCTGCCGCGCCAGCGGCGCGCAGGCGGTGCATCCCGGCTACGGCTTCCTGTCGGAGAACGCCGACTTCGCCCGCGCGCTGCGCGAGGCCGGGCTGGTGTTCGTCGGCCCGCCGCCCGAGGCGATCGACGGGCTGGGCAACAAGTCGGCCGCCAAGCGGCTCGCGCAGCGCCTCGAGGTGCCTTGCCTGCCCGGCTACCAGGGCTCGGCCCAGGACGACGACACGCTGGTGGCCGAGGCCCGGCGCGTCGGCGCGCCGCTGATGGTCAAGGCCGCGGCCGGCGGTGGCGGGCGCGGCATGCGCGCGGTCGACGACCTGGCCGACGAGGCCGCGCTGCGTGCGGCGATCGCGGCGGCGCGCGCCGAGGCCGCCTCCTCCTTCGGCGACGGCACGCTGCTGCTGGAGCGCCGCGTGCTGCGCGCGCGTCACGTCGAGGTCCAGGTCTTCGGCGACATGCACGGCGGCTACGTGCACCTCGGCGAGCGCGACTGCTCGACGCAGCGGCGCAACCAGAAGGTGCTCGAGGAGGCGCCCGCGCCGGGCGTCTCGGAGGCGCTGCGCGCGCGCATGGGCGAGGCGGCGATCCGGCTGGCCCGGGAGGTCGGCTACATCGGCGCGGGCACCGTCGAGTTCCTGCTCGAGCCGGACGGCGCGTTCTGGTTCCTCGAGATGAACACGCGGCTGCAGGTGGAGCATCCGGTCACCGAGGCGGTCACCGGTCTCGACCTCGTCGAATGGCAACTGCGCGTGGCCCGCGGCGAGCCGCTGCCGCTGGCCCAGGACGCGATCCGATTCTCCGGGCACGCGATCGAGGCACGGCTGTGCGCGGAGGACCCCCATGCCGGCTTCGCGCCGCAGGTCGGCGCGATCGCGGCCTGGCGCATGCCGGAAGGCGCCGGTCTGCGCACGGACCACGGCCTGGCCGAGGCGGCGCAGGTACCGCCCCACTACGACTCGATGATCGCCAAGGTGATCGCGCACGGCGCCGACCGGGAGCAGGCTCGCGCGCGGCTCCTCGCCGGGCTGGCGGGCACCTCGGTGATGGGGCTGCGGACCAACCGCGACTGGCTGCGCCGCTGCCTGTCGCACGAGGTCTTCGCCGCGCCCGCGCTGTCCACCGCGTGGCTGGGCGAGGCCCTGGGCGGCTGGCCCCCGCCCTCGCCCGAGCCGCACTGGATCGCGGTCGCCGCGGCGCTGCGGGTGCACCGTGCGGCCCGGGCCCACGGGCCGCTCGGGGGCTGGTCGTCGGGCGGGCGGCGCAGCTCGCCGCTGCGCCTGGACGTCGCGGGCCGCGAGTGCGCGCTGCGCGTCGAGGTCGGTGCAGGCCAGCCGTATGCGGTCACCCTCGCCGACGGCGCGACGATCGAGGTCGACGTGAGGCACGACGACGGCCTGGACGCCGGCGTCGTGGTCGACGGCCTCGGTGTCGCGGTGCGGGCCACGCTCGATCGCGGCCGCGGCTGGCTCGATGCCTTCGGGCTGGCCGACGGCTTCGACGACGTCACCGACCGTCCGCGCGAGACTGGCGGCGGCGAGGCCGGCGGCAGCATCGTCTGTCGGATGCACGGACAGCTGACCCGGGTCGCGGTCGTGCCCGGTCAGCGTGTCGAGCGCGGCACCTACCTGCTGTCGATCGAGGCGATGAAGATGGAGCACCGCTTCGAGTCGCCGGTGACCGGCACGGTCGCCGAGCTCGGCGCGGCCGCGGGCACGCAGGTGGCACCGGGCCGGCTGCTGGTGCGCATCGAGCCCGACCCGGCCTGAGCGATCCGAACCGCCCCACTCACGAGACCCCGAGCGATGCCCGCGCCCCGCCTCCCCGCCTTCGACTTCGACCGATTGCCCGGCGTCACCGACGAGCACAGGCAGGTGCAGGAGGCGGTGCGAGCCTTCGTCGAGGGCGAGATCCAGCCCAACGCCGATGCCTGGGACGAGGCCGGCGGCTTCCCGCGCGAGCTGTATCGCAAGGCCGGCGAGGTCGGCCTGCTCGGGCTCGGCTATCCCGCCGAGTACGGCGGCACGCCGGTCGATCACGTATCGAAGCTGCTGTCCTCGATCGAGCTGGCGCGCGGCGGCATCGGCGGGGTCACCGCGGGCCTGGGCTCGCACACGATCATGCTGTGGCCGGTGCTCGCCGGCGCCCGCGAGCACGTACGGCGCGCGGTGATCCCGGCGATCCTCGCCGGCGAGGAGATCGGCGCGCTCGCGATCACCGAGCCGTCCGGAGGCTCGGACGTCGCGCAGCTGCAGACCCGCGCCGTGCGCGTGCCCGGCGGCTGGGCGATCAGCGGCTCGAAGATGTTCATCACCTCCGGCATCCGCGCCGACCACATCCTGGTCGCGGCGCGCACCGGCGGCCCGGGGGCCGGCGGCGTGTCGCTGTTCCTGGTGGACGGCGCCTCGTCGGGGCTGACCCGCACGCCCCTGAAGAAGATCGGCTGGTGGGCCTCGGACACCGCCGCCCTTTACTTCGACGAGGTCTTCGTGCCCGAGGATCGGCTGGTCGGAGAGGAGAACGCGGGCTTTCGGCTGGTCATGCAGAACTTCAACGGCGAGCGGATGACGATGGCCGCGGGCGGTCTCGGCCAGGCGATGGCCTGCGTCGAGGATGCGCTCGACTGGGCGCGCGAGCGCCGCACCTTCGGCGCGCGCCTCGTCGAGCATCAGGCGATCCGGCACAAGCTCGTGCGGATGATCGACGAGATCCTGCCGGTGCAGGCCTGGCTGCTGCAGCTCGCCCAGCGCCTCGACGCCGGCGAGTCGCCGGCCGGCGACCTCGCGCTCGCCAAGAACCACGGGGCACGGCTGATGCGCGACTGTGCCGACCAGTCGCTGCAGATCCTGGGCGGCGCGGGCTTCCTGCGCGGCAGCCGCATCGAGCGCGCGTTCCGGGACTGCAAGGTCTACATGATCGGCGGCGGCGCGGAGGAGGTGATGAACGACCTCGCCGCGAAGCAGCTCGGACTGCTATGAGCGGGCACCGGCCGCTGCCTCGCACTGCCACGCTACCGCCTCGCCATTCGCCGTCTTCGCGCATGCCCGTGCGCCAACCGCCTTCGACACCGAACCCCGGGAGCCTCCGATGACCGAGCCCGCAGTCCTCACCGCCGTCGACGCCGGCGTCATGACCATCACGATGAACCGCCCGGACGTGCTGAACGCGCTGAACCCGGCGATGCTCGAGGGCCTGTCCGCGGCGCTGGCCGCGGCCAAGGCCGACGAGTCGGTCCGCGCGCTGATCCTCACCGGCGCGGGCCGCGGCTTCTGCGCCGGCGCCGACCTCGGCGCGGCATCGATGCGCACCGGCGAGCACGACGTGGCGCAGGGGCTGCGCGAGTCCTACCATCCGATCGTGCTGGCGATGCGCCAGCTGCCCAAGCCGATCGTCGCCGCGGTGAACGGCTCGGCCGCCGGCGCCGGCATGAGCCTCGCGCTCGCCTGCGACGTGGTGCTGGCAGGCGAATCGGCGAGCTTCCTGCAGGCGTTCACCAAGATCGGCCTGGTGCCCGACTGCGGCAGCACCTGGTTCCTGCCGCGCATCGTCGGCGACATCCGGGCCCGCGCGATGGTGATGCTCGCCGAGAAGATCCCGGCGCGCGACGCGCTGCAGTACGGGCTGGTCTGGAAGGTGCATGCGGACGAGGCGCTCGCCGCCGAGGCGAAGCGCTGTGCCGCGCACCTGGCGGCGATGCCGACCCGCGCCTATGCGCTGGTCAAGCAGGCCCTCACGCAGAGCGCGGCCAACGGCCTGGGCGACCAGCTCGAGGTCGAGGCGCTGATGCAGGCGCAGGCCTTCCGCACCGACGATTTCCGCGAAGGCGTCGCCGCCTTCGTGCAGAAGCGGCCGCCGCGCTTCACCGGCCGGTGAGCGGGGCGGGAGGCGGGGCGGCCATCCGACCGCTGATCGCCTGCGCCGCCGGGCTGTACACCGCGGTCATCGGCTTTCGCGTGACGGTGGCGCTCGCGGCGGTGCACCTCGGGCTGTCGCCCGCCTCGATCGGACTCGTGCTCGCGACCTTCGCGCTGGTGCCGATGCTGCTGGCGGTCCGTGGCGGGCAGCTGATCGACCGGGTCGGCGTGCGTCGCCCGATGCTCGTGGGTGCCGGCCTGTGCGGCCTCGGCGCGCTGGCCTGCGCCGCCCTGCCCCATCCGGTCGTGCTGGCGCTGTCCGCCGGAGCGGTCGGCGTCGGCATGATGGGCTTTCACCTCGGCATGCAGCACGCGGCGGGCGAGATCGGCGGGCCTGCGCGGCGCACCGCGAACTTCAACCTGCTGACGATGAGCTTCTCCATCTCGGGGCTGCTCGGCCCGCCGCTGGTGGGCCTGGTCATCGATACGGCCGGCCACCGGCAGGCCTTCGTGCTGTCGGCGGTGCTGATGGGCGCGACCTGGATCGCAGCCAGCCGCTATCCGTTCGAGCGACACCTGCCACGGCAGGGCGCGGCCCCCCCGGCCGAGCCTGCCGGCGGCGATGCACCGGCGGCGACGTCCATTGCGCCCGATCCCGACGCCGACGCCGCCACCGCCGCCGTCGAGGCCCCGCGCGGTGCCGCCGCGGCGTTCTCCCTGCTCGGTGCGCCGCGCCTGCGCCGGCTGCTGCTGGCCTCGCTGCTGGCGTCCGCGTCCTGGGACGTCTACCAGTTCGTGCTGCCGCTGCATGCCGGCTCGATCGGGCTGTCGGCCTCCTCGGTCGGGCTGTCGATCGCGGCGTTCTCGGCGGGCTCGCTGTCGGTCCGCCTGCTGCTGCCCCGGCTGCTCGTCCACATGCACCCGGCGCGCTGGATGCAGATCGCGCTGGCGGTCTGCGTGCTCGCGTATGCGGCGGCCCCGTTCGCGGGCCATCTCGGCACGCTGGTGGCGCTGTCCTTCCTCATCGGCATCGGCCCGGGCATCGCGCAGCCGCTGCTGATGGCCGCCCTTCACACCGCCTCACCGCCGGGTCGCGCGGGCGAGGCGGCGGGCCTGAGGATGACGCTGCTGAGCGCGATGCAGCTGGCGGTGCCGGTCGGCTTCGGCCTGGCGGCCGGCGTGCTGGGCACCGCGCCGCTCTTCTGGATCTACGCTGGCACGGCCGCGGTGATCGGCCTGGGGCTGGCGCGGGCGGAGCGGCGCTGAGGCCGCCCCGCCGATCGCCCGATCGCCTCAGGAATCCGCGGTGAAGCCGATCGTCTTGACGATCGGCGCCCAGCGCTCGTGGTCGGCACGGGTCAGCGCGGCGAGCGCCTCGGGCGTCGAGGACTCGGCCTCCAGGCCCATGGTCGCCAGGCCGTCGATCACGTCCTTCTCGGCGAGCGCCGCGCGGATCGCCGCATTGGCGCGCGCGACCACGGCGGCCTCGGGCTTGCCCGGCAGGAAGAAGCCGAACCACTCCCTGAAGACCAGGTCCTTGAAGCCCTGCTCGGCGAAGGTCGGCACCTCCGGCGCGAAGCGCGAGCGCTTCTCGCCCGAGGTCGCGATCACCCGGCACTTGCCGGCGAGCACGTGCTGCGTGAACTCGCCGACCGGCCCGGACACCGCGGCGATCTGGCCGCCGATCATGTCGAGGATCGCAGGCTGCGTGCCGCGAAAGGCGACGTGCTTCATGTCGGTCTTGGTGCCGAGCGCCAGCAGCGCGCCGATGAAGTGCGGCGTGGAGCCGGCGGCAGGCGAGCCGTAGTTCGCCTTGTCCGGGTTGGCCTTGCACCAGGCGACGAACTCGGCGACGTTGCGCACCGAGGCCGGCACCATCGGGCCGACCGCGAAGCCGAAGTCGAAGGTGCAGCCGAGCGAGGCCGGCGTGACGTCGTTGAACGGGTCGTACGACAGCTTGCGGTAGATGTGCGGGTAGATCACCAGCATCGAGGCCGGCGTCTGCAGGATCGTGCTGCCGTCGCGCGGCGCGGCGCGCATCAGGTCGATCGCGAGCTGGCCGCCGGCGCCGGTGCGGTTCTCGACCACCGCATTGCGCGCATAGCTGCCGCGCAGCTTGTCGGCCAGGCGCCGGCAGATGGTGTCGGACGTTCCGCCGGGCGGGAAGCCCGTCACCACGCGGACGGTATCCAGCGTCGGGGCGGACTGCGCACGCAGTGCGGCGGGCAGCATCGAGGCGCCGACGGCGGTGCCGATGGTCGCGATCACGCGGCGGCGGACGGCCGCGGACGGCTCGGAGGGGCGGTCTAGGGGCATGTCGTCTCCTGTCGGAAGGGTCTACGGACCCGCCGGGTCCGCGGGCCGGCGCGGTGGTGCCCCGCGCGGGGTGGCGCGATGATAGCCGCGGCGCCGGGCCGGCGCTCGGCCCGGTCAGTCCTCGAAGGGCAGCCCCACGTAGTTCTCGGCGAGCGCGGTCGCCGCCGCCCGCGAGCCGACCAGGTAGCCGAGTTCGGCCTCCTGGATCTTCTGCCCGATGTCGCCGGTGTCCGGGAACCGATGCATCAGGGTGGTGAACCACCACGAGAAGC
>JBIIPQ010000394.1:0-4236 GCA_044342535.1 Burkholderiaceae bacterium
TGCCCTTGAAGTGGTCCAGGTCGACCAGCGCGACGGCGAGCGGCCCGGCCTGCGGATCGAAGGCATCGAGCGCGTCGTCGAGCGCCTCCATGATCGCGCGCCGGTTGAGCGCGCCGGTCAGCGCGTCGCGCATCGCCAGCCGTTCCAGGCGGCCGGTGGCATCCGCGAGCTCGCGCCCGCGCTGCACCAGCTGGCGCCGCAGCCCGGCCCCGTACAGACCGAGCAGCGCGCAGCGCCCCAGCGACAGCGACAGCCAGATCGTCGACAGCGCGGCCTGCAGCGGCGTGGCCGCCGGCAGCGCGGGCGGCGTCGGGGCCGCGGCGATCACCCCCGCCAGGCCCACCGTGATGCCCCCCCAGGCGAACAGGAGCTGGCGCGTCGTCATGCGCAGCGCCGCGAAGGCGAAGACGATGAACAGCACCGCCGCCATCGGCATCGCGACCGCGGGCGACTGCGCGGCCGCGACCAGGGCCACGCAGGAGGCGCCGAAGAGCTGCGGCAGCGTCAGGTAGCGGTCGCGCGAGTGTCGGTTCCAGCGCAGCGCGAACGCCAGGCCGAAGCCCGCGGCGCTCAGCGTGCCGCCGATCGCCACCGTCCAGAAGGCCGCCTGCGCCGGCACCCCGGCGACCCAGGTGAGCAGCCCCAGCATCAGCGCGTCGACGGCCCAGCTGCCGGAGGCGAGCGCCAGCATCCGCGGCGGCGCCATGTCGCGGCCGGCAGCGGCGGTCGTGCGGACGTCTGAACGGGTCGGGTTCTGTCTCATCGGCGAATCGGGTCGCGCCGCGCACGGACGGCGGGTTCTGCGGACGGAGTGCGACGATGGATGGTCTACAGCCCGGCGATCCGCGGTCGAGTGCCGGTCGCCGGCCGGACGGGTCGGCCGGTCGAGCGGGCGATCGCCCCCCCAGGCTCGGCTCAGGCGCCTGTCCGGCCCTGCCCGTGTGCCGCCGCGCGCGGCAGGCGTCCCTCGACCACGGTGTGCCGGCCCTCGGTGCGGACCTCGACCTCGAAGCCCAGACGCACCAGGCGCCGCGACACCGCCTGCGGCGACTGCCAGCTCTCGTAGCGCCCGTTCAGGTAGGGCAGCACCCGGCCGGTGAGCTCCAGCAGCCAGCCGTTCGCGAGGATGTAGAGCACGTGGGCGATGCGCGCCGGGCTGCGGGCCCGCCATGCCTCGCGCAGGTAGCCCTGCGCGGTACGCCGCTCGTGCAGCGTCAGCCAGATGCGCCCCCCGGGCGCAGCACCCGGCGCATCTCGGCGAGCGCGCGCGGCACGTTCGTGTAGGGCAGCGAGACTCGGCACATCACCAGGTCCACGCTGCCGGCCTCCAGCGGGATCCGCTCGGCGCCGGCCACCTCCAGCCGCAGGCGATCGCCGAAGGTCTGCAGCCCGTGCCGGATCGCGGCCTCGTCGACGTCGATGCCGATGCAGCGCCGTCCGTCCGTGCCGAGCGCGACGAGCGACTGGCCGATGCCGCAGCCCACGTCGAGGATCGTCGATTCGCCGTCCAGCACGCGCGGCAGCACGCGCCGCTCGTCGCCGTCGGCGAGCGCGATGCGGAGTTCCTCGAGGTGGTAGGCGAGGTGCTTGCTCATGCCCTCACTCGTGCACGGGCAGTTCCACCGCCAGCCCGAAGCGCTCGAACTCGACCATGCTGCCCTGGGGCGCCCCGAGCTCGCGCAGCGCCCGCCGCAAGTAGGGCACGCCGCGATCGAGGTCGCGCACCTCGATCTCCATCCCGATCGACACGATGCGCCGATCGCGAGAGAGCTCGGTGCTGCCGCCGAGCACGCGTCCGATCCCCTCGCGGCGCAGCGCGCCATCGAGCGGCTCCGAGTACTTCACCGCGCGGGCGGCCGGACTCAGGGGGTCGGGCAGCCGGACCTGGATCACCGCCGCCTCCTGGGCGCGGGCCGGCACGCACACGCTCAGCGATGCGGCGCAGAGTACAGCGGCACCCAGCGAGCGCGCGAGCAGGCGTGCGGACGGTCGACCGGGTCGCGGCGGTATCAGGGCGGGCTCCGACTGGCATTGGCGAGCCCGGAGCATAGCCGCTGCCGGGCCGTGCGAGCCAGCGGCCGCTGTTCAGTACAGCTTCGCGGCGTCGCCGCCGTCGGCGCTCAGCACCGCGCCGTTCACGAAGCTCGCCGCGTCCGAGCACAGCCAGGTGATCGCGTGCGCCGTCTCCTCGGCGTTGCCCAGCCGGTTCATCGCCGAGTAGCGGTTGGCGAGCGTTGCATAGCGCGCCACGCCCTTCTTCACCGGATCCACCATCTCGGACAGCGTGAAGCCCGGGGCGATCGCGTTGCAGCGCAGCCCCGCCTGCCCGTAGTCGATCGCTGCCGTCTTCGTGAGCCCGATCACCGCGTGCTTGCTCGCGCAGTAGGCCGCGTGCCCGATGGTGCTGGGCTTGTAGCCGAAGATCGAGGAGACGTTGACGATCGACCCCGTGCCCTGCGGCAGCATCGCGCGGATCTCGTGCTTCATGCAGATCCAGACCGCCCGCAGGTTGATGTCCATCACCGCGTCCCAGCGGTCCTCGTCGATGTCGGCCACCGGCACGTTGACCGGGCCGCTGATGCCCGCGTTGTTGACCGCGCAGTCCAGTCGCCCGAAGCGATCGAGCGTGCGGGCCAGCAGCGCCACCACGTCGGGCGTGCGGGTGACGTCGGTCCGCACGAACAGACCCTCCCCGCCCAGCGCCTCGATCTGCCGCACCACCGCCTCGCCCGCGTCCTCGCGGCGGGCGGCCACGACCACGCGCGCGCCCTCGCGGGCGAACTGCAGCGCGGTGGCCGCGCCCAGGCCCGCGCTCGCGCCGGTGACGATCGCGACCTTGCCTTCGAATGCCTGTTTCATGGGGAGTTGTCGCGTCACGGACGCGGCCGGTGGGGGAGCCGTGATCGTAAGCGTTCGACATCCGCGCTGCACGATCGGCGCCGCGCTGGCACCATGGATGCCGTGACCGGCCGACGGCCCGGCGCGAACCCCTGGATGGATACGATGCGACGCTCGACGATGCGGCTGCGTGCCGCGGCAGCCCTCTTCTTCGGATCCGCGGCGCCCGCCGTGCTCGCCCACCATCCGATGGGCGGGGCGGTCCCGCAGACCGCCTGGCACGGCGTGCTGTCCGGGCTCGCGCATCCGGTGATCGGTGCCGACCACCTGCTGTTCATCGTGGCCGCCGCGGTCGCCGCCGCGTGCTCGGGGGTGGCCGGCGCGACCGCGCTGCGCCTGCTGCTCGCCTTCGTCGTGACAGGTGTCGCCGGCACCCTGCTGCGCGTGCCCGGCATCGAGCTGCCCTTCGCCGAAGCTGCCGTCGGTGCGTCGCTGCTGGGCGTGGCGGCCCTGCTGTGGGCGCGCTGGCGCGGCACCGCGGCCGCGATGGCGCTGGCCTGCGTGGCCGGCCTGCTGCACGGCCAGGCGTACGGCGAGGCCGTCGTCGGGGCCGAGGCGACGCCCGTCCTCGCTTACCTCGTCGGCCTCGCGATCGTGCAGTCGATGATCGCGTTCGCCGGCTTCGAGGCGGCGCGGCGGGGGCGCCTGGTCGCGCCCGCGGCGTTCGGGCATGCGCAGAGCGCGCTCGCGGTGGTCGCCGCAGCGACCGGGGGCTGGATGCTGGCGCTGGGGGCGATCGCCTAGGACACCCGCCGGGGCGGGGGCGGCGTCGACGGCGGCTTCCGCAGCGAAGGCTGCGCCTCGACCCGCTCGAGCGCCGGATCGAGGCAGGACCAGGCGGGCCTGCTCGCGCTCCATATGTCCAGGCGATAGCGGATGTCGCCGCCGAGGCAGCGTCCGGTGCGTTCGGTGGTGCCGAGGACGTGCGGGGCCGGTGTGACGGGGTCACTC
Source organism: Burkholderiaceae bacterium (assembly GCA_044342535.1). Lineage (GTDB taxonomy): Bacteria > Pseudomonadota > Gammaproteobacteria > Burkholderiales > Burkholderiaceae_E > UBA4615. Next base: position 3,850 of record JBIIPQ010000394.1, read on the forward strand.
ATGCGCGAAGGACCAAGGTCATGAACACGCTGTACGGGTCCTCGACGTACTCGCCGAACGGCGCGCAGCGCTCGAAGCCGAGCGACGCGTAGAGGCGGCGCGCCGGCTCGAATCCGGGCTGCGAGCCGGTCTCCAGGCTGAGCCGCGCGTAGCCCCGGGCCTGGGCCTCGGCGACGACATGAGCGAGCAGCGCACGCGCCACGCCGCGCCCGCGCGAAGCGGGCGCCGTGCGCATGGACTTCACCTCGCCATGAATCGCATCGAGCTCGCGCAACGCGGCGCAGCCGAGCAGGGCCTCGCCGTCCCACGCGCTCCAGAAGCTCACGTCCGGACGGCGCAGCCGCGCGACGTCCATCGCGTGCACGCTCTCGGGCGGGGACTGCGCGT
>JBIIPQ010000262.1:0-6125 GCA_044342535.1 Burkholderiaceae bacterium
CATGTGGCGCAGGTGGTCCTCGAGCAGCGCCCGGATCGCGTGTCCGGTGAGATCGTCGGCAACGATGTGCATCGCGGCGCGGCCCCGGTCAGCGCGCCTCGGCGCCGTACAGCACCCCGGCGACGCGCCCCCAGCGAAAGCGCATCGTGGCCGGCAGGTAGCCGGGGCCGCGGTCGTAGAGCCACTCCTCCACCGGCTCGCAGCCTGGCGACAGCGCGACCCAGGGCACCGGCCCCGTGCCGTAGACGCCGCGCTGCCAGACCGGCAGGCAGACCGTGTCGCGCAGCCTGGGCTCGCCGCATTTCTGCAGCACCGCGAGCCGCGAGTCGCCCTCGACGGCGAAGCCGCCCGTGCAGCGCAGCTGCTCGGCCTGCGCCGCGCCGGACATCAACATGCCGATCGCGATCAGCGGCGTGACGAACAGGGCGACCAGGGGGCGTGGCATGGCTTCGGGGCGACGGTGGGGCCGAACCCAGACTCTACCCGCTCGGCGCCATCCCGGCTCAGCCCGGGATGTCCGGCTCCACCAGCGCCGCGAGCTGCTCGAGCGAGTCCTGCCAGCCGAGGTAGCACATCTCGAGCGGAATCATCTCCGGGATGCCCGCCTGCTCCACGCGCAGCTCGGTGCCGCCCATGACCGCCATGATCCGCACCGTGACCTCGATCACGCCGGGCAGCGCCGGGTCGTCGAAGCGGTCCGTGTAGCGGATCAGGGTGTCGGGCACCAGGTCGATGTACTCGCCGCCGAACGAGTGGCCATTGCCGGTCGAGAAGTTGCGGAACGACATCCGGAAGCCGCCACCGACCCGGGCATCCATGGACTCGACGGTGCAGGTGAAGCCATGCGGGGGCAGCCACTTGGCGAGCGCGTCGGGCTCGAGGAAGGCGCGATAGAGCTTGGTCGGCGTGGTCTTCAGGACACGGTGCAGGCGGACGGTGCGGTCGGACATTGCGGGTTCCGGGAGCGGAGCGGCGACCCGCTCAGATTACCCCTTCGGCCCGCAGCGTCGCGATCTGCGCCTCGTCGTAGCCGAGCTCGGCGAGCACGTCGTCGCTGTCCTGTCCCTTGGGGCCGAGAGCACGGTCCAGGCGCCCCGGCGTGCGCGAGAGCACGGCGGTGGGCGCGACCACGCGCAGCGCGCCGCGCGTGGGATGAGGCACCGTGGCCGCCATCTCGCCGTGCACCACCTGCGGATCCTCGAAGACCTGGTCGACGGTGTAGATCGGGCCGCAGGGCACGCCGGCGGCGTTCAGGCGCTCGAGCCACTCGGCCGTGGGCCGCTCGCGGAACACGCCGGCAAGGTGTACGTTCAGTGCCTGCCGGGTAAGCGAACGGTCCGTGTCCCGCGCGAAGCGGGCATCGTCGGCGAGCGCGGGCTGCCCGATCGCCTCGCACAGCCGGCGCCAGATGGTGTCGCCGCCCGCGCCCACGTTCATGTGGCCGTCCGAGGTCGCGTACGCCGAGGTCGGCATGCTGGTCGGATGGTCGTTGCCGACCTGCCCCGGCACCACGCCGTCGACCAGCCAGCGCGCCGCCTGGAAGTCCATCAGCCCCAGCCCCGACTGCAGCAGCGAGGCCTGCACCCACTGGCCGCGGCCGCTGCGGGCGCGCTCGTGCAGCGCGGTCATCACGCCCAGCGCCGCATACAGGCCGGTGGCCACGTCGACGATCGCGGCGCCGGTGCGCATCGGCCCCTCGCCCGGCCGGCCGGTGACCGACATCAGCCCCGACATGCCCTGCAGGATCTGGTCGAAGCCCGGGCGCTCGCGGTACGGGCCGTCCTGCCCGAAGCCCGAGATGCTGGCGAGGATGATCCGCGGATTGATCGCGGCCAGCGTCTCGTAGTCGATGCCCAGCCGCGTCTTCACGTCGGGCCGATAGTTCTCGACCACGACGTCGGCGCTGCGCACCAGCCGGTGCAGCACCTCGCGGCCCTGCGACGACTTGAGCTCGAGCGTCAGCAGCCGCTTGTTGCGGTGCAGGTTCTGCATGTCCGCCCCGTCACGCGGCCCGGTCATCAGCTCGGCGCGACCCGAGCCCGACGGCGGCTCGATGCGGATCACGTCGGCACCGTAGTCGGCGAACTGCTTGACGCAGGTGGGCCCCGAGCGCACCTGCGCGAGGTCGATCACACGCAGGCCCTCGAAGGCTCCTCCCGGCGCGGGTCGGTACATGGCGGGGCTCAGTTGTCCAGCGTGATGTTCGCGGCGCGGATCACATCGCCCCACTTGGCGAGGTCCGCTCGCCGAGTTGCTTCTCCAGCCGGGGCGCGACGATGCGCGACCAGGAGTCCGCGCCGCCCCCCGCCGGGTACGGCACGATCAGCCGCACCGGCTTCTCCGGGTAGGGGGCCGCTGCGGCCCGTCCGGCCAGCGTCCATGCCGCGGCGCCAGCGCCCGCCATCCTCAGTGCATCGCGTCGGGTCGTGCCCATGTCGTCGTCTCCTCGTGTGTCGTCGTGCGGCGGCCCGGTGGCCGCTCGCGGCAGGCTCGTCGGCCGGTCGGATGCGGCTCAGCGGCCGTTGAACTTCGGCGGGCGCTTAGCCATGAACGCGCGCCGCCCCTCGATGAAGTCCTCGCTGGCGAACACGCCGCGCGTCGCCGCTTCCATCTTCGCCGCATCGAGGTGCGGGCTGGCGCGCTGGATCTCGTCGATGGCGAGCTTGACCGCCGCCATCGTCATCGGCGCGTTGGCCGCGATCAGATCGCACTCGGCGCGCACCGCCGTCTCCAGTTCGCCGCGCGCCACCAGCCGGTTGACGAAACCCATCCGCAGCGCCGTGGCCGCATCGAAGCGGCGCGCGGTGAGGAAGATCTCGCGCGCGTTGGGCGCGCCCACCGTGTCCACCAGCTTCTTGATGCCGCGCCAGCGGTAGCCGATGCCCAGGCGCGCCGCCGGCACGCCGAAGCGCATCGACGCGTCCGCGATGCGCAGGTCGCAGTTCAGCGCGATGGCCACGCCCCCGCCCAGGGTCCAGCCCTGCAGCATCGCGATGGTCGGCTTGGTGCAGGCCGCGACGCGCGCCATGCCGGCGTCGCCGATCGCCTCGTAGCGCTCGTTGGCCTCGACCGAATCGCGCACGTCGTCGAACTGCGAGATGTCCGCGCCCGACACGAAGGCCTCGTCGCCCGCGCCGCGCAGCACCACCACCCGCACCGCCGGGTCCGCCTCGAGCGCGTCGACCGCGGCCGGCAGCGCCTCCCACATGCCGACCGACATCGCGTTGTGGCGGCGCGGGCTGTCGAAGACGATCCAGCCGATGGAACCGTCGACATGGGAGGTGAGACGGGGCGTGGAGTCGGTCATCGGGCGGAGTCCGGTGGTGGGATGCGGATCCGACGATGATGCACCGATGCTGCGGCTCACCCGGCCGGCGGATGCCAGCACGATGTTCCGGAAATCGGCGCGACCGGAGGCGTTCGTCCCGCGCGTGTCGTCTGGTGCGACCGCAGGCGCCTATCTCGTCCAGAAGGTCCCGTTCGACCACTGCAGGCAGGCGGGGCCGACCAGCGTGGCGGCGTGGACCGCATCGTCCGGGAACCGGACCGACGCCGTGGAGGGCCCGGTCAGCACACCCTGCGCGTTCGGGCGCCCGTAGGCCGCCATGCTCACGTCGAGGCGGTCGCCGAACTGCGTCACCACCGGGCCGGGCCGGCCGTCGTGGCGCCACCGGCCGGAGAAGCCGGTGGCCTGCCACGCGGTGCCGTTGCTCCAGCGGATCGATCCCTGGCCATCGATGACGCCGGTGAACGTCGCGTCGTCGGGGAAGGTCACCTCGATCTGCCGATCGCCGATCACGCGGCCCGTGGCCACCGGCCGGCCGAACGCCGCCATGTTCACCGTGAGGCGCTGACCGGACCGGGTGATCGGGATGCCGCGGCCGCCCGCCGACCAGGTGCCCTCGTAGGGCGAGCACGCGACGCCTGGCATCGCGGCGCTCGGCATCGCGGCGCTCGGCATCGCGGCGCTCGGCATCGCGGCGCTCGGCATCGCGGCGCGCGGCGCCGGGTCGACGGTGACGACCGTGCCTGCGCATCCGGCGAGGCCGACGAGCAGGAGCAGCAGCGAGGCGCGCCGAAGGGGCGACAGATCGGGACGGCGGTCGTGCATCGGTGAATTCCCTGCAGTGGGTGGACGCGGGCGCGGCGGTGGGGACGGCGGACGGAGGATATGGCTCGTGCTGGTCACGTTACGTTCATGACCTTCCTGGACTTTCCGCAGGATCTTGCGCCGACAGCGCGGCAGGCTGGAGCCCGCGCACGCGGCCGGGCCGTTTCCTACCGGCCGAGGCGTTTCCAGATCGGCGCCACGACCCTGCCGCGCTTCACCGCCATGACCAGCATCACGATGCCGGTGCTGGTGCACAGCACCAGCGCCAGCACCGACGATTCGACACCGAAGCTGCCCCCGGTCAGCCAGTCGGGGCCGCTCACCGTCGACCGGATCAGGCCCGGTTGCGCATCGTTGCCGGAGACGATGCTCGAGAAGATGGCCGACTGCGTGTAGTTCCACGCCATGTGGAACCCGATGCTCAACCAGAGCCGGCGCGTGAGCATGTAGGCCGCACCCAGCAGGATGCCGGCCTCGACCGCGATGAACAGCGCCCCTTCGAGCGTGCCCTGCGGATTGAGCAGGTGCGTCAGGCCGAACACGAGCGACGACACCCCGAGCGCTGCCCAACTGCCGAACCACTTCTCCACCGAGCCGAAGAGCACGCCCCGGAACAGAAGCTCCTCGTAGACACTCGAGCTCACCGCCATGGCAATGGCCGGGATCAGGTAGCTCGGCGGGTTCAGGCCGTCGATGCGGTAGATGCCCAGCGCCATCAGCACGAGCTCGCAGGCCGTGTACAGGCCCGCACCGACGAGCATGCCGAGACCGAGCTGCCGGCCCATCCCCGGCAGGGCCAGCTCCGACACCGCACGCCGCTCGACGAACCGCGCATAGCCCACATAGACCCCGAAGCCCGCGATGGCCAGTGCCACGATGTGCAGGACCGCCTTGATCGGTCCTCCGATGCGGATCGTCATCACGTCGGTGTTCATGGACATGAACATCACCAGGATGAACCCGAGCAGCAGGACGCGCACGGGCGGCGAACCGAGGATGCGGTGGACGAGTCTGGGTTGCGGAATGGCGGAGGTCGGCGTCGTCATGGGTTCACCTGTCAGCGGTGCTTCGGCAGGGCGCATACGAGGTCACCTTCGGCAGGTCGGTGCCGACCGCCGCTGCCGCCGCACGCACCTGTGCGGGCCGGCTGATCATCCCCGGATCCTTGCCGCTGGCCATGCCCAGCAGACAGTCCGGTGCATCGCCGATGTTACTGAGTCCGCCCTGAACAACCCATGAAGCAATCGCACTCTGTACGGGCCGGCGCGGACTGGATCATTTTCCAGCCGCGGAGCGCCGGTCCGTACAAGCCGTCCGCTCCAACCTTGAGTTATGCCTCACTCGCGCCCTTTCCAATACGTCGGCCGACGCCGGAAATGTGCCACTGCGAAGATCACCAACTCCTCGAGTTCAATCCGATACACAACCGAGAACGGAAAACCCTTGGGAATGACGCGACGAGTGCGCAGCCGCCAAGGCGATCCCCGCCTTGGATTGGCCGCAGCCGAGACAACCGCTGCTTCCACGCACTCCCGGAAGCGATCGCCAAGCCCCTTCTCCTCCGTTTCGTAGTACGCAACCTGTTCGAGGAACTCGTCCCGGGCCTGCTCCAGGAACCGAACAGGCCTCACTGCGTCAGTCGGCGAGCGGCGGCAAACACCTCTTCGGCAGGGACCAGCTTCGCTTCCCCGCGTTCGTACAAGGCGATGCGTTGAGCGATCTCGACATCCCAGGCCGCTTGAACCGCAGGATCGGCCTCACTCTCAACCGATTCGAACAACTCCTGTGCCAATTGCGCCCGCTCCTCAAGCGTGAGGGCTTGCGCCTTCTTTGTAAGTTCATCGAGCAGAGCAGACATGAGCCATCTCCAACAAGCTGATTCAGCAAGTTTACTCCGATGCTCGAACCGCCAAAGATTCGGGCTCTTGGTGCGGCATAACGCTGACGTTGAACGGCGGCTTGTACGGGCCGGCGCGGAGTGGACCATTTAGAGGCCGCGGAGCACCGGCCCGTG
>JBIIPQ010000132.1:0-10362 GCA_044342535.1 Burkholderiaceae bacterium
CGGCGATCGGCTTCGACCGGGAGTCGTAGCCCCCGACCAGGGGCGGCGCCCGAGGGACGTCCGGGTGACGTCCGGTCGGCCGCCCCGCGGCCTCAGGAGCGGGCGTCGGCGCGGACCGGCCGGGTCTCGTCGCGCGGCTGCTGCTCGACCCACTTGCGCAGGCGCTGCGCGTCCGCGAACCGCGACTGCGCGCCGGTGGCATCCAGCAGCACCAGGATGACCGCCCGGCCGTCGACCTTGGCCTGCATCACCAGACACTTGCCGGCCTCCGAGATGTAGCCGGTCTTCTGCATGCCGATCTGCCAGTCGGGACTGTCGACCAGGCGGTTGGTGCTGCGGAAGCCGACCTGCCGGTAGCCGGTGTCGACGGTGAGCGAGGGGGCGGTCGAGTACTCGCGGATCAGCGGGTAGCCATGCGCGGCGCGCACCAGGCGCGCGAGGTCGCGCGCGTTCGAGACGTTGTTGCTCGACAGCCCGGTCGGGTCGGCGAAGCGGCTGTCGGTCATGCCGATCGCGCGGGCCTTCGTGTTCATCGCCTCGATGAACGCCGACAGGCCGCCAGGGAAGTGGCGACCGAGCGCATGGGCCGCGCGGTTCTCGGACGCCATCAGCGCCAGCTGCAGCATCTCGCCGCGTGAGAGCTTCGAGCCCATGGGCAGGCGCGAGCCGCTGTGACGCTCGGTATCGCGGTCGGCCTCGGACACGTCGAGCATCTCGTCCAGCGGCAGCCCGGCATCGAGCACCACCATCGAGGTCATGACCTTGGTGATCGAGGCGATCGGCAGCACCGCATCCGGGTTCTTCTGGTACAGCGTCTCGCCCGTGGCCTGATCGATGACGAGCGCGACCGAGGACCGCAGGTCGAGCGGATCGTCGGTCAGGTGCAGGCCGATGGCGTTGCCGATCGACAGCCGCTGGGGCTCGACGGTCCGCGGCGCATAGGAGGTCTTGACGATCCGGGCGCTGCGGGGCTGGGCCGCGGTGCCGGCGCGCTGCGCCTTCGCGGCAGACTTCTCGGCACGCGGGCCCACCTGCTTGCGCAGCGGCACGGCGGAGACGCGTGCCGGCAGGGTCGCCTTGCGCACGGGCGGCTCGGCGGCCTTGCGCGAGGCGGACGCCTCGGCGGCCTTGCGGGCCTTCATGGACGGGGCCGCGCGGTCCGCGGCGATCGACTCGAGCGGGAAGTGGAGGGCGAGGAGACCGGCCACCAGGGCCAGGAGGCGCCGCGTGCGGACGCCAGGAACCATCGGACTCATCGACTCGATCTCCCTCGGAACGGGCGAGAAGCTTAACAAACGCAACCCCTTGTCGGAGAGAAAAAGCGCTCTCCGGAGAAGTACTTGGAACGAAAAGCCAACACGTCGCATCAACTTCCCGACGGATGGCGCAAGGCGCCGGAGAGAATGCGGCATGCGTGTTTTCCAGATCGAAGGCGGGTGGGGCATGGACCACCTGGTGCAGTCGTCCCGGCCGGATCCCCGGCCAGGCGCAGGCGAGGTGCTGCTGCGCATGAAGGCCGCGTCGCTGAACTACCGCGACCTGGTCGTCCCCGATCGCGGGTACGGCCAGTACACCGGCACGCTGCCGCTGATCCCGATCTCCGACGGCGTCGGCGAGGTCGTCGAGGTGGGCGCCGGCGTCTCGCGCGTGGCCGTCGGCGACCGGGTGTGCCCGAGCTTCATGCAGCGCTGGGTCGGCGGGGAGCTGAACCTCGAACGGATCACCGGATCGCTCGGCGGCCCGGTCGACGGGGTCATGGCCGACCTGATGGTGCTGCCGGAAGGTGGCGTGTGCCGCGTGCCTGAGCACCTGAGCGACGTGCAGGCGGCCACGCTGCCCTGCGCGGCGCTGACGGCCTGGAGCGCGCTCGTCACCGAAGGCCGCCTGCGGGCCGGCGACCGGCTGCTGGTGCAGGGCACCGGCGGCGTCGCCCTCTTCGCGCTGCAGTTCGCGAAGATGGCGGGTGCCCATGTGACGGTCATCTCCTCGAGCGACGACAAGCTCGCGCGCGCCCGGGCGCTCGGCGCAGACGCGGGCATCAACTACCGGAGCGAGCCGGAGTGGGCCCGGGCCTCGCGGGCGATCACGGGCGGCGCGGGCTTCGACCACATCCTGGAGCTCGGTGGCGAGAAGACGCTGCCGCAGTCGCTGCGCTGCATCCGGCCGGGCGGCACGGTGTCGATGATCGGCGTGCTGTCGGGCGGCACGATCAGCGCCTCGCTCGGGCTGATCGTCACCCGTCAGGTCCGTCTGCAGGGCATCACCGTAGGCTCGCGCGACGGCTTCGAGGCGATGCTGCGCGCCATCGGCCAGCACCGGCTCGAGCCGATCGTCGACCGGGTGTTCGACTTCGCCGAACTCAAGGACGCGATGGCCTACCTGGCCTCGGGCGCGCACTTCGGCAAGGTCTGCCTGCGCCACTGAGCGCCCGCGGCGTTCAGGTGCGCACGACGAGGGCGACGCCGATCGCGGTCAGCAGCATGCCGAGCGCGGCGAGCATGCCGAACGGCTCGCCGAACAGCACCCAGGCCTGGAGCGCCGTGACCGGCGGCACAAGGTAGAAGAGGCTCGCGACGCGGGTCGCGGTGCCCCGCCGGATCAGGGTGTTCAGCAGGAAGGTCGCGCCGATGGACAGCGCGCACACCGACCAGGCGAGCGCGATCCAGGTGCCGGCGTTCGGCGCCCAGGGGCCGTGCTCGACCCAGAGCGCCAGCGGCGCGATCGCCGCGAGCGACGCCGCGTACTGCACGAAGGCGCCGGTGCGCAGGTCGAAGCTCGGCACGTGGCGGCGCTGGTAGAGGGTGCCCGCGGTGATCGACAGAAGTGCGGCGACGGCGAATCCGATGCTCGCCGGGCCCAGCCGATCGGCGTCGATGCGGTGCACGACGACCAGCGCGACGCCGCCGAAGCCGAGCGCCAGGCCGGCCCACTGGCGCACGCCGATCCGCTCGCGACCGAATGCCAGCCACAGCGCGGTCAGCACCGGCTGCAGGTTCACGATCAGCGCCACCAGCCCGGCGCTCATGCCGAGCGCCACCGCGACCCAGACGCCGGCGAGGTAGCCGGCCTGGATCAGCAGACCGGCGACCGCGAGGTGCGCGAGCCCGCGGCGGTCCGGCCAGGGCGCCCGCGCGATCAGGATGAGCGGCGCCAGCACCGCGAGCGTCGCGGCGAAGCGCAGCGCGAGAAAGCCCAGCGGCGGTACCTGCGACATGGCAACCCGCGCGGCGACGAAGCCGGTCGCCCACAGCAGGACGAAGAGCACCGGCACGACCGTGCCCAAGCGCGCATCGACCGGGCCCGGACCTGCCCCGCCCCTGCGTGCGGCCGGGATCACGCGGACCGCATCGGCGGGCCGCGCCGCGAGCGGCCCGAGCTCGCGTGCGTCAGCGCCTCGCGGACCGTGCCGGCATGGATGTCGACGATCCGGTCGATGTCCGGGCAGTAGCCCCCGCCCATCGCCACCGCGACCGGCAGGCCCCGGGCCCGCGCGAACGCGAAGACGCGACGGTCGCGCTCGGCGATGCCGGGGATCGACAGCGACAGGCGCCCGAGGCGGTCGCCCTCGTAGACGTCGGCCCCCGCCAGGAAGATCAGGAAGTCGGGCTCGAAGCGCGCCGCGAGCGTGGCGAGCGCGCCGTCGAGCGCCTCGAGGTAGGCCTCGTCGCCGGTGCCGTCGGGCAGGTCGACATCGAGGTCGCCGTCGCAGCGGTTGCGGAACGGGAAGTTGCGCGCGCCGTGGATCGACAGCGTGAACACCGACGGATCGTGGCGCAGGATCTGCGCGGTGCCGTTGCCCTGGTGGACGTCGAGGTCGACGATCGCGACGCGCTGCGCACGGCGCTCGGCCTGCATCAGCCGGGCGGCGACCGCGACGTCGTTCAGGCAGCAGAAGCCCTCGCCGCGGTCGGACCCGGCATGGTGGGTGCCGCCGGCGAGGTTAGCGGAGGCGCCGTCGTCGATCGCCGCACGGCAGGCGGCGATCGTGGCGCCGACCGAGCGCCGCGACCGCTCGACCATCGCCTCCGACCAGGGAAAGCCGATGGCGCGCTGCTCGAGCGCGGTGAGCCGCCCGAGGCTCAGGCGTTCGATCCAGTCGGGCGTGTGCGCCAGGGCCAGCACCCCGTCGCTCGCGGGGGGCGGCTCGGCCAGCGCGACGCCGGACAGCTCGGCGGCGATGCGCTCGCGCAGCAGCCGGTACTTGGCCATCGGGAAGCGGTGGCCGTCGGGCAGCGGGAGCACGAACCGGTCGCTGTAGAACGCCTTCACCGGGTGAGTCTAGCATCGTGCTGCACCGCAACAAGAAAGTGCTTGACTTCCGATCCAACGACCCTATAATCCGTTTCTGTTGCAGCGCACAACGCTGCGTCGCCAACCGTGACGCCCTTGTAAACGGTTGATTCAATAAACGAATTTTCCCGATAGAGGTCAACATGTTCACCACCCCCGATCAGATGGTTGCGATGCACAAAGCCACGCTCGAGTCCTTCCAGGCGATGGCCGCCAAGTCGTTCGCCGGCCTCGAGAAGCTGGCCGAGCTGAACATGGCCGCGACCAAGTCGTCGTTCGAAGAGTCCGCCGAGCAGTTCAAGGCCCTGCTCGAGGTCAAGGACGCCAAGGCGTTCGCCGACTTCGCCGCCGGCTCGGCCCAGCCCGCTGCCGACAAGATGACCGCGTACGCCAAGCACGTGTACGAGATCACCAGCGACACCGGCAGCGAGATCGCCAAGCTGGTCGAGAAGCAGCTCACCGACGGCAACCGCCAACTGGCCTCGGCCATCGACGCGCTCGCCAAGAACGCGCCGGCCGGCAGCGAGGGCGTGGTCACGTTCATGAAGTCGGCGGTCTCGGCGGCCAACACCGCGTACGACCAGGTCAACAAGGCGACCAAGCAGGTCGTCGAGATGGCCGAAGCCAACCTCGTCGCCGTCGGCAAGACCACGACGACCGGCGCCGCCCGCGCCAAGAAAGCAGCCTGAGGCGCCTGACCGCCCGCGGGGCGCCTGCCCCGCAACGCGGCGGAGCCTCGATTGTCTTCAAGTCGTCGCCGTCTCTCCTCCTCGATACAGAGCGACGCACCCGGCCCGGATCCGCAAGGAGACCGGGCCGGTTCATTTTCGGGCCCGGATCCGGTCGCCGTGTCTCAGGCGATGGTGCCGCCCAGAGCCAGCACGCCTGCCCGCAGCCGCTCGAACGCCGGCTCCACCTGATCGGCCGCGCCCTTGGCGCCGAGCTCGATGTGCCGGCGCATGCCACCCTCCCCCACCGACGGCAGGCTGTAGACCTTGATCCCGCCGAACTCGTGCTCGACCGCCTCCATCAGCGGCGTCAGCGTCGACTCGGCGAGCTCGTAGACCATCATCGAGCGGTCGCCGCGCGCCTCGAGGTGGAAGAGGTGCGGGTAGTGCGCGTCGAGCACCTGCTCGATCATCGGCCAGGCCATCACCGGGAAGCCCGGCACGAACCAGTGCGCGCCGACGTTGAAGCCCGGGATCCGGTTGAACGGGTTCGGCACGATCCGCGCGCCCGCGGGGAACTCGCCCATCTTCAGGCGCTGGCGGTTCTCGGGCGCGCTCATGTCGGGTGCGGCCTTGCCGTCGCGCGCCATCTCCATCGTGCGCTCGGTGATCAGCCGCTCGGCCTCGGGGTGCAGCGCGAGCGGCACGCCGAGCGCCGCGGCCGCGGCCTGGCGGGTATGGTCGTCGGGGGTCGCGCCGATGCCGCCGCAGGAGAAGACCACGTCGTCGCCGGCGAAGGTCTCGCGCAGCGTCGCCACCAGGCGCTCGCGGTCGTCGCCGAGGTAGCGGGCCCAGGACAGCTGCAGGCCGCGCGCGCCGAGCAGCTCGACGACCTTGGCGAAGTGCTTGTCCTGTCGCTTGCCCGACAGGATCTCGTCGCCGACGATGATCAGACCGAAATTCGCCACGTGTGCTCCGAAGCCTCGATGGAATCCGGGCCCACCGCCCGGCCAGGCGCCAGTATGCCGGGTGCCCGGGTCGTGCCCGGGTCGTGCCCGGGTCGTGCCCGGGTCGTGCCCGGGTCGTGCCCGGGTCGTGCCCGGGTCGTGCCCGGGTCGTGCCCGGGTCGTGCGCGGGTCGCGCCCGTCAGGCGCGGCCGAACCAGCGGCCGATCGCCTTGCCCTGCTGGGACCAGAATCCGCGGCCGTAGTCGCGTCCCTCGAGCTGGTCGCGGATGCCGGTGGGCACGAAGCCCGGTCGGCGGTCGGCGGTGGCGAAGATCAGGTCCCAGATCGGGAACAGCACCGCGAAGTTCACGCCGTGCGCCCGCCCCTCGTGGCCGTAGCCGATCGCATGGTGCAGCCGATGCCAGCTCGGGCTGACCAGCACGGTCTCGAGCGGGCCAGGCCAGCGCCAGCGCAGGTTCGCATGCTGCACGCTCTGCAGCACCCGCGAGGCGATCACCAGCGCCACGAACTGCCCGGGCGAGGCGCCCAGGGCCACCGCCACCAGCGCCATCGCGGCATCGCGGATCAGGTCGTCGAGCAGGTGGTTGCGCTGGTCGCTCCAGAAGGTCATCTGGCGCTGGCTGTGGTGGACGGCGTGCAGCGACCACCACCAGCCCCAGCGGTGCTGCCAGCGATGCAGCCAGTAGTCGACGAAGTCGAACAGCACCAGGTAGATCGCGAAGCTGACGATCGGCAGGTCGGTGACGCCGGGCCAGAGCTGGTCGACGTTGATGCGGGAGAAGCCGACCAGCCGCAGCGCCCCCTCCAGGCTGTCGAGGAGCGGCGTGAGCAGCGCGAACACGACCAGCGCGAAGCCCCCGAGCCGGTGCAGCAGCGTATAGAACACGTCGGTGCGGATCGCCCGGCGGTCGGTCACCGGCTCGGCCGGCCAGAGCCGCTCGGCCGCGCCGAGCAGGATGGCGAGCACGACGACCTCGATCGCTCCCAGCACGACCCACTCGGTGAAGTCGAACAGCTCCTCGGCATAGCGCATCCAGCCGAGCGCGAAGAGCAGCGGCTGCACCGCCGACTCGTACAGCCACTGCTGCAGCCCGTGCACCGTCGCGTCAAGCCAGCCGATGGGGTCCATCCTCGTGTGTCCTGTCCGCTCAGCGGCGGTAGTCCGGGTGCTCGCGCAGCGTCGCGAAACACAGCCCGCGCGACTTGAGCCCGCCGATCAGCGGGTCGAGCATCGGGGCGTAGGGGTCCTTGCGCGACCAGATGCCCAGGTGCGCCATCAGGATGTCGCCGCCGCGGATCGACCCGAGCGCCTGGGCCAGCAGCCGGTCGTTGGGATGGCTCTCCGAGGGCAGCTCGTCGCCGAGGAAGCCGGCCGGCGCCCAGTGCACATGCGCGTAGCCGCAGGCCTTCGCCGCGGCCATCGCCTGCGGCGGGGCCTTGCCGCCGGGGGCGCGCCACAGCGGCTCGAGGCCCTGCCCGGTGAGGGCCTTGAATCGGGTACCGACCCGGTCGAGCTCGGTGCACAGCGCGCGGGCGCTCCACTGCAGCGTGCGGCCGGCCTGCTCGCCGAACTGCGGGCGCACCGTCAGCGAGCCGTCGGGCGTGACGCCGCGGAAGTACACGTGATCGAAGGTGTGGCTGCCAAAGGCATGGCCTTCCTTGGCGCGCTCGCGCCAGTAGCCGGCCCAGCCGTCATCGAGCGAGAAGTCGCCGTTCGGCGTCTTCTCGTTGGCGAGGAAGAACGTGGCGCGCACCTCGTGCTTCTTCAGGATGCCGGCGATGCGCTCGGCCTCGCGCATGTTGCCGGTATCGAGCGTCAGGTAGACGGTCCCCGCCGGACAGGAAGCGGCCGCGGCCGGCGCGACCACGGTCGCGGCGAGCGCCAGGACGCCGAGCCGGCGCGCGAGCCCGCGTGTCACAGCAGAGGTGCCCGGTTGTGCAGATAGATGCCGTGCGGCGAGCGGCCGACCGGGATCGTGCGCACGACCTTGCGGCTGGCCATGTCGACGATCGAGACCTGCTTGGCGAAGCGCGAGGTCACCCACAGCAGCTTGCCGTCGGCGGTCAGCTCCATGCAGTCGGGGCCGCCAGGCACCGGAATCTGGCCGACGACCTTCATCTCGATCATGTCGAGGATCGAGACGGTGTTGTCGACCCGGTTGCTGACCAGCAGGTGGCGCTTGTCGCCGAGCCCGCGGAAGTTGTGCGCCCCCTTGCCCGTCCGGATCTTGTTCACCGTCTTGCGGGTCGCGATGTCGACGACCTCGACGTAGTCCTCGCCCATCACGCCGACGAACAGCGTCTTGCCGTCCGGCGACACGAGGATGCCGGCGGGCTGGCGGCCGACCTTGAGCTTCCAGCTCACCGTCTGGGTGGGGATGTCGACGGCGGCGATCTCGTTGCTGTCCTGCAGCGTGACGTAGACGGTGCGGCTGTCGGCGGAGAACCACAGGTGGCTGGGCGCCTTCGGCAGCGACACCTGCTTGACCAGCTTCTTGTCCTTGCCGTCCCACGCGTACACGTCGACACGGTCGAGCCGCAGGGCCGCGGTGACGAACCACTTCTCGTCGGGGGAGAACGCGAGCTGGTACGGATCGTCGATGCCGCGCAGCCGGCCGAGCACCTTGCCGCTCGACGGATCGAGGAAGTGCAGGTCATTGCTGACCGCGTTCGCGACGATGAGCGTCTTGCCGTCGGGCATCGGGTACAGGTGGTGCGGCTCCTTGCCGACGTCGACGCGGCCCACCTCCTTGAAGGTGGTCTGGTCGATCAGCGAGACGGAGGCGTCGCGCGAGTTCAGCACGATGGCGAACTGCGCGAACGCTGCGGCGGGCACCGCGAAGGCGGCGGCGGACAGGACTGCGGCGGCCGCACGGCGGAGAGAGAGGTTCATGGTGTCCTTTGACTGACGGGCTCGTCCGACACTACCTGATCGAATCCCAGACCTTCTCCAGGCGCTTGACCGACACCGGGACCGGGGTGCGGAGCTCCTGCGCGAACAACGATACGCGCAGCTCCTCCAGCAGCCATCGGAAGTCCTCGAGCCGGGGATCGCGACGCCCCTTGAGCGCGGCCTGCGCACGGCTGAAATTCTGAAGCATCGGGGCGATCTCGGCCAACTTGTGGGCATCCCTCGCAGGGTCGGCGCGCAGTTTGTCCAGACGGGTGGAGGCCGCCTTCAGGTAACGGGCCACATGGGGCAGACGCGCCGGATCGGTGTCGACCACGAAGCCCCGGGGCAGCAGGGCCGCGAGCTGCTGCGCGAGGTCGGCCGCGGCCTGCGGGAAGCCACGGGCGGCGGCGAGCTTCTTCTGCACCGTCGCATGCTCGGCGAGCAGGACGGCGAGCGTGCGGGCGAGCTCCTGCCCGATCAGCGCGAGCCGCGGGCGGGCTTCGGCCGCGCGGGCCTCGAAGGCCGCGCGATCGGTGGGCAGCGGCTCGCCCAGGCAGGCCCGCTCGAGCACCGCGGCGACCAGATCGCGGCGCAGGTCCTCTGCGGTGCCGAAGGGCATGTGGAGCACCGCCAGTCGCTGGGCGTCGGGCAGGTTCTTCTCGAGCCACTTCAGCGGCTCGCGCAGCACGATCGCGAACAGCCGCCGCAGCCCGGCGCGGTGCTCGCGCTGCGCGCGCTCGGGCTCGTCGAAGACCTGCAGCTCGACCGCGTCGCCGCGGTCCACCAGGGCCGGCCAGCCGATCAGCGTCTCCTCGCCGCGGGGGCCCACCGCCAGCTCCAGCAGTTCGGGCAGCGCGCCGAAGGTCCAGTCGGTGAAGCGCTCGCCGGCGCGGCGCACGGTGGCGGCGGTCGCCGCGTCGGTGCCTGCGGCGATGGCGACGGTGCGCCCGCCGTGGGTGCCGGGCTGCGACGGCCGGGGGGCGACGGCCCCCGCTCCGGCTCCGCCCCGCGCCCGCGGGTCGGCGGGCGGCACGGCCTCGGCGCCGCGCCGGCCCGCGCGGACGGGAGGCACGGCGGCGGCGGCCGCAGCCTCCGTCCCAACCCCGGCCGCCTTCAGCGCGGCCTGGAAGCTGCCCTGCGCGCTCGAGCCGAGCTGCGCGCGCAGGGTCGCGAGGTTGCGCGAGGCGCCCAGGAAGCGGCCGTGCTCGTCGGCCACGCGGAAGTTCATGAAGAGGTGCGGCGCGAGCGTCTCGAGCCTGAAATCGGCCGCGGTCACGCGGATGCCGGCGTGCTCGCGCAGGTCGTCGATCAGCGCGTCGACCAGCCCCCGCGCACCGCCCCCCTCGCCCCCCTCGCCCGCCCGCCCGACGAAGCCCGCGGCCCAGACATCGAGCGGCAGCAGGTGGCGGCGCTGCTTCTGCGGCAGCGACTTCAGCAGCGCCGCCACCTTGTCGGCGAGCATGCCCGGCACCAGCCACTCGGCCCGCGCGGCATCGACCTGGTTGAGCGCGTACAGCGGCACCTGCAGCGTGACGCCATCGTC
>JBIIPQ010000497.1:0-3249 GCA_044342535.1 Burkholderiaceae bacterium
AGGAAGGCGAGGCGGGTCGTCGCAAGATCACGCAGTACACGCGGTGGTTCACCCTGGTGCTGGCGTCCTTCCAGGCATTCGGCATCTCCATGGCACTCGAGTCGCAGCCCGGGCTGGTGCTCGACCCGGGCCTGATGTTCCGCTTCACCGCGGCGGTGTCGCTCGTGACCGGCACGATGTTCCTGATGTGGCTGGGGGAGCAGATCACCGAGCGCGGCCTGGGCAACGGCATCTCGATCCTGATCTTCGCGGGCATCGCGGCCGGGCTGCCGAGCGCGATCGGTGGAATGTTCGAGTTGGTGCGCAACGGATCGATGAGCCCGTTCGTCGCGCTGATCATCGTCGCCGCGGTCGTCCTGGTCACCGCGTTCGTGGTGTTCGTCGAGCGCGGCCAGCGTCGCATCACGATCAACTACGCGAAGCGCCAGGTGGGCAACCGCGTGTACGGCGGGCAGTCGTCCTACCTGCCGCTGAAGCTGAACATGTCGGGCGTGATCCCGCCGATCTTCGCGTCGTCGATCATCCTGTTCCCCGCGACCGCAGCGACGTGGTTCACCGCCGGCGACTCCGAGAACCCGGTGGTGCGCTTCATCAAGGACGTGGCGGCGACGCTGTCGCCGGGCCAGCCGGTGTACACCGCGCTGTACGCGGTCGCGATCATCTTCTTCTGCTTCTTCTACACGGCGCTGGTCTTCAACAGCCGCGAGACCGCCGACAACCTGAAGAAGAGCGGCGCGTTCGTCCCGGGCATCCGCCCTGGCGAGCAGACCGCGAAGTACGTCGACAAGATCCTGATGCGCCTCACTGCTGCAGGTGCGGTCTACATCACCCTGGTGTGCCTGGTGCCCGAGTTCCTGGTGCTGCGGTGGAACGTGCCGTTCTACTTCGGCGGAACCTCGCTGCTGATCATCGTCGTGGTGACGATGGACTTCATGGCCCAGGTGCAGGCTTACCTGATGTCCCATCAGTACGAGAGCTTGTTGAAGAAGACGAACTTCAAGGGAATGGGCACGCCGCCGATGCGGTGACCGGACGGGCAGCGGATGGATCGCATCCGGATCCTGCAGGGCGACACGGTGACGGCGGAACTGACGCCGTGCGACCTGTCGAGCGCCTGGATAGTGCTCCGGGCGAAGTAGGTAGGGACCCAAAACTGCGGGTCGGGCCGCAACGAATCGATGAGGACGGCGCGCTCGGCGCGCACGGAGAATGAGATGAAGGTACTGGCAAGCGTCAAGAAGATCTGCCGCAAATGCAAGATCATCAAGCGCCACGGTGTGGTCCGAGTGATCTGCACCGAACCGCGGCACAAGCAGCGTCAAGGCTGAGAGGAACGGCATGGCACGTATCGCTGGCATCAACGTCCCCGACCGTCAGCACGCCGAGATCGGCCTGACGGCCATCTTCGGCATCGGGCGTCCGCGCGCGCGGGCGATCTGCGAAGCGGCCAACGTCCCGCTGACCAAGAAGGTCAAGGACCTGACCGACGCGGAACTCGAGCGCATCCGAGACCAGATCAACCGCTTCACCATCGAGGGCGATCTGCGCCGCGAGGTGACGATGTCGATCAAGCGTCTGATGGACCTCGGCTGCTACCGCGGTGTGCGGCATCGCCGTGGTCTGCCGCTGCGCGGCCAGCGTACCCGCACCAATGCCCGGACCCGCAAGGGCCCGCGCAAGGCCGGCGTGGCGCTGAAGAAGTAACCCGAGAGAACGGATAACACATGGCCAAGCAACCCAGCAGCGCGGGCAACCGCGTTCGCAAGAAGGTCCGCAAGAACGTCTCGGACGGCATCGCGCACGTCCACGCGTCCTTCAACAACACGATCATCACGATCACCGACCGGCAGGGCAACGCGCTGTCGTGGGCGTCGTCGGGCGGCGCGGGCTTCAAGGGCTCGCGCAAGTCCACGCCGTTCGCGGCTCAGGTCGCTGCCGAGACGGCCGGTCGTGCCGCCCAGGAGCAGGGCATCCGCAACCTCGACGTGCGCATCAAGGGCCCGGGCCCGGGTCGCGAGTCGTCGGTGCGGGCGCTGAACGCCCTGGGGATCAAGATCATGTCGATCGCCGACGTGACCCCGGTGCCGCACAACGGCTGCCGGCCCCCGAAGAAGCGCCGGATCTGATCGGCGCTCCGAACTAAGCCCACCGTTCGCCCCGTCGGCCCTGCCGACGTCGTATTGGGCGGACTAACCGCGGCCCGTTGGGGCCGCGTAAGCGAAAGAGACAACACGTGGCACGTTATACCGGACCGAAAGCAAAACTCTCCCGGCGTGAAGGGACGGACCTCTTCCTCAAGAGCGCCCGTCGTTCGCTCGGCGACAAGTGCAAGCTCGACAGCAAGCCCGGCCAGCACGGTCGGACCTCGGGCTCGCGCACCAGCGACTACGGCCTGCAGCTTCGCGAGAAGCAGAAGGTCAAGCGCATGTACGGCATCCTCGAGCGGCAGTTCCGCCGCTACTTCGAAGAGGCCGAGCGCCGCAAGGGCAACACGGGTGCGAACCTGCTGACGCTCCTCGAGTGCCGCCTCGACAACGTCGTCTACCGCATGGGTCTCGCGTCCACGCGCGCCGAAGCGCGCCAGCTCGTCGGCCACAAGGCCGTCGCGGTCAACGGCCAGACGCTGAACATCCCGTCGGCCCAGGTCCGTCCGAACGACGTGATCACCATCCGCGAGAAGGCCAAGAAGCAGGTTCGTGTGGCGGATTCGCTCATGCTCGCCGAGCAGAGCGGCTTCCCGCAGTGGGTTTCGGTCGACAAGACCAAGATGGAAGGCATCTTCAAGCAGGTTCCTGAGCGTTCGGATATCGCCGCCGACATCAACGAGAGCCTGATCGTCGAGTTGTACTCGCGCTAAAGAGGGATCCATCCATGCAGACTGCTCTGTTGAAGCCCCGCATCGTCGAGGTCGAGCAACTCGGTCCCTCGCACGCACGCGTCGTGATGGAACCGTTCGAGCGCGGCTACGGCCACACGCTCGGCAACGCGCTGCGTCGCGTGCTGCTCTCGTCGATGGTCGGCTATGCGCCCACCGAGGTGCAGATCTCCGGCGTGGTGCACGAGTACTCGACGATCGACGGTGTCCGCGAGGACGTGGTCGACCTGCTCCTGAACCTGAAGGGCATCGTCTTCAAGCTGCACAACCGTGACGACGTGTTCCTCACGCTGCGCAAGGACAGCCCTGGCCCGGTGACCGCGGCCGACATCGACCTGCCGCACGACGTCGAGCTGGTCAATGCCGAGCACGTG
>JBIIPQ010000498.1:0-3239 GCA_044342535.1 Burkholderiaceae bacterium
CCCCCTGCGCCGCCACCGCCACCGCTGCCCGCACCGCCGCTGCGCGGCACGCGTGCCGGTGCGCCGCGCGACGGCACGGCCGCCAGCGTCGGCACGGTGCGCGCATCGCGCAGCCGCAGGGTCGAGCCGGCCGGCACGTCGACCGCGCCGGCCGCGTTGCTCACCGCGACCCGCCCCTCGGTGACCTCGACGGTCAGGCCCGGCTCGGTGCCGGCCGGGCAGCCGACGACCGGGCAGGCCGGTGCCTCGTGGACCGAGAACGCAGTGCCGCGGATGCCGATCGTGGCGGTCGGCGTGCGCAGCCGCCAGTCCTCGGGGTTGCGCTTGCCGATCCGGCCCGATACCGCCCGGATCGAGCCCTGCAGCAGTTCGAAGAAGCTGCGCTGGAGCTGGGCGTCGTAGATCCAGGCATCGACCCGGAAGTCGCTGCCGGGCTGCAGCGAGATCAGCGCGCCGTCGGCGAAGCGCAACTGCACGACGCCGTCCGGGCCGGTGCGGATCCGGTCGCCGGAGCGGATCGGCACCTCGGCGCGGACCGGCGACAGGAACGCGCTGCCGCGCACGAGCAGGGTCTGGCCTTCCGAGCGCAGCACCTGCGCGGCGTCGGGCGAGGCGCTGCCCGGCTCGCGGGCGGGCTGGGCGCGGGCGGGTGCCGCAAGCAGGGCGAAGCACAGGGCGGCTGCGGCGGGCAGCGTGACGCGGTTCACGGGCGGCGCCTGGGGGTGGAAGCCATCGTGAACGGGTTGTCGGCCGCCCCGCCGCACGCTGTAGGGCGATCGGCCGGCCGTCGGGACGAGCGGGTCCGCCGGGCGGACGATCGGCTGCGCCGGCCCCGCTCGGCGCGGCCCGGCGGTGCCTCAGCTGCCCGCGGACGGGAAGAAGAGCGGCTCGCCGTTGATGCGGAACCCGGCGATGGTGCGCTGGCCCTCGGCCGAGACGAGCCAGTCGACGAAGCGCTGCCCCGCTTCGCGCTTGACGTGCGGATGGCGCTCCGGATTCACGAGCATCACGCCGTAGGGGTTGAAGAGCCGCCGGTCGCCCTCGACCAGCACCTGCAGTTCGCCGCGGTTGCGAAAGCCGAGCCAGGTGCCGCGGTCGGTCAGCAGGTAGGCGTTCATGCCGGAGGCGGTGTTGAGCGCCGGCCCCATGCCCGAGCCGGTCTCCTTGTACCAGGGGCCGCGCGCCCGCTCGAGGTCGACGCCGGCGTCCTTCCAGTAGCGCAGCTCCGCGGCATGGGTGCCGCTGCGGTCGCCGCGCGACACGAAGGGCACCCTCGCCCGCTCGATGCGGCGCAGCGCCTCGAGCGTGTCCTTCAGGCCGCCGACCTGCGCCGGGTCGCCCTTCGGCCCGACGATCACGAAGTCGTTGTACATGACGTCGACGCGCCGGGTCGCGAAGCCCTCGGCGACGAAGCGCTGCTCGGCCACCAGGTCGTGCACCAGCACCACGTCTGCGTCGCCGCGGCGCGCCGCGTCGAGCGCCTGTCCGGTGCCGAGCGCGACCACGCGCACCTCGATGCCCGTCTGCTTCGTGAAGACGGGCAGCAGGTGCTTGAACAGTCCGGACTGCTCGGTCGAGGTGGTCGATGCCACCACGATGAAGGTCGACTGCGCCGGCACGCCCGGTGCGGCCGCCAGGCCTGCCGAGAGGCCTGCGACGAGCCACGCGCGCCGCCCGATCGATCGAAGGGATGTCATGTCGTGCCGTTCTCCCGCGGATCGTGCGGATCGTACCCTCCCGCCCGGGATCCGCCGAGCCCCGTGCGACAATCGCCGCCCCCCGCCCCCACGCCGAGAGCAAGCGCCCCATGACGATCGAGCTGCATGCCTGGAACACGCCGAACGGCCGCAAGATCAGCGTCGCGCTCGAGGAGATGGGCCTGCCGTACACCGTGTTCCCGATCGACATCGGGAACGGCGCGCAGTTCGACCCGGCCTTCCTGAAGATCAGCCCGAACAACCGCATCCCCGCGATCGTCGACCCCCAGGGCCCGGGCGGCGCACCGATCAGCGTGTTCGAGTCGGGCGCGATCCTGCTGTACCTCGGCGAGAAGACCGGCCGCTTCCTGCCCGCCGACCTCCGGGGCCGGATCCCCGTCTACGAGTGGCTGATGTGGCAGATGGGCGGCTTCGGGCCGATGCCCGGCCAGGTCCACCATTTCCTCGGCGTGCAGGACGAGCCGGACCGCCGCTATGGCCTCGAGCGCTACACGAAGGAGACGAAGCGGCTGTACGGCGTGGCCGACCGCCGCCTCGCCGAGGTCGAGTGGTTCGCCGGCGCCGAGCTCAGCATCGCCGACTTCGCGATCGTCGGCTGGGCCTGGCGCCACGAGAAGCACAAGGTCGACCTCGCCGAGTTCCCCAACGTGCGCCGCTGGTACGACGCGATGATGGCGCGGCCGGCGACTAGCCGGGGCTTCTCGGTGGCGCTGACCTGAAGCGCTCGTCGACCGGCACCTGGTAGCCGATCGCGAGCCGGTTCGTCTGGTTCGCGAGCGCCACCACCGCCATCAGCTCGCCGAGCATCGGCTCGGTCATCCCCTTGGCGCGGGCCGCGGCGGTGTGCGAGTGCAGGCAGTACTCGCAGTTGTTGGTCACGCTCACCGCGACGTAGACCAGCTCCTTGGTCAGCGGGTCCAGCGCGCCCGGGGCCATCACCGTCTTCACCTCCGACCAGACACGGGCGAGCGTCGGCGGATGGTGGGCGAGCGCCTTCCACATGTTGTTGACCCAGTCCACCTTGCGGGTGGCCATGATGTCGTCGTACACGGCGCGCACCTCGGGCGGTGCGTCCTCGTACTCGACCAGCTGCGTGATCGCCATCGCGTGCTCCTCGTCGCGTCCGACGGCGCCGCGAGGCGCCGTCGGCAGATGATGCGCGTTCGGCGCGGCGCAGGCGAGCGCGATGCCCGGCGGCCTCGGGCGCACGGGCTCGGCTAGACTGGACCGAGGCCGCGGCACGGCGACGCCCCCTCCTCCGACACGACCCCGACCCGATGACACCGACCCACGACCTGGTGATCCGCGACGCCGATGTCGTCGACGGCAGCGGCGCGCCGCGCTTCCGGGCCGACGTCGCCGTACGCGGCGAGCGCATCGACGCGGTGCTGCGCCATGACGACCCGACGCGCGCCGCGGTGCGCGGGCGCCTCGAGATCGACGCGGGCGGACGCGTGCTCGCCCCGGGCTTCATCGACGTGCACACGCACGACGACACCGCTCTCATCGCGCAGCCCGAGA
>JBIIPQ010000016.1:0-29391 GCA_044342535.1 Burkholderiaceae bacterium
CAGCGCGCGAGCTTAGCCTCGTGCGACAGCGCCGCATGGGCGGGGCTGGTCGAGGGCAGGCGGTAGGTCGCCAGCCCGCGCGCCGCGAACCCGGGCTCGGCGCGCGCCGCGGTCGCACCGTTGAACGCGACCGCACCCAGGCCCGGCATCGCCTCGAGCAGGGCGTCGAAGTCGTTGCCGCGGGCGTCGCGGATCGCGGCATCGAGACTGCCCTCGCGCCGGCAGGCCCCGAGCACGTCCCAGAGGGCGATGCGCCGCGCCTTGATGCGCTCCAGGCGCGCCTCGTAGGCCAGCTCGGTCAGCGGCTCGTCGAGCAGCGCCCCGAGGATCGGCCAGAACCGGTTGCGCGGATGTGCGTAGTAGCGTGCCTGCGCGAGGGAGGCCTCGCCGGGGAAGCTGCCGAGGATCAGCAGCCGCGGGGCCGGGCCGATCACCGGCGCCAGCCCCTGCAGCAGCACGGCGGCCTCGCGGTCCGCGGCGATCACCGCACCGACATCGCCAGCAGCATGTCGTTCAGGCGCCTGACGAAGCCGGCCGGATCCTCGAGCTGTCCGCCTTCGGCGAGCAGCGCCTGGTCGAACAGCAGCCGGGCCCAGCGCTCGGCGTCGGCGGTGTCGGCCTTCATCCGCTCGACCAGCGGATGCCCCGGGTTGATCTCCAGGATCGGCGTGCGGTCGGGCGCCTTCTGGCCGGCCTGCTTGAGCAGCCGCTCGAGCGTGCCGCTGATCTCGTTCTCGTCGGACACCAGGCAGGACGGCGAGTCGGTCAGCCGGTCGGTGACGCGCACGTCCTTGACCCGATCGCCCAGCGCCTCCCGGATGCGGCCGACCAGCTCGGCGTACGCCTTCGCGGTCTCCTCGACCTTCTGCTTCTCCTCGGCGTCCTGCAGCCCGCCCAGGTCGAGCCCGCCGCGCGACACCGACACCAGCGGCTTGCCGTCGAACTCCTGCAGGAACGAGAGCATCCACTCGTCGACGCGGTCGGCGAGCACCAGCACCTCGATCTCCTTGCGTCGGAACACCTCGAGGTGCGGGCTGCTGCGGGCGGCGGCCTCGGACTCGGCGGTCACGTAGTAGACCTTGTCCTGGCCCGGCTTCATGCGGGCCACGTACTGCTCGAGCGACACCGTCTGCTCGCCGGTACCGGTCGAGGTCGACGCGAAGCGCAGCAGCTTCGCGAGCCGCTCCTGGTTGCCGATGTCCTCGCCCAGGCCTTCCTTGAGGACCTGGCCGAACTCCTTCCAGAAGCTCGCGTAGTCGTCGGGACGGTTGGCGGCGATGTCCTCGATCGTCGACAGCACGCGCTTCGTGCAGCCCTCCCGGATCGCGCGGACGTCGCGGCTCTCCTGAAGGATCTCGCGCGAGACGTTGAGCGGCAGGTCGGCGGAGTCGACCACGCCCTTGACGAAGCGCAGGTACACCGGCATGAGCTGCTCGGCGTCGTCCATGATGAACACGCGGCGCACGTACAGGCGGATGCCGCGCCGGTGCTGCCGGTCCCAGAGGTCGAACGGCGCGCGCGCCGGCACGTAGAGCAGCTGGGTGTACTCGCTGCGGCCCTCGACCCGGTTGTGCGTCCAGGCGAGCGGCGCGTCCGCGTCGTTCGTCAGGTGCTTGTAGAACTCGCGGTACTGCGCGTCGTCGAGCTCCGACTTGGAGCGGGTCCACAGCGCGCTCGCCTGGTTGACCGTCTCCCAGCCGGCGTCCTCGCCGTCCTTCGCAGCCTCCGCCTTCATGCGGATCGGCAGCGAGATGTGGTCGGAGTAGCGGCGCACGATCGAGCGCAGCCGCCATCCGGAGAGCAGCTCGCCGTGGTCGGCGCCGTCCTCGTCGTCGGCGCGCTTCTCGCGCAGGTGGAGCACGATCCGCGTGCCGCGCTCGGCGCGCTCGATCGCCTCGATGCTGAACTCGCCGCTGCCGTCGGACTCCCAGCGCACGCCCTCGGCGGTGGGCAGGCCGGCGCGGCGCGATTCGACGACGACCCGGTCGGCCACGATGAACGACGAGTAGAACCCGACGCCGAACTGGCCGATCAGGTTCGAGTCGCGGGCGCGGTCGCCGGTCAGGCTCGCGAAGAACTCGCGGGTGCCGGAGCGGGCGATCGTGCCCAGGTTGTCGATCGCCTCCTGGCGCGACAGGCCGATGCCGGTGTCGGTGACGGTGATCGTGCGAGCCACCGCGTCGAACTCGATCCGGATCTCGAGCTCGGCGGCGCCGGCGAGCAGCTCGGGACGGTCGATCGCCTCGAAGCGCAGCTTGTCGCAGGCGTCCGACGCGTTGGACACCAGCTCGCGCAGGAAGATCTCGCGGTTGCTGTACAGCGAATGGATCATCAGCTGGAGCAGCTGCTTGACCTCGGTCTGAAAGCCCAGGGTTTCCTTCATCGCGCCCATGTCTTGGTGTGGTCTCGGGGTTCGGGGTCGGGCAGGACCGCGACAGGCGCGGTCCCGACCCGGACGGGTGGCGGCATTATCGGGGCGGCGCGGCGGATTTCAAGCGCTGCCGGCTCCGTTCGAGCGTCTCCTGCAGCGCGCGCAGCATGCGCGGCTCCAGCGAGGTCGCGACATTGAACCGCATCCAGGTGCTGGGGCGCTGGTCGGGCGAGAAGAGGCTGCCGGGCGCCATCAGGAAGCCCTGCTCGAGCATCGCCTCGGCCAGCGGCACGGTGTCCAGGTCGGAGTCGGCCCAGACGAACATGCCGGCGGCGTTGCCCGCGGAGGGCCGGAACCCCAGCCGCTCGAGCGTGCGCACGACCGGCTCGCGGGCGGCGGCGAGCCGGCCCCGCAGCCGTTCCAGGTGCCGCCGGTAATGGCCCTCGGACAGCACCCGGTAGACCACCCGTTCGCCCAGCTCTGGGGTGGTCAGGCCGACCAGCATCTTCAGGTCGGTGAGCTGGCGGGCGAGAGGCGCCGCGCAGGCGATGAAGCCGACCCGCAGGTTCGCCGCCAGCGTCTTGGAGAAACCCCCGACATGCAGCACCCGCTCGAGCCGGTCGAGCGCCGCCAGCCGCATGCACGGCTGCACCGCCGGGCCCGGGTGCAGGTCGCCGTAGACGTCGTCCTCGACCACCCGGAAGTCGAACTCCTCGGCCAGGCGCAGCACCTGGAAGGCCTTCGCCGCGCTGATCGAGGTGCCCGTCGGGTTGTGCAGCACCGAGCTCAGCACGTAGAGCTTCGGACGGTGCTGCGCGCAGAGCGCGCGCAGGCGGTCGAGGTCGGGCCCGTCGGCCAGCCGCGGCACGCCGATGACGCGCAGCCCGAGCAGCGAGAAGCGCCCGTACATCAGGAACCAGCCCGGATCGTCGACCAGGAGGGTGTCGCCGGCCTTGGCGAAGGTCTGGGCGATCAGGTCCAGCCCCTGGGTGACGCCGAGGGTCGTGACGATCTGCTCCGGCAGCGCGACGATCTCGTGCTCGGAGAGCTTGAGCTGGAGCTGCTGGCGCAGCGGCAGGTAGCCCTGCGCCTGGCCGTAGCCGAGCATCACGGCACCGTTGGAGCGCGCGAGCGAGCGCAGGCTCGAGCCGACCAGCTCGGCGTCCAGCCAGTCGGGCGGCAGCACCCCGCCGCCGGGCATGTCGCGGGTCGGCAGCTGGCGGAACATGTTGCGCAGCAGCCAGACCACGTCCATCGACGGGTTCGGCGTCTCGGCCCAGGCCCGCGCGGCCGCCAGCCCCGCACCGAGGTTGCGCTCGCGCACGAAGAAGCCCGAGCCGCGACGCGACTCGATGTAGCCGCGGGCGATCAGGCGGTCGTAGGCCTCGACGACCGTGAAGCGCGAGACACGATGGTCGGCGGAGAAGCCGCGGATCGAGGGCATGCGGGTGCCCGGCCGCAGCATCCGCTCGTCGATGCGCTGCGCGAACCAGCCGACGATCTGCTCGACCAGCGTGCGGTCGCTGCCGGCGGCGAGGAAGGAGCCGGGCCGCAGGGTCCGCACCACGCTCGGAACGGCGTCGGCGGTGCCGGCGGCCTGGGCGCTCCGGGCGGGTTCGGGCATGGCATCGCTCACTGTGTCGGGAAACGGACCGGGCCGGCAGGCCGTTCGGATCGTGCAACCGTACCGGCACTGTACCGAGATCGCAAGGTAGCATCCGCCCGATGGATCCCGCTGTCCACCCCGACGACACCGCGACGCGCGCGGGCACGATGCGACCCGAGACCCGCGGCCTGATGCTGGGGCTGGTCGGGGTCGCGGTGTTCTCGCTGACGCTGCCGATGACGCGGCTCGCGGTGGTCGACCTCGATCCGGTCTGGATCGGCCTGACCCGTGCGCTGCTCGCCGCCCTGCCCGCTGCCGCCTGGCTGGCCTGGATCGGCGCACCCCGGCCGTCGCGCGAGCTGCTGCCGCGGCTGGCGATCGTCGCCGGCGGCGTCATCGTGGGCTTTCCGACCCTCACCTCGGTGGCGATGCGCCACGTCGATGCCTCGCACGGCGCGGTGGTGCTGGGCGTGCTGCCGCTGGCCACCGCCCTCGCCGGCGCCTGGCTCGCCGGCGAGCGGCCGTCGCGCAGCTTCTGGGCGTTCGCGGTGCTCGGGGCGGGGCTCGTCTGCGCGTTCGCGCTGCGCGCCGGCGGCGGGCGGCCGCAGCCCGCCGACGGGCTGCTGGTGCTCGCGGTGATCGCCGCGGCGATCGGCTACGCCGAGGGCGCGCGCGTGTCGCAGACGCTGGGCGGACCGCAGACCATCTGCTGGACCCTGGTCTACGCGGCGCCTTTTCTGGCGCCGGTGGTCGCGTGGCTGAGCTGGGTGCACGGCGTCGAGGCGCGGCCCTCGGCCTGGCTAGGCTTCGCCTACGTGACCCTGTTCAGCCAGCTGCTCGGCTTCTTCGCCTGGTACAAGGCACTGGCCATCGGCGGCATCGCGCGGGTCTCGCAGGTCCAGCTGCTGCAGACCTTCATGACCCTCGGCTTCGCCGCCGTGGTCGCCGGCGAACGCCCTTCGCTCGCCACCTGGGCGTTCGCCGTGGCCGTGGTGGCGGTGGTGGCCGCCCAGCGGGCGTCGGCCATCGCCTTCGTGCCCCGTGGCGCGTCGGCCGTCGCGGCGGCGCCGCGCCCGGGCGTGGCGCCGGCTCCCGCGCAGGTCTGCCCTGCCTCACCCACGGATACCCACCGATGAGCGACACCCTCCCCTTCATGCAGGTCGATGTCTTCACCGACCGCCCGTTCTTCGGCAACCCGGTCGCGGTCGTGCTCGACGCCGACGGGCTCGACGGCGCCTGGATGCAGCGCATCGCCCGCTGGACGAACCTCTCGGAGACGACCTTCGTGCTGCGTCCGACGGCGCCGGGCGCCGACTACGCGCTGCGCATCTTCACCCCCGAACGCGAGCTGCCCTTCGCCGGTCATCCGACGCTCGGCAGCGCGCGCGCCGTCCTGGCCTCGGGACGCGCCCGGGCCCGCGACGGCCGGCTCGTCCAGCAGTGCGCCGCCGGCCTGATCGCGCTGCGTGTCGACGAGGCCGGCGGACGGCTGTTCTTCGAGGTGCCCGCCGCACGGGTCGACGCGCTCGGCGACGCCGACTCGGCGGCAATCGCGCAGGCGCTCGGCCTGGACGGCGCCCCGCCGCGCTTCGAGGCGGTCGACGTCGGTCCGGTCTGGCTGACGGCGGCCCTGGGCGATGCCACCGTGCTCCTGGGGCTGCGGCCGGACATGGCGGCACTGGAGGCGATCAGCCGACGGCTCGGTGCGACCGGCATCACCGTCCACGCGGCGAATGCGCCGGGCACGCGGGGCCCGTGGACCGACGCACCCGACATCGCGGTGCGCTCGTTCGCGCCGGCCGCCGGCGTGCCCGAGGACCCGGTCTGCGGCAGCGGCAACGCCTGCGTGGCGCTGCAGCGGCGGGCGGCCGGGCAGCGGGACGCCTACGTCGCCGCGCAGGGCGAAGCGATCGGACGCGCAGGCCGGATCGCGGTGGCGTTCCGGGGCGAGACGATCGAGGTGGGCGGCGCGACCGTGATCTGCGTCGAGGGACGGCTCAGGACGGCCTGAGCGCCCAGCACCCGCGGCGTACCCCCGGCACGCCGCCGTGGCGCGGGCACGCCGCCGTGTCGATCAGGCCATCGCGAGCGGTGCGAAGAAGCCGTCGACCAGCGTGTCGTCCACCGCCTCGAACGACGGCGGCGACCATGAGGCGTCGCGGGACTTGTCGATCAGCAGCGCCCGCACGCCCTCGGGAAAGTCGGCGTGCCGCTGGCACTGCTTCGCGACCACGAGGTCGAGCGCGAGCACGTCCTCCAGCCCGAGGAGCCGGCAGCGGCGCATGTACTCGAAGGTCACCCGCGCGGCGGTCGGCGAACCGTTGGCGAGGTTCTCCAGCGGCTTCGCGAACCACGGCTCGGCCGCGGCCGCGGCGCGCAGCGCGGCGAGCACCGCCTGGGCATCGCCCTGCTGCCCGATGCCGCGGATCGTGTCGTGGTGGCGGCGCAGCGCGCTGTCGGGCAGCGCGAGCGGCGCCTCGGCGGCGAAGCCCAGGCAGAAGGCCCGCAGCCGCGCGCGGTGGGCGGTCACGCCACCGGTCCAGTCCAGCGCGGCGAGGCGCTCGACGAAGGCCGGCTGGCGCGCGCGCGCGATCGCATGGTCGGCGAGCCGCGCGTACAGCGCGTCGGCCTCGTTGACCAGGGCGCCGGTCATCGCCATCAGCAGGCCCGCCTCGCCGGGGACCCGGTTCAGGAACCAGCCGCCGCCGACGTCCGGGAACAGGCCGATGTGGATCTCGGGCATCGCCAGCTTCAGGCCCTCGGTGACGATCCGCTCGCTGCCGGCCACCGACAGCCCGACGCCGCCGCCCATGTCGACGCCGTGCGCCCAGGTGACGAAGGGCTTCGGGTAGCGGTGGATCAGCGCGTCGAGCTGGTACTCGACGTCGAAGAACGCGTCGCCGTAGACGAAGCGGCGCGGGCCGCCGGCACGGACCTGTCGGATCACCTCGGCGACGTCGCCGCCGGCACAGAAGCCCTTCGGGCCGTTGCCCGCCAGCATCACGCAGGCGATCGATTCGTCCGAGGCCCAGTCGCGGAAGCGGTCGAGCATCGACTGGCACATCGACAGGTTCAGCGCGTTGAGCTGCCCGGGACGGTTCAGACGCGCGATGCCGATGCGGCGGCCCGGGGTCTCGCAGTCGACGGTCTCGTAGACCATGTCGTCGGGAGCGGTGGCGGTCGGGGTGGCGGTCATGGCGGGGCGGTCGCGATCGGAGGAGATGCGAGCGTACCAGCGTGGCACCGGCGAGGCGTTCCGAGGGCTGCGCGATGCCCGGGGCCGGGCACCACGCGGCCTCAGCGTGCCTCGTACGTCCGCGTCTCGCCGTGCCGGTACAGCACGAACCGGTCGCGGGCGACGCCCTGCGCATCGAGCGCCGCCGCCAGCGCGCCGATCGGCGCGTCGAGCGGTTCGTCGGTGAGCTCGAAGGTGCCCCAGTGCACCCCGATCGCGGCCCGAGCGCCGACCTCGCGGAAGACCCGCACCGCCTCGTCCGGATTCACGTGCTGGTCCTTCATGAACCATCGGGGCTCGTAGGCCCCGACCGGGATCGCCGCCAGGTCGATGGCGCCGAGCCGCCGGCCGATCTCGGCGAAGATCGGCGCGTAGCCGGTGTCACCGCTGTACCAGAAGGTGAAGCCCGGCGTGCGGACCGCGAAGCCGCCCCACAGCGTGGCGTTGCGGTCCCAGGGGCTGCGCGAGCTCCAGTGCTGCGCGGGCGTCAGCACGATCTCCAGGCCGTCGACGCGCAGCGTGTCCCACCAGTCGAGGCGCTCGACGCGGGTCACGCCGACCGAGCGCAGCCACAGGTCGACCCCGAGCGGCGCGACGAACAGCGGCGGGCCGCCCGGCTGCGCCTGGAGCGCTCGCACGGTGGGCTCGTCGAGGTGGTCGTAGTGGTTGTGCGAGATCAGCACGACATCGGCCGCCGGCAGCTCGTCGAGCCGCGCCGGCAGCGGCACGCGACGCTTCGGCCCGGCGAAGGACACCGGCGAGACCCGATCGGAGAACACCGGATCGACCAGGAGGTTGCGCCCGCCGAGCTGCATGAACAGCGTCGCGTGGCCGATCCAGGTGGCGGTGACCCGGGCGCCACGCCGGTTCTCGGCAAGGAGCGCGAGGTCCGGGCGCTGCACCGGAAAGCCCGCGTAGCCCGCGACGTGCTCGGCCGGCGGCCTGGGCAGTCCGTCCCGGGTGCGCTCGTACTGCCAGCGGGCGAACTCGGAGAACGGCTTGCCGCCGGTCGGCCCATCGACGTTGACGAAGCCACCGGGGCGGTGATGCGGCTTCGACGCGTCGTAGTACGGATGGTTCGTGCCGCAGGCGGCGAGCCAGACCGCGGCGGCCAGCCCCGCCCAGCGTGCCCGCATGCTCATGGCTTCGGCGCCGGCCGCGGCAGCGTCAGCTGCGGATCCTTGCGCCGGGGCTCGAGCACCTTGCCCTTGCGCCCGCGCGCAGCGCGGTACTCGCCGAGCGCGCGCACGGTCAGCGTCTCGTCCATCGGCTTGCCGGCCCGGCCGATGCCGGACAGCACGACGCCGTCGTCACCGCAGACCAGCGCCTGCAGCAGGGCCTCCTTCTTGTCCAGGTCGACCAGCGTCGAGCCCCGTCCGCCGTTCTTGAGCACGCGCAGCTCGTCGAGCGCGAAGACCAGCATCCGCGGCCGCTCGCCGGTGCCCGCCAGGCAGACCACGTGCGACGACCCGGGCGTGAAGACCGCCGGGCGGATCGGCGCATCGCCCTCGTCGAGCGTGATGACCTGCCGGCCCGCCTTGTTGCGCCCGACGAGATCGCCCGCCTGGCACAGGAAGCCGTTCCCGCCGCGGGTGGACAGCAGCACCCCGGCGTCGGCCCGGGCGGCGAACGCATGCTCCGCACGGGTACCCGGCTCGAGCTCGACCAACGAGGTGACCGGCACGCCGTCGCCGCGGGCCGAGGGCAGCGAGGCCACCGGCATCGAATGCACGCGGCCGGTCGAGCCCAGCACGAAGAACGGGTCGGTGGTCATCACCTCGAACGCGCCGTAGAACGCGTCGCCCGCCTTGAACGAGAACTGCGTCCAGTCGTGGCCGTGGCCCTGGCGCGCGCGGACCCAGCCCTTGGCGGACATGATGACCGTCACCGGCTCCTCGGCGATCTTCACCTCGACCACGGTGCGGGCGGCTGCCTCGATGAGCGTGCGGCGATCGTCGCCGTAGAGCTTCGCATCGGCCTCGATCTCGCGGATCAGCTGGCGGCGCTGCGCGCCCTCGCTGTCGAGCAGCGCCACGAGCTGCTCGCGCTCGGTACGCAGCCCCTTCAGTTCCTGCTCGATCTTGATCGCCTCGAGCCGCGCGAGCTGGCGCAGCCGGATCTCGAGGATGTCCTCGGCCTGGCGGTCGGACAGCCCGAAGGCCGCGATCAGCGCGGGCTTGGGCTCGTCGGACTCGCGGATGATGCGGATCACCTCGTCGATGTTCAGCAGCACCAGCTGCCGACCCTCGAGGATGTGGATGCGGTCGTCGACCTTGCCCAGCCGGTGCCGGGTGCGGCGCACGACGGTGTCGATCCGGAAGGCGACCCACTCGCCCAGGATCATCGTCAGCGACTTCTGCTGCGGCCGGCCGTCGCGGCCGATCATCACCAGGTTGACCGGCACGCCGGCCTCGAGGCTGGTGTGCGCCAGCAGCGTCGACAGCAGCTCCTGCTGGCCGACCTTCGCGGTCCGCGGCTCGAACACGATCCGAACCGCCGCTTCGCGCCCGGACTCGTCGCGCACCGTGTCGAGCACGCCGAGCACCGTCTGCTTGAGCTGCAGCTGCTCGGGGCTCAGCGCCTTCTTGCCGAGCCTGACCTTCGGATTGGTCAGCTCTTCGATCTCCTCGAGGACCTTCGCGGCCGACACGCCGTGCGGCAGCTCGGTGATCACCAGCTGCCACTGGCCACGCGCCATCTCCTCGATGACATGGCGGGCCCGGAGCTTGATGGAACCGCGCCCGCCCGCATAGACCTCCCGGATCTCGGCGGGCGAGGAGATGATCTGGCCGCCGCCGGGAAAGTCGGGCCCGGGCATCAGCGCCACTACCGCGTCGAGGTCGGCCTTGGGGTTGCGAACCAGCGCGACCGCCGCGGCCGCAACCTCGCGCAGGTTGTGCGGCGGGATCTCGGTCGCCATGCCGACCGCGATGCCCGAGGCGCCGTTGAGCAGGACCATCGGCAGCCGCGCGGGCAGCAGCGCGGGCTCCTGGGCCGAGCCGTCGTAGTTCGGCACGAACTCGACCGTGCCCTGGTCGATCTCGTCGAGCAGCAGCCGCGCGTAGGGGGTGAGACGGGCCTCGGTGTAGCGCATCGCGGCCGCGCCGTCGCCGTCGCGCGAGCCGAAGTTGCCCTGCCCGTCGACCAGCGGATAGCGCAGCGTGAACGACTGCGCCATGCGCACCAGGGCGTCATAGGCGGCGGTGTCGCCGTGCGGATGGAAGCGTCCGAGCACGTCGCCCACGACGCGGGCGGACTTCACCGGCTTGGCGGTGGGGCCCAGCCCCATCTCGTTCATCGCGTAGAGGATGCGGCGCTGCACCGGCTTCTGGCCGTCGCAGACATCGGGCAGCGCGCGGCCCTTGACCACCGAGACCGCGTAGTCGAGGTAGGCGCGCTCGGCGTAGCGCGCGAGCGTCAGGGCGCCGTCGTCCTCGGGCGGCGGCGGCGCGGGCGGTTCGGGAAAGAGCGTCGGCTGATCGTCCATGGGCTCGGAGGCGTCGTCGTGATGGGAGGGAGATCCGGCGTCCTCAGACGTCGACCTCGACCTCGTTGCCGTGCTCCTCGAGCCAGCCGCGACGCGCGGCGGCCTCGCCCTTGCCCATCAGCATGGTGAAGCGCAGCGTGGTGGCGGCCGCGTCGGTGTCGCCGAAGGACACGCGCAGCAGACGGCGGGTGTCGGGCTTGAGCGTGGTCTCCCAGAGCTGCTCGGCGGTCATCTCGCCCAGGCCCTTGAAGCGCGAGATGCTCCACGAGCCTTCGCGCAGCCCGTCCTTGCGCAGCTTGTCCTCGGCGTGGCGCAGCTCGCCCTCGTCGAGGCAGTAGACCTTGCGCAGCGGCCGCTTGCCCTGCGCCGGCACGTCGATGCGGAACAGCGGCGGCCGCGCGACGTACACGTTGCCCGACTCGATGAGCCGCGGGAAATGCCGGAAGAACAGCGTCAGCAGCAGCACCTGGATGTGCGCGCCGTCGACGTCCGCGTCCGACAGGATGCAGATCTTGCCGTAGCGCAGGTTCGAGAGGTCCGGCGTGTCGGCGGGCCCGTGCGGATCGACGCCGATGGCCACCGCGATGTCGTGGATCTCGGTGTTCGCGAACAGCCGGTCGCGGTCGGTCTCCCAGGTGTTGAGCACCTTGCCGCGCAGCGGCAGGATCGCCTGGTACTCCTTCTCGCGGCCCATCTTGGCCGAGCCGCCGGCCGAGTCGCCCTCGACGAGGAACACCTCGTTGCGCGACAGGTCGGTGCTCTCGCAGTCGGTGAGCTTGCCCGGCAGCACCGCCACGCCCGAGCTCTTGCGCTTCTCGACCTTCTGCGCGGAACGCTGACGGGCCTGCGCCTGGCGGATCACCAGATCGGCGAGCTTGCGGCCCCAGTCGACGTGCTGGTTCAGCCAGAGCTCGAACTGGCCCTTCGCGAAGCCCGACACCAGCCGCAGCGCGTCGCGCGAGTTCAGGCGCTCCTTGATCTGCCCCTGGAACTGCGGGTCGAGCACCTTCGCCGACAGCACGAAGCTCGCCCGCGCGAACGCGTCCTCGGGCATCAGCTTCACGCCTTTGGGCAGCAGCGAGTGCAGCTCGACGAAGCCCTTGATCGCGGCGAACAGGCCTTCGCGCAGCCCGGACTCGTGGGTGCCGCCTGCCGGCGTCGGGATCAGGTTCACGTAGGACTCGCGCACCAGCGGGCCGGACTCGGTCCAGGCGACGACCCACTGCGCGCCCTCGCCCTCGGCGAAGGTGTCGTGGCCGGCATCGGCGTACTGCTGACCCTCGAAGAGCGGCACCACCGGGCCGCCCTCGCCCGCCTGCGGACCCGCGCCCTCCGAGGCGAGCGCCTCGGACAGGTAGCCGCGCAGGCCCTCGGCGTACTGCCAGACGCGGACCTGCCCGGTCTTCTCGGCGGTCATCGTGACCTTGACGCCGGGCAGCAGCACCGCCTTGGACCGGAGCAGCCGCTCGAGGTCGGCCATCGGCAGCACCTGGCTGTCGAAGTACCTCGGATCCGGCCAGACCTCCACGCGGGTGCCGCTGCGCCGCTCGCCCTTGTCGGCCATCCGCGAGGCGAGCGGCTGCACCACCTCGCCGCCGCCGAAGACGATGGTGTGCACGCCCTGGCCGCGCTCGTCCGGACGCCAGACCGTGACCTTCAGCGTGGTGGACAGCGCGTTGGTGACCGACACGCCGACGCCGTGCAGGCCGCCCGAGAAGCTGTAGGCGCCGCCCGCCTGCTTGTCGAACTTGCCGCCGGCGTGCAGCCGCGTGAAGACGATCTCGACGGTGGGCACGCCCTCGTCCGGATGCAGCCCGACCGGGATGCCGCGGCCGTCGTCCTCGACGGCGATGCCGCCGTCCGCGAGCAGGGTGACCGCGATGTGCTTCGCATGGCCCCCGAGCGCCTCGTCGGCGGCGTTGTCGATCACCTCCTGCACGATGTGCAGGGGGTTGTCGGTGCGGGTGTACATCCCCGGCCGCTGCCGGACCGGCTCGAGGCCCTTCAGGACGCGGATCGAGGCTTCTGTGTAGTCGTTCTTGCGGGTCGCCATGCTTCGATTATCGCGCGACGCGCAAGGCGGCCTGCGCGATACTGTTCATTCATCCAGTTATCTTACACCCGGAGCCGTGCGGGGCGCCGGTCCGCGAGGCCCGCTCAGCGCAGGCCGCACCACTGCGCGAAGGCACCGAGGTCGAGCATCAGGTCGGGCCCGAGATACAGCCGGAAGGTCCCCGCCAGGGCCGCGACCAGCGCCAGCACGAGCGCAACGCGCAGCAGGCGGTGCGCGGCGCGCGACACGGCAGCGGATCCGGTAGCGGCTCGGGGGGCGTCCATCGGCCGATTCTAGCCGCCCTCGCTACACTGGACGCCCGTGCCCGACGTGACACACGGCACGACCCGCAGCCGAGGCCCGAGTGTCATCCCTTCCCGCCGCACGCCCCATGCTCCCTGCGCTCGCCGACATCGAGTCGGCCGCCGCCATCGTCGCGGCCGCCATGCCGCCGACGCCCCAATACGCCTGGCCGCTGCTCGCCCGCCGGCTGGGCACCGAGGTCTGGGTCAAGCACGAGAACCACACCCCGACCGGCGCCTTCAAGGTGCGCGGCGGCCTGGTCTACCTGGACGGTCTGGCGCGCATCGCGCCCGGCTGCCCGGGCATCGTCTCCGCCACCCGCGGCAACCACGGCCAGTCGCTCGCCTTCGCCGCACGGCGCGTCGGGATTCCAGCGACGATCGTCGTGCCCCGGGGCAACAGCGTCGAGAAGAACGCCGCGATGCGCGCGTTCGGCACCGAGCTGATCGAGCACGGAGAGGACTTCTCCGAGTCGGCAGAGCATGCGACGCGGCTGGCCGCCGACCGCGGCCTGCATCGCGTTCCCTCCTTCCACCCCGACCTGGTGCGGGGCGTGGCGACCTACTGGCTGGAGCTCTTCCGGGCGGTGCCCGGGCTCGACCTGGCCTTCGTGCCGATCGGCCTGGGCTCGGGCCTGTGCGGGGCGCTCGCCGCGCGGGCGGCGCTCGACCGGCGCGATCGGCTGCGGATCGTGGGCGTGGTGTCGGCCCATGCACGCGCCTATGCGCTGTCGATCGAGGCCGGCCACACCGTCGACGCCCCCGTGTCGACGCGGCTCGCCGACGGCATGGCGGTACGCGTCGCTGATCCGGCCGCGCTGGCGATGATGCTCGGCGAAGTGGACGAGGTCGTCGAGGTCGACGACGACGAGGTGGCCCGCGCGATGAAGGCCCTGTACGTCGACACGCACAATGTCGCCGAGGGCGCCGGGGCCGCCTCGCTGGCCGCGGCCATGCAGTGGGCACGCGAACGCCCGGGGGGGCTGGCGGGCCTGCGGGTGGGGCTGACGCTGTGCGGCGCGAACGTCGATCACGAGGTGTTCGCCGCGGTGCTGCGCGACACGGTGCTGGCGTAGGGATCCGCGCGCGCCGCGTGGGGCGCGCTCGCGCTCCGGTCAGGCGGTCTGGGCCGCCATCTGTCTGCGCACTGCCCCGCGGCCCAGTTTCCAGCAGATCCGCGCGATCGAGTATGCGTCTCCTACCATCGGCGACGACAGGTACGCGGCCCGCGCCAGCAGCCAGTCGGTCGAGCGCTCGTCGACGCAGAGGCGGCTCAGCAGGCGCGACGACGACCATCCGCCGATGCGTCCCGGCGTCACGGAGAACTGTAGCCCCAGGCCCAGGCCCTCGGCGATCCGGCGGGACCGCGCCGAGCTGCGGCCCCACGGCCAGGCGAGCGCCGTCGGACGCAGACCGATCTCGGCCTGGATCGCATCGCAGGAGCGCGCGAGGTCCGCCGCGAGGGAGTCGAGCATCGGACTGTCCTCGGGGCCCTCGCGCTGCTCGTGGCCATCGGTGTGCGACTGGATCGACACCAGCCCGCTGTCGTGCAGCGCGCGCAGCTCGGACCATCGCATGAACCGATCGGGGCGGGTCTCGTCGGCGAGCGCGCGGATCCCGTCCGGGTCCTCGGGCGCCGAGCGCACCGGGCCCTCGCCGACGAACCCGGTGATCACGAAGAACACCGCGGGCACGCCCAGGTCGCGCAGCACCGGATACGCCCAGTGGAAGTTGTCGACGTACCCGTCGTCGGTGGTCACCAGCGCGCTGCGGTGGGGAAGCCGCCGCCCGCCAGCGCGGGCCTTGGCGAAGGTGTCGTAGTCCACGAAGCAGAATCCCCGCTCGCGAAGCGCCGACAGGTGCCGGTGGAACTGTTCCGGGGTGCTGGCATGGCCCCCCCCCCAGCGGAGAGACATGATGGAAGCAGAGCGCGAGCGTCATCCGTTCATTCACCTCGTGGATCCGGGTTTGGCACGCGGGTGCCGGGGCGTCCTCGGTCGACGTGCACCTGCTCGACGTCGCCGGGCGCAGCGCGCTGCCGGTTGTCGCCCACGAACCGCGCGGAGCTCGCCTTCAAGTGCTACGAGGCCGCCGTCGCCTCGTCCGCGCACGACCGCAGTCCGCGGCTCGCCCGGAAGGCGTCGACGATTCGCATCGCGATGCGCTCCGGAGACAGCACGGCCGCGGTGGCGCGGGCCTGCCGACCGAGCGTCGTCCGCTGCGCCGCCGTCGAGCTCAGCCTACGGCCGAGCGCCGAATCGAGACTCGGGACGTCGGCCGCATCGAACAGCCATCCGGTGATCCCCTCGGCCACCATCTCCTCGACTGCCTGGGCGCCGATGCTGCCCAGCACCGGGCGACCGGCCGCCATCGCCTCGTTGACGCAAAGCCCCCAGGTGTCGCCGAACGACGGCATCACCACGACGTCGCACTCGCCGTAGAAGCCGGGCACGCTGTCGTAGTCCACCGCACCGACCCGGTCGATCCGCAGGTTCGCGGGTAGCGCGATCGCGTCGATCGCCGCGGCCTGCTCCCCGTCGCCGACCATCGTCAGGACCACCGCGCGCTCCGGACGCGCCGCCACCGCCGCGGCCAGTCGCTCGACGAACGGCACCAGCCCCTTCACCTCGGCCAGGCGCCCGACGTACAGCAGCCGCAGCGGGTCCTCG
The DNA here is from genome assembly GCA_044342535.1 of Burkholderiaceae bacterium. Classification (GTDB taxonomy): domain Bacteria; phylum Pseudomonadota; class Gammaproteobacteria; order Burkholderiales; family Burkholderiaceae_E; genus UBA4615. Next base: position 15,724 of record JBIIPQ010000016.1, read on the forward strand.
TCCGGCCGATTGGCCGGCAGGTCCGGGATGCCGCCGAATCGCGGCATGTCCGAGGCGTACGGCAGGCGGCCGATCTTGGCTTCCGGACATCCTAGAGACCGGAGGTAGCGCGCTCCGCTACGGCCGTTGACCATCACCGTGTCGGTCCTGCGGATGAGCGCCTTGCGGAACACGGTCCGCAGCCAGCCCCGGCCGCGCTCGGTCGCCTCCGACAGGTCGGCATGGACGATCAGCCGTCGGTCGCTGTCCAGCATCCGCCAGCACACCGCGAGCGCCGTGCGCAGACCGAGCTCGACGACGAACACGTCACGGGAGGACTCGCGTCGCAGCGCCCGCAGCGTACCGACCGGCACGTGCACCTCGTACCGCTCGGAGTAGCCGCTCGGATGGTGCCGAACATGCTGCAGCCGGATCGACGGGATCGACCCGATCCGGACAGGTTCGCCCTCGAGGCCCGGGGCGACGTCGACGCCCGTCACCAGGAGCGCCAGGCCGTCGACCTGGCGGCCGAGGGCGGCGATGGTCGACACACGGTAGGGGGACACGTGATTCGTCAACTAGGTCAGCGTCATCCGAGTGCTCCTAGAGTCCAAACCCGTCAATTGACGCAGAATCCCGGCACTCTCTCACCCCTGACGATGACTATGTCACAGTGCCCGGAGGATCGTTTCCTACGGCTCACTCGCAGGAATGAAGCTCGACGGGGACCGGGTTCGGAAATAGGTCTAGATTGACGTCGTAGACGTCGAGTTTCCCTCCGGATTGCAGGCGTACGCGTCCGGCGTCCGGCGCAGCCCCTAGGAGCCTGTCGGACTGCCGAGTCTTCCCCTTGAACGAGACAATCCGGACAGTGAGAGCACCGTTCGGATTCGGGTGCACCCGTCGATGGGCCGCTTCGTTGCCCTCGACCGAGACACAGCGTACCTGCTGCCGCCGTCGGTGAACGAGTGGTTGCCGGCGGATCAACTGGCGCGCTTCGTGGTGGAGGTCATCGAGCCGCTTGATGTGGCGCTGGACGGCACCAAGATCGAGGCCAACGAAAGCAAGCACAAGACCTTGAAGTGGCCCAGCGCGAGGCCCAGCGCGAGGCAGGCAAGAAGCCGCGGGGCAAGGACCCCGAGCCGCCGCAAGCCAGCCCCAAGGACCGCGATCAGGTCAACCTGACGGATGAGGAGTCGCACATCATGCCGGTCTCGGGCGGGGGTTTCGAGCAGAGCTGGAACGCACAGGCAAGCTGGAGCGCTTCGCCCCCCGATGCGCCACCGCCCGAGAACACAGACCCGCTCACGCGAACGGCTCTCCGACTGGGCCCGCAGGCCGGAGGAGCGCTGCACACGCTGCGCAAGCAACCCGTCGAGCCGGTGTTCGGCATCATCAAGCGGGTGATGGGCTGGCGGCAGATGAGCATGCGCGGGCTGGAAAAAGCCAACGGCGAGTGGAACCATGGTCGCCATGGCTCGGAACATCAAGTGCATGCACGTGCCGCGGGCACCATGAGCAGGGCCAAAGCGGGCGTCGAACCGCCGCCAACCCGTGCACAGGCGGGTTCCGGCTTTGCCCAGGACCACCACAGTCTGCCCGCCAACCCTCGGCGGAGCTTCAGCGTGGCACAACATTCCCGTGCGCTGCAACGCTCGGCGCAGCCGGGCTCGAGTCCGACAGTCTTCTAGACCGCGACCTGAGAGCCGAGCTCGATGACGCGGTTCGGCGGCAGCCGGAAGTAGTTCGCTGCGCTCGGGCTGTTCTGCATCATCCAGCCGAACAACGAGCGCCGCCAGCCGAAGAACCCACGCCGGGACACCGACACGATCACCGGCTTGCTGGTGAAGAACGAGGTGTCCTCGATGTCGAGCTCGAGGCCCTTGCGTCGCGCCAGCTTGAGGGCGCGCCCGATGTCGGGGTCTTCCCGGAAGCCGAAGTGCGCGACCAGCCGCAGCACGCCGCTGTTGCCGCGCTGCAGCTCGACGCGCTCGTCGTCGGGCACCCGCGGCGTGTCGTCGAACTCGACCGTCATGAAGACCGTCTGTTCGTGCACCACCTTGTTGTGCTTGAGGTTGTGCAGGAAGCTGCCCGGGTAGCCGAACCGCGACGAGCTGAAGAAGACCGCCGAGCCCGGCACCCGCGGGATGTCCGACAGGTCGAGGTTCAGCTCGTCGCGCGCCACCCGCGGCAGCGCGTCCTTGCGCGAGCGCATGACCTCGATGCCGCGGCGCCAGGTGGTCAGGACGGTGAACATCACGCTCGCCACCACCAGCGGGAACCAGCCCCCCTCCTCGATCTTGCCGATGTTGGCCGCGAAGAAGCCGATCTCCAGCACCAGGAAGACCGCGAGCAGCGGCAGCAGCAGCTTGGTGCGCCGCGCGGGCATCAGCAGCACCGCGATCACCAGCAGCACGCTGCCGATCAGCAGGTCGCCCGAGACCGCGATGCCGTAGGCGGCAGCGAGGTTCGACGAGCTGCGGAAGGTCACCACCAGCAGCAGCACCGCCACCAGCAGCAGCCAGTTGACCACCGGGATGTAGACCTGCCCGCGCGAGGTGTCGGAGGTGTAGAGCACCTTCAGGCGCGGCAGGTAATTCAGCCGCGAGGCCTGCTGCGTGACCGAGAACGCGCCCGAGATCGTCGCCTGCGAGGCGATCACCGTGGCCAGCGTGGCCAGCATCACCAGCGGCACCAGCAGCGGCTCGGGGGCCAGCAGGAAGAACGGATTGCGCACCGCGCCCGGGTCGCGCATCACCAGCGCGCCCTGCCCGAAGTAGTTCAGCATCAGGCACGGGAAGACCAGCGAGAACCAGCCGATGCGGATGGGCGTGCGGCCGAAGTGGCCGAGGTCGGCATACAGCGCCTCGGCCCCGGTCATCGACAGGAACACCGCGCTCAGCGCGACGAAGGTCCACTCCGGATGCACGAACGCGAAGATGACCGCGTGGCGCGGATCGAGCGCGCCGAGGATCTCCGGCGTCTGCACGATGCTCGCGACGCCGAGGGCCGCCAGCACGACGAACCAGACGACCATCACCGGCCCGAACAGCGCGCCGACCTTCGCGGTGCCGCTGCGCTGGATCATGAACAGCCCGACCAGGATCACCAGCGCGATCGGCACCACGAAGCGCGCCAGCGCGGGCTCGACCACGCTGATGCCCTCCACCGCCGACAGCACCGAGATCGCGGGCGTGATCACCGCGTCGCCGAAGAAGAGCGAGGCCGCGAAGATGCCGAGCACGCCGATCGCCCAGGTGAGCCGCGGGCGGTCCTTGACCAGTGCGAGCAGGTTCGACAGCAGCGCGAGCACCCCGCCCTCGCCGCGGTGGTCGAAGCGCAGCATCACCGTCACGTACTTGAGCGACACGATGATGGTGACCGCCCAGAAGATCATCGACAGCACCGGGAAGATCTTCTCGGGCGTCAGCGGCAGTCCGGTGGGCTCGAGAAAGGCTTCCTTGAACGCGTACAGCGGGCTGGTGCCGATGTCGCCGAAGACCACGCCCAGCGCGGCGAGCACCAGTGGCGGCATGCGCTGCGACGAGGGGGCGGTCATGGAGGCGGGGTGTGTCGCGCGGGGCAACAGCCGATCGGTGTGGCGCGGATGCTAGCACCGTGAGGCGCGGTGCGCTCGGCTCGTTGGCGGGGCCGCGGCTGCCGGGGCAGCCGCGTGGCGGAGGGTGGGGGATTCGAACCCCCGAAGGGTGTTAACCCTTACACGCTTTCCAGGCGTGCGACTTCAACCGCTCATCCAACCCTCCGGAACCCGCGAGTGTACCGCAGCCGGCAGGCGCTTCCGGACGCGGCCGTTCCGCGGACTCAGCCGCCGAGCAGCAGCGCCAGCGTCCGGCGCCGGACCTCGGGCCCGAGCGCCGTCTGCGCGTGGTAGCCATCCCAAGGCGAGCCGTCGAGGTCCTCCGAGAGCTCGCCCAGCCGCGGAAACGGATGCAGCACGGTGGCGTCCCGGCGCAGCACGCGCCGGGCGCGGGCGAGATCCATGGACAGGAGCTCGCCGTGCCGCGCGTCCGGCACGTTCCAGTACTTCACGGGCGTCATGTAGACGAAGTCCGCCCGCGCGAGCGCGGCATCGACCGTCGCCGCGTCGCTCGCATCGATCTGCTCGGCGCGTTCGGGCAGGAACCGCGCGGGCATCCCGAAGCCGGCCGGCGCGAGCAGCACGATGCGCACGTCCAGTCGGGCCAGCAGCCGGGCCAGCGAATGGTGGACACGGTGATCGCGCAGGTTGCCCATCATCACCACCGTGCGCCCCTCGATACCGGTGCGACGCATCGCCGCGACATCGACCAGTGCCTGAGTCGGATGCTCGTTGCTGCCGTCGCCGGCATTGACGACCGGGGCATCCAGCCGCGACAGGCGCTCGGCGGACAGCGGCTCGGTGCTGCGCACCACCACGCAGCTGCTCAGCAGGCTGAGCTGGCAGACCTCGTCGTGCAGGTCGCACTGGTCCCGCAGCGCGTCGCCGGTCGTCGTGATCGGCAGCGGGGTGAGCCCCAGCCGCAGCGCGGCCGCGGCGAAGCTCGACAGCGTGCGCAGGCTCGGCTGCTGGAAGAGGCAGGCGAGCGTGCCACGCCGCGCCGCGCGCCCGACGCTGGGCGTGGTGAACCCGGGGCGCGTGATCCGCTCGACCTCGGCGTCGGTCAGCGCGTCGACCGACAGCAGGTGGCGCGCGCCGCTCATGCGAGCTCCACCGTGACGGCGCCGTACGCGAGATCGGGACGGCCCGCGGCCTCGTGCCGCGTCGCCAGCGCGCGGTAGGCCTGCCGGACCGACTCGCGCTCGGCGTCGCCGACGTACAGCGTGCAGGCGGCGAGCGCGGGCAACGCGTCGCGCAGCGGGCTCGGATTGGCGCCGGCCCGACGACCGTCGATGCGCAGCACCGGCTCGTCGTGCAGCAGCGACCAGCGCGACCTGCCCTCGCCGAGCGTGGCCGCCACGCGTGTCGGCCAGTCCCATCTGGCCTCGGCCACCGAGCCGGCGGTCAGGCCCAGCATCAGGGCCTGCAGCCGCGTCCCTGCGGGCAGCTCGCGACGCAGCGCGGCCAGCGACTCGAGCACCGCGTTCTGCAGCGTGAGACCGTCCTCGCCGCCGTCGGACGTCAGCGGCAGCACGCCGGAGCGCGGCGCGAGGCCGAACGGCATGTTGGCGATCACCAGAACCGTGCCGTGCAGGCCTCGCACCAGGCCGCGCGGCACACCGTCGCGCACGTCGCTCAGCGCGATGACCGTCGAGGCGTTCGGCACCTGGTTGAGGATCCGGTTCACCTCGGCATAGACGAGCGCGCGCGGGTTCACGTCGAGCATCACGCGCTGCTCGGCCTCGAACCCGAGCGCCGAATGGCCGCAGCCGCAGGCCAGGTCGATGACCGCATCCGGTGACGACCAGCCGAGCCGGTCGGCCAGCCGCAGCAGCGTGCCCGACTCGTCATCGAACGGGAACACGCGCCGCTCCGCGTCGACCCAGACGCCGTCGGTGGCGAAGAGCCGGCCGGCGCGCTCGTTCACCCGCAGCGTCAGACGGCCCTCGACCGCGAACCCCGCTTCGGCGAGTGCATCGGCCGATGCGCCGGCGGCCAGCCGGAAGTGGCTCGCCTGCTCTGGCCCTGCCCGCCATGCGCGATAGGCGGGCGACAGGCACAGCGCCCGCATGGCCTCGCGCACGCGCTCGGCGAGCTCGGGCGAGGACCGCAGGGCGCGGGCGGTTCGGAACAGGGCATCTGTGCTTGGCATCGTCGGCGTGTTCTCCGTGCTCGGGCCGGCGAACGCCGTCCTCGGCAGCGATGAGATCGCCGCGCGGCGGCCGCGGGCGTGACTTCCGTCACACTCACGGGCGGGGGAGCGACGGACGGTCGAATCGGCTGCGCGCCCGGCCTCAAGTCCCGCGACGCGCGGTCACAGGCCGCGGCTTAGGCCGCGGCTCGGGCCGCCTTCAGGTTCGGATACCGGACGTTCTCGACGAGCCGCTGGATCTCGCGCGAAGGCCGCGGCGTGACCAGACTGAGGACCACGATCACGACGAATCCGACCCGCACGCCGACCGCGCCGGCCGCGCCCTCGACCGGCGCCGAGCGGGGATGCCGAAGGCGATCTCGCGCAGCCGGGCCTGGGTCGAGATCATGTAGCAGCGCAGGATGTGGCCGCCATAGCGCGCATGATGAAGGCCAGCCCCGAATAGCCCTGCAGGCACAGGTCGCCGGCCAGGCCGACGAACGAGGCCGCCGATATCCGGTCGGCGCCGATCGCCATGCCGTCGAGCATGGCCGGCACGCGGCGGCCCGGCGACGCAGTGCTCGGCCGCGTCGTTGGTGCGGCTCATGATCCCGATGCCGGCGTACCGCAGGATCGTCACGGCATGAATACGTAGCCCATCGTGACCCGGGGCAGGCCCCGCTGCTCGCGCACCGCGAGAGCGGCGTGCCGATCTCGCCTCCGCCGCCTCGTCGACGCCGTACTCGTGGTCGAGCGCGTTCATGTGGCGCGCGTAGTACCAGACGATCAGCAGGTAGACGAACAGCGCGCCCTGCGCGGCCATGTAGAAGCTGGAGGGCCAGCCGAAGAAGCTGAAGCTGAGCTCGCGGGCGAAGTAGCTGACGACGAAGGTGACGACGGACCACAGGGCCATCAGCACGGCCGTCACGTTCAGGTTGTGCCGCCAGTACTGCCGCAGCCTCTCGGAGGCCTGAGCCTGCATGTCATGCCTCCAGGTGACCGCCGCTCACGCCGGTCTCGCGCTCGGGCTGTCGCGCGACCTGCGGCTCGAAACCGGAGAGCCGCCGCACCAGCCGGGCCACCTGGTCGCTGCGATCGAGGCGGTGGTAAACGTGGGCGAGCGCGCAGACGATGTTCAGCACCTGGACCATGTACCGCCCGGCCTCCTGCGTCCGCGTTCGCCTCCCGCCCCGGCCTGGGGACGCCGGGTCACCCGCCCGGGCGCCCGCGACCGTCTCCGCTCCCCCGCTCAGAGCGCCTGCTTGAGCTGCTCCAGGATGGCGGGGTTCTCCAGCGTCGACGTGTCCTGAGTGATCTCGTCGCCCTTGGCGATCGCGCGCAGCAGCCGGCGCATGATCTTGCCCGAGCGGGTCTTCGGCAGATTCTCGCCGAATCGGATGTCCTTGGGCTTGGCGATCGGCCCGATCTCCTTGCCGACCCAGTCCCGCAGTTCCTTGGCGACCTTCAGCGCCGCCGCCGCATCGGCAGGACGCGCGCCCTTGAGCACGACGAACGCGACGATCGCCTCGCCGGTCAGGTCGTCCGGCCGACCGACCACCGCGGCCTCGGCGACCAGCGGATTGGCGACCAGCGCCGACTCGATCTCCATCGTGCCCATCCGGTGGCCCGAGACGTTCAGCACGTCGTCGATGCGGCCGGTGATGGTGAAGTTGCCGGTGTCCTTGTTGCGCACTGCCCCGTCTCCGGCGAGGTAGTAGCCCTTGAGCTCCGGGGGGAAGTACGCCTTCTTGAAGCGCTCGGGATCGTTCCAGATGGTGCGGATCATCGAGGGCCAGGGCTTCTTGACCACCAGGATGCCGCCGGTGCCGTTGGGCAGGTCGCCGCCGACCTCGTCGACGATCGCCGCCGCGATGCCCGGCAGCGGCAGGGTGCACGAGCCCGGCACGAGCGGGGTGGCGCCCGGCAGCGGCGTGATCATGTGGCCGCCGGTCTCGGTCTGCCAGAACGTGTCCACGATCGGGCAGCGGCTACCGCCGACGTTCACGTGGTACCACATCCAGGCCTCGGGATTGATCGGCTCGCCGACCGATCCGAGCAGCCGCAGGCTGGAGAGGTCGTACTGCGTCGGATGCGTCTTCGGATCGGTGTCGCAGGCCTTGATCAGCGAGCGGATCGCGGTCGGCGCGGTGTAGAAGATGCTCACGCGATGGCGCTGGATCATGTCCCAGAAGCGCCCTGCGTTCGGATAGGTGGGCACTCCCTCGAACACCACCTCGGTGGCGCCGACCGCGAGCGGACCGTAGGCGACATAGGTGTGGCCGGTCACCCAGCCGACGTCGGCGGTGCACCAGAAGACATCGGACGGCTTGATGTCGAAGGTCCAGCGCATCGTCAGCATCGCGTGCAGCAGGTAGCCACCCGACGAGTGCTGCACGCCCTTGGGCTTGCCGGTGGAGCCCGACGTGTACAGGATGAACAGCGGGTGCTCGGCGCCGACCGGGACCGGCTCGCAGGTGTCGGGCTGGCCGGCCTCGACGTCGTGCATCCAGCGGTAGTGGGGCTTGAAGGCCACCTCGCCCCCGGTCCGCTTGTAGACGACGACGTGGCGCACGCCCTCGCAGCCGCCGAGCGTGAAGGCCTCCTCGACCGCGGGCATCAGCGGCATCGCCTTGCCGCCCCGGAACTGGCCATCGGCTGCGATCACCAGCGTGGCCCCGGCGTCGACGATGCGCTCCTGCAGAGACTTCGCCGAGAAGCCGCCGAACACCACCGAATGGGTCAGGCCGAGCCGCGCGCAGGCCTGCATCGCGATCACCGCCTCGATCGACATCGGCATGTAGACGATGGCCCGCTCGCCCTTCGCGTAGCCGAGCGACTTCAGGCCGTTGGCGAAGCGGCAGACTCGCGCGTGCAGGTCCTTGTAGGTGACCTGGGTCACCGAGCCGTCATCGGCCTCGAAGATGATCGCGGTCTTGTTCTCGACCGGCGTGCCGAGGTGGCGGTCCAGGCAGTTGTACGAGACGTTCAGCTCGCCGTCCTCGAACCACTTGAAGAACGGCGCCTCGGCTTCGTCGAGCGAACGGGTGAACGGCTTGCTCCAGAGGAGCTGCTCGCGGGCGAGGCGGGCCCAGAACCCGGCGTGGTCGCGATCGGCCTCGTCGCACAGCGCGCGGTACTGCTCCATGCCGGAGACGGTCGCTTGGCGCGCGAAGGCTTCCGGCGGCGGAAACACGCGGTTCTCGACGAGCACGGATTCGATCTTGGCGGACATGGCGACTCTCCCGGACGGAACTGGACGATGGACGCTGTTTACGGGCATTCGAGACGGAGCGCTCGAAACACGGATTGGATGCGGGGGCTTTTCGGATGCTGGCCGGACGGTATCGGCGGACCCTTACCGGTCGCTTACGGCGATCGGCCGCGCGGGCGCCGACCCGCGCGGGCGGCCCGGCGGCTTGACCTGGCGCAATCTCGATAGAATCCGCGCCTCGACCGCGGCGCCGTGCCCGGTCCAACGCACCGGACGCCTCGCACCCCGCCATGGACCCGAAACGGGAACTCGATCCCCTCCGCAGGCAGACCAGCATCCTGGGCAGCATCATCTTCGCGAGCCGCTGGCTGCAGGTGCCGCTCTACCTCGGGCTGATCGTCGCACAGGGCGTCTACGTCGTGCTCTTCCTGGAGGAGCTCTGGCACCTGGTCGGCATCCTCTGGGATCCGTCGGTGCTCACCCAGACGGTCGAGCGCCTGGGCATCCACGAGCGCAACAAGGAGACGGTGATCATGATCATCGTCCTGTCGCTGATCGACGTGGTGATGATCTCGAACCTGCTGATCATGGTGATCGTCGGCGGCTACGAGACCTTCGTGTCCCGGCTGCGCCTGGAAGACCATCCCGACCAGCCGGAATGGCTGTCGCACGTCAACGCGAACGTCCTCAAGGTGAAGCTCGGCACCGCGATCATCGGCATCTCGTCGATCCACCTGCTGAAGGTGTTCATCTCGGCGGGCACCCTCGACGAGAAGACGATGCTGTGGCAGACGCTGATCCACGTCGTCTTCCTGGTGTCGGCGATCGCGATCGCCGCGATCGACCGGATCATGACCGGGCCGCCGAAGGCCAAGAACGGGCACTGAGCGGACCCTGCAGAGGCGCTGCGGGCGGGGGCCCCGGGGGTCAGTCGACCTGGGCGCCCGACTGGCGCACCACCCTCGCCCAGCGCGCGAGGTCCTCGCGAAGCAGCTCCGCGAACCGCTCGGGCGAGCCCGACAGCACGTCGGCGCCGCTCGCCGCGAAACGCTCGCGGACGTCCGGCAGGGCGAGCAGCGCGTTGACGTCGGCGTTGATCCGCGCGACCGTCGCCGACGGCGTGGCCGCCGGCGCCAGCAGCCCGAACCAGGGGCTGACCTCCATGCCGCGAACGCCCGACTCGGCCAGTGTCGGCAGATCCGGGAACGCCGGCGAGCGGGCCGGGCTGGTCACCGCCAGCGCCCGCAGCTGGCCGCGCTGGATGAAGCCCGCGACGCTCGGCAGGCTGGTGAAGACCGCCTGCACCTGGCCGCCGATCAGATCGGTGATCGCGGGTGCGGCGCCCTTGTAGGGCACGTGCAGCATCTGGACGCCGGCGGCGGCACCGAACATCACGCCGAGCAGGTGGTTGACCGAGCCGTTGCCGGCCGACCCGTAGCCGAACGCATCCGCCTTCGCGCGCGCTGCGGCGACGAACTGCTCGATGTTCGAGACGCCGAGCTGCGGATTCACCACCAGCGCGAACGGCACCGCTGCCAGGGTCGCGACGCCGACCAGGTCCTTCGGCTCCCAGCCCGGCTTCGCATAGAGCGCAGGGTTGATCGAGTTGGTGCCGGCATAGCCCATCAGCAGCACGTGGCCATCGGCCGGCGACTTGGCGACCGCCTCGGTGCCCACGTTGCCGCCCGCGCCCGCTCGGTTCTCGACCACCACGTTCTGGCCCCAGCGCTCGCCGAGCCGCGCGGCCATCACGCGGGCGAGCGCGTCGGACGCTCCGCCCGGCGCCTGCGGCACCACGATGCGCACCGGGCGCAAGGGGAACGGCGCGGGCTGGGCGCGGGCGGCGCCCGGCAGCATCGCCCCCGCGCCCATTGCGGCGAGTCCGCGCAGGGTGCGTCGGCGCGGCGCACGCGCGGCGGGGCTGCGTGTGGCAGGGCCCCTGGTGTCGAGGTCGTCGCGGTTCATCGCGGGGTGTCTCCGGCGAGGGTGATCCGGTGCATCACGCGCCGGAAGCCATGGTAGTCGTTGATCGGGTTGTGCAGCACGCAGCGGTTGTCCCAGAGCGTGAGCGAGCCCGGCCGCCAGGCGATCCGGCAGGTGTGCTCGGCGCGCCGCTGGTGCTCGAAGAGCATCGCCAGCAGCGACGCGCTCTCGGCCTCGGTCCAGCCCTCGAAGCGCACGGTGTGCGCGACGTTGACGTACAGCGATACGCGCCCGGTCTCGGGATGGGTACGCGCCACCGGATGGACGGCCTCGAAGGCCTTCGGGGCCTCGGCGCGGCCGTCGCTTCGGATGCGGTCCTCGCGGGTCTTCGTCACGTCCGCCTTCGCCGAGCTGGCCACCGCCCGAAGCGGGCGCAGCGTGCGCTGCAGGCCTTCGGACAGCGAGGCCCAGGCGGCGTAGCCGCTCGCGAACTCCGTGTCGCCGCCGAAGGGCGGCAGCTCGCGCGCCAGCAGCATCGTGGCCGAGGGGGGGCGCTCCAGGTAGGAGGTGTCGGTGTGCCAGATGCCACCGAAGTTGCTGCGCTCGTGCTCGAGCTTCTTGACCTCGATGATCTCGGGCCAGCCGGGCAGGCCCTTGACGAACGGGTACTCGACGGGCTCGCCGATCGCCCGGGCGAAGGCCATGAAGCCCGCGTCATCCAGACGCTGCTCGCGCACGCAGATCACCTGATGCTCGAGCCAGGCGGCGCGGACCGCGGCCACCACGCCGGCATCGATCGGAGCCGACAGGTCCAGCCCATGGATCTCCGCGCCCAGCGCGCCGGCGAGGCGCACCACCTCGAACGGTTTCGTCATCGTCTCCCCCTGCCTGCTTCGGCCCGGCGCCCGCCCCCGTCAGCCGGTCCCGGGCGCGCTCCGGAGCCGGATGATAGACCCGACCGGGGTAGAATTCGGGCCGCTGGCCCGCCACGATCCGGAATCCAACCCATGAGCACGATCTCGCAGCACGACCTCGTCGACTCCGTCGCCGCCGCCCTGCAGTTCATCTCGTACTACCACCCGGTCGACTACATCCGCCACCTCGCCCGCGCGTACGAACGCGAGCAGGGACCGGCCGCCAAGGACGCGATAGCCCAGATCCTGACCAACTCGCGGATGTGCGCCGAGGGCAAGCGGCCGCTGTGCCAGGACACCGGCATCGTCAACGTGTTCCTGAAGATCGGCATGGACGCGCGCTGGTCGGGCTTCACCGGCTCGATCGAGGACGCGGTCAACGAAGGCGTGCGCCGCGGCTACAACGACCCGGACAACATGCTGCGGGCCTCGGTGGTCGCCGACCCGCACTTCGAGCGGAAAAACCCCAAGGACAACACGCCGGCCGTCGTTCACATGACGGTCGTGCCAGGCGACACCGTCGAGGTCACCGTGGCCGCCAAGGGCGGCGGCTCGGAGAACAAGAGCAAGTTCGTGATGCTCAACCCCTCGGACTCGATCGTCGACTGGGTCATGAAGACGGTGCCGACGATGGGCGCCGGCTGGTGCCCGCCCGGCATGCTCGGCATCGGCATCGGCGGCACCGCCGAGAAGGCGATGCTGATGGCCAAGGAATCGCTGATGGAGTCGATCGACATGTTCGAACTGCTCGCGCGCGGGCCGTCGAACAAGCTCGAGGCAATGCGCATCGAGCTCTACGAGAAGGTCAACGCGCTGGGCATCGGCGCCCAGGGCCTGGGCGGCCTGACCACCGTGCTCGACGTCAAGATCGCGATGGCGCCCACCCATGCGGCGTCCAAGCCGGTGGCGATGATCCCGAACTGCGCGGCGACCCGCCACGCGCATTTCGTGCTCGACGGCAGCGGTCCGGCGTACTGCGAGCCGCCCTCGCTGTCCGAGTGGCCGGACGTGCGCTGGATGCCGGACACGGAGCGCTCCAGGCGCGTGGACCTTGACACGCTGACGCCCGAGGAAGTCGCCTCGTGGACCCCCGGCCAGACGCTGCTGCTGAACGGCAAGATGCTGACCGGCCGCGATGCCGCGCACAAGCGGATCGCCGACATGCTCGCCCGCGGCGAGCCGCTGCCGGTCGACTTCCGCAACCGCGTCATCTACTACGTCGGCCCGGTCGATCCGGTGCGCGACGAGGCCGTCGGTCCGGCGGGGCCGACGACCGCCACCCGCATGGACAAGTTCACCGAGACCATGCTCGCGCAGACCGGGCTGATCGCGATGGTCGGCAAGGCCGAGCGCGGCCCGGTCGCCATCGAGTCGATCCGCAAGCACAAGCGGGCCTACCTGATGGCGGTGGGCGGCGCGGCCTATCTGGTGTCGAAGGCCATCAAGGGCGCACGCGTGCTCGGCTTCGCCGACCTGGGCATGGAGGCGATCTACGAGTTCGACGTCCGCGACATGCCGGTGACGGTGGCGGTCGACTCGAACGGCACCTCGGTGCACGAGACAGGGCCGCGCGAATGGCAGGCGAAGATCGGCCGGATCCCGGTGTCGGTCGCCTGAGGCGTTCCTCGCCGCGATCGACGCCCTCTGCACGCTCGTGCTGCTGCCGCGCCGCCACGACCGGCAGCGCGCCGGGGGGCGTTCGTCACGACCGTGACGAAGTAGGCATCGAAAATTCTGACACTGCGGCCCGGCGCGCGCCGTCCGGCGGCCCACGCTCGTCTGCAAGTCGCTGATTCCGAAGGCGTTTGCCGGGGCTGGCACGCGACGTGCATGACCCCATGCATCGCCGCGCGCCCGCGCGGCCTGCGCTTCGCGCTCGGGACGCACCCAACGATGCGTCCCGTTGAGAGGA
>JBIIPQ010000133.1:0-10304 GCA_044342535.1 Burkholderiaceae bacterium
CTTCGGCGCATCCTCCGACGGCGGCTCGGCCAGCCCGCCCTCGGCCTTCTCGCCCTCGCCGCCAGGCGGCTCGGCCAGCCCGTCGCCCTGCGGAGCGGCGTCCGATCCGCCCGCCCCCATCTCGACCAGGCCCGCGGTATCGACCGCGACGTCCGGCGCGGTGGCGCTGCGCCACATCACCGTCAGCAGCACCGCGAGGAAGATCGCCGGCAGCGCGGCGATCAGGGCCTGGCGCATCACCTCGAGGAAGGGCACGCCGGCGTTGCGCGAGCCCTTGAGCGCACCGACCAGGCCGGGCAGCACCTTCGGGCTGATGCGGTCCTGCAGGGTCTGCGCGGTCGGCGTCAGCGGCACGTGGCGCTCTGCCGCGGTCAGCGGCGGCATCAGGTCCGGGCGCAGCTTGGCGAGCACGATGACGTAGATCACGTACAGGCCGGCCAGCATGATCCCGGGGAAGAACGCGCCCGCGTACAGCTGCACGACCGACACGCCGGCGGTGGCGCCGTAGACGATCAGCATCACCGACGGCGGGATCAGGATGCCCAGGCAGCCGCCGGCGGTGATCACGCCCGCCGACACCTGCACCGAGTAGCCGGCACGCAGCATCGCCGGCAGCGCGAGCAGGCCCATCAGCGTCACCACGGCACCCACGATGCCGGTGGCCGTCGCGAACACCGCGCAGGTGAACAGCGTGGCGACCGCGAGCGAGCCCGGCACGCGCGCGAGCGACAGGTGCAGGCTGCGGAACAGCTTCTCGATCAGGTTCGCGCGCTCGACCAGGTACCCCATGAACACGAACAGCGGGATCGAGATCAGGACGTCGTTGCCCATCACCGCGTACGCGCGCTGGACCATCAGGTCGAGCGTCTGGCCGAGCGCGAGATCGGGCGATCGCATCCGGTAGGCGATGAACGCGAAGATCATCCCCATGCCCATCAGCGTGAACGCCGTCGGGAAGCCGAGCATGATCGCCACGACGACCAGGCCGAGCATCAGCAGGCCGAGGTGGCCGCTGGTGAGGTTGCTCCAGGGCATCAGGAAGAGCACGCCCGAGACGATCATCCCCATGATCGCCAGGCCGAAATACATTTCGCGGCGCATGGCTCAGCGCTCCCCGGCGGCGCTGACGGGGCCGACAGCGGGCGGCGCCTCGCCGTCGCGCGTCACCATCGCCTTGAGCTTCTCGACGTCGACCTCCTCGACGTCCTGCTCGCGCGAGGGCCACTCGCCGTCGCGCAGGCAGACGATGCAGCGCAGGATCTCCACGATGCCCTGCATCAGCAGCAGCGCGCCGGCGACCGGAATGACCGACTTGAAGAAGTACAGGGGCGGCCCGTCGGCGGTGATCGACGAATGCTCCTTGATGGCCCAGGACTCGCCCGCGAACGAGTAGCCGGCCCAGGCGAGCGCGCAGACGCCGGGCAGGAAGAAGACGATGTAGAGCAGCAGGTCGAAGAAGGCCTGCGTGCGGGGCTTGAAGAAGCCGTACAGGATGTCGCCGCGGACATGCCCGTTCTTGGACAGCGTGTAGGCGCCCGCCATCATGAACAGCGCACCGTACATCTGGATCTGCACGTCGAAGGCCCAGGCGTGCGGGCTGTTCATCACGTAGCGGGAAAACACCTCCCAGCAGATGAGACCGGTCAGCGCGACGATCAGCCAGGCGAACGCCTGTCCCGCGTACGTGGAGACGCGGTCGACGGCGAGGAAGAGTTTCTGCATGGACGGAGCCCCGAGGCGACCGCCTCGCACTCGCGGACGTCGCCCGAACATCTAGAGGCCGGTGAAGGCACCGGCACCTGCCGCGAAACGCCCCGCCGCATGCGCGGCGGGGTTTTGAATCCGGGTCGCCGCGCGTGGCGCTCGGGCCGTGTGCGGCGGTGTCGCGAGCGGCGCGTGCGCGCCGCCCGCGAAGGCGTCAGCCCTTCTTGCCGAAGTAGTGCGTGTACGCCATGCGCCGGTTGACGTTGGTGTCCATGTCCCAACGCACGACCCGCTCGGCGAACGCACGCTGCGACGCGACGATCTCGGCGAACAGCGGATCGCTCGACTTGGCCTTGACGACCTCGTCGTAGGTCTTGAGCTGCTGCTGCAGGATCGCGTCGGGCGTCTTGTAGAACTTCACGCCCTGCTTGGTCTGCATCTCCGAGTAGTCCTTGGAATAGCGGTCGGCCGCCTTCCAGGACATGTCGGCCGAGGCGGCCTCGACGGCGTTGTCGATGATCGCCTTCATCTTGGGCGGCAGCGAGTCGAGCTTGGCCTTGTTGAACATGATCTCGAACTGCTCGGCGTTCTGGTGGAAGCTCTGCAGCATGCAGACCTTGGCCACGTCGGGGAAGCCGAGCAGGCGGTCGGACGAGGCGTTGTTGAACTCGGCCGCGTCGAGCAGGCCCCGGTCCATCGCCGGGATGATCTCGCCGCCAGGCAGCGCGTTGACCGAGGCGCCCATCTTGGTGAACACGTCGATGGAGATGCCGACGGTCCGGTACTTCAGGCCCTTGATGTCCTCGACCTTGGCGATCGGCTTCTTGAACCAGCCGAGCGGCTGCGTCGGCATCGGGCCGTACACGTACGAGTACACGCTGGCGCCGACCGCTGCGTAGAGCTTGTCCAGCAGCTCCTTGCCGCCGCCGTACTTGTGCCAGGACAGCAGCATGTTCGAGTCCATGCCGAAGGCCGGGCCCGAGCCCCAGAGCGCGAGCGCGTTGTTCTTGCCGTAGTGGTACGCCAGCACGCCGTGGCCGCCGTCGAGCGTGCCCTTGGAGACCGCGTCGAGCAGGCCGAAGGCCGGCACGACGGAACCCGCCGGCAGCACCTCGATCTTGAGCTCGCCGCCGGTCATGTCGTTGACCTTCTTGGCGAAGTCGTTCGCGTACTCGTGGAAGATGTCCTTCGCCGGCCAGGTGCTCTGGAAGCGAAGCGACGTGGTCTGCGCCTTGACGATGGCGGGGAAGCCGAGGGCGGCCGCGCCGCTCGCGGCGCCTGCGGTCGCGATGAACCGCCGACGCATGCCGGTCTGTTGGGTCATGGGAAAGTCTCCGTGGTGGGGTCGCGCATGGTAGGCGCAGGCGGCCTGACTGTCACGCAGATCCCGAGCGCGCTGTCGGGCCATGGCCGCCCGAACCGCCCCCCGGTCCGGGCCCGGGGGCGCTCAGAAGAAGCCCACGCCCACCTGAAAGAGCTTCTCGACGCGCGGGATCATCCGCTTGTTGGCCACGAAGACGATGACATGGTCCTCGGGCTCGATCACCGTGTCGTGGTGGGCGATGATCACCTCGGAGCGGTTGCCCGGCGCCTGTCGGACGATCGCCCCGATGGTGGTGCCCGGCGGCAGGTCGAGCTGCTCGATGCGCCGCCCGACCACCTTGCTCGAGCGCGGGTCACCGTGCGCGATCGCCTCGAGCGCCTCGGCCGCCCCGCGCCGCAGCGAATGCACGGCGGCCACGTCGCCGCGCCGCACGTGCGCGAGCAGCTCGCCGATCGTTGCCTGCGCCGGCACGATCGCGATGTCGATCTTGCCGCCCTCCACCAGGTCGGCGTAGGCGCGCCGGTTGATCAGCGCGATCACGCGGCGCGCGCCCATCTTCTTGGCGAGCAGCGAGGACATGATGTTGTCCTCGTCGTCGGAGGTGAGCGCGCAGAACAGGTCCATCTCGCCGACGCTCTCCTCCTCGAGGAGGTCCTCGTCGGTCGCGTCGCCGTTGAGCACCAGCACGTTGGAAGGCAGCAGCGCGGCGAGCTGCTCGCAGCGCTTGACGTCGGGCTCGATGATCCGCACGTCGATGCGGCCCGCCAGGCGCAGCGCGAGCCGCATGCCGATGCGCCCGCCACCGGCGAGCATCACCCGGCGCACCGGCTTGTCCATCTTGCGCAGCTCGGTCATCACCGTGCGGATGTGCTCGGTCGCGGCCAGCACGAACACCTCGTCGCCCGGCTCGATCATCGTGTCGCCGTCGGGGTAGACCGCCCCTTCGCCGCGGAAGATGGCCACGATCCGCGAGTCGACTTGCGGAATGTGCGCCTTGATGTCCCGGATCGGCTTGCCCACCAGCAGGCCGCCCGGATGCGCGCGCACCGCGATCAGGCAGGCCGCGCCGCCGGCGAACTCCAGCACCTGCAGCGCCTCGGGGAACTCGACGAGCTTCGCGACGTACTCGGTGACGGTCTTCTCGGGGACGATCAGGTGATTGACCGAGAAGGCCCCGTCGCCGACCAGCTCGGGGTTGTCCTGGAAGTCGGCGGCGCGGACCCGCGCGATGCGCGTCGGCACGTTGAACACCTGGGCCGCGAGGTGGCAGGCGACGAGGTTGGTCTCGTCGCTCTGCGTCGTGGCGATCACCATGTCGGCGTCGTCGGTACCGGCCGCGCGCAGCGTCGAGGGCTGTGCGGCGTTGCCCACCACCGTGCGCAGGTCGAGCCGATCCTGCAGTTCGGCCAGACGCGCCGCATCGGTGTCGATGACGGTGATGTCGTTCTGTTCGGAGACGAGGCTCTCCGCGACCGACGCGCCGACCCGCCCGGCGCCGAGGATGACGATCTTCAAATCATCACTGCGGGGCCTGCGCACCCTTGCGGTACGCGCCCTTCGAGAGGTCGATGCCGAGTTGCTTGAGCTTGCGGTACAGGTGCGTCCGCTCGAGCCCGGTCTTCTCGGCCACCCGCGTCATCGAACCATGCTCGCGCGACAGGTGGTGCTCGAAGTAGGCGCGCTCGAAGGCGTCGCGCGCCTCGCGCAGCGGCAGGTCGAGCGGCAGTTCGCGCGACTGCGACGGCGCGCCGCCGGGGCCGGCCACCGGCGCGGTCAGGAACTGGGCCGACGGCGACATCAGCGGCACGTTCGGGCCGCTGTGGGCGCCGACCGGCAGCATGGTGATCATCGGCACACCGGCGCTGCTGGCGGCCAGCGGATGGTAGATCTGGGGCGCGACCTTGGGCGCGCTCTGCGCCCGGCCCCGCGCGAGCCCCTGCTCGACCGCTTTGAGCAGCTTCTGCAGCGCGATCGGCTTCTCGAGGAAATCGAGCGCACCGATTCGGGTGGCCTCGACCGCGGTGTCGATGGTGGCATGGCCGGACATCATGATCACCGGCATCGTCAGCTTGCCGCCATTTGCCCATTCCTTGAGCAGCGTCACGCCATCGGTGTCGGGCATCCAGATGTCGAGCAGCACGAGGTCGATCGGGGTGTGCTCCCGCGACTCGCGGGCCTGCTGCGCGTTTTCGGCGAGATGGACCGAGTGCCCTTCGTCACCGAGGATCTCGGACAGCAGCTCCCGGATTCCGACCTCGTCGTCAACGACCAGAATTTCCGCCATGGCTTCCTAACTGTCGGCCGGCCCGACCGGACCGACGGCCGGCGGCTGACTCGTTTCAAGTGTTGTGTGCGCGCCGCAATTGTCGTCGCTTTTGGCCAATCTCGTAAATAGGAGGCTGACCGACGCGCCGGTGACGCCGCCCTCGGCGTCCGCGCGATTCACCGCGTCGATGCGCGCACCGTGCTCCTCGACGATCTTTCGGACGATCGCCAGGCCGAGTCCGGTGCCCTTGGGCTTGGTCGTCACGTAGGGCTCGAACACGCGCGCGAGCGAGCCGCTCGGGAAGCCCGGGCCGTCGTCTCGGACCACCAGCCGCACCCCCGCGATCGCCCCGCTGCGGCGGACCGGCTCGGTGAGCACCTCGATCGCGCGCCGCGGCTGTTTTTCCGTCGCTTCGAGCGAATTCTTGACGAGGTTGTGGATCACCTGCCGCAGCTGCGAGGCATCGCCCAGGATCGCGGGCAGGCCCGGCGCGAGCTCGGCGTGCAGCCCGCCCGAGGCCTCGATCGGCGCGTAGAGCGCCAGCACGTCCTGCACCAGCCCGTTCAGGTCGAGCGGCGCGAGGCGGGCTGCGGGCAGCCGCGCGTAGTCACGGAACTCGTCGACCATCAGCTTGAGCGCGCCCACCTGATTGACAATCGTTTGCGAACTGCGGGCCAGCAGCTCGGCCTCGGCGGGCGGCAGCTTGTCGGCGAGCCGGTGCTGCAGGCGCTCGGCGGCGAGCTGGATCGGGGTCAGCGGATTCTTGATCTCGTGGGCGAGGCGGCGGGCCACCTCGCTCCAGGCGACCGCGCGCTGCGCGGACACCACTTCGCTCACGTCGTCGAACACCACCAGCCAGCCGCGCTGCGGGCTGGGCAGACGCGCGCCGCGCACCAGCAGCGTCAGCGCCGGCGCGTCGTCGGGGCGGGCCTCGGCGCGGCGCTCGGAGCCTGGTCCGTCGCGCCGGAACACGAGCTGGCGCTGCCAGCCGAGGTGGGCGCCCTCGTCGAGCTCGGCGAAGGCCTCGAGGATCTGCGGCGCGGCCTCGGCCAGTCGGGGCACCTCGTCGAGCCGGCGCCCCGCCATGCCCTGCGCGCCGACGTCGAGGATGCGCTCGGCGCCCACGTTGGCGAGCGACACGCGGAAGTCCTCGTCGAGCACGATGACGCCGGCGGTCAGGTTGGCGAGCACGCTGGCGAGCCGCGTGTTCGCCCGCTCGAGCTCGTCCTGGTTGCGCTCGACCAGCGCGCGTGCCTCCTCGAGCTGGCGGGTCATCGCGTTGAACGACTGCGTGAGGACGCCGAGCTCGTCGCGTCCGGTGTAGTCCTTGACCGGCCGGAAGTCGCCCTCGGCGACCGCGCGCGTGCCCGCGGCGATCATCGACAGCGGGCCGGTCATCCAGCCGGCCAGCAGGAACGACGCGGCGATCGACGAGAAGACCGTCAGCAGCAGCGTCACGGTCATCGTGATGCGGAAGATCCGCTTGAGCCCGGCCCGCGACAGCGACAGCTGCTGGTAGTCGCGCCAGCCCTGCTGGATCGCCTCCGCGTTCTCGGCGAGGGTGGGCGGCACGGGCTGCACCAGCTGCAGCAGCCTCAGCTCCTCGCCGAGCTGCCCACCCAGCGGGATCGACTGCACGACACGCAGCTTGAGCCCGCGCGGCTCGCCGCCGGCACCCGCTTCGGCCGGCTCGACGGCCGCGTACAGCCGGGCCCCGCGCGCCTGGCGCAGTGCCGCCGGCGACGGCAGGTCCGGCACGAGACTCGCGTAGGCGCCGCCGCTCGCGACCAGGATGCGGCCGCTGCCGGTGAGGATGACCGCTTCCTGCGCGCCGGCGCGCTCGCGCATCCGGTTGAGCGTCGGCGCCCACTGGTTCTGCGGCACGTCGGCGAGCTCGCCCGCCATCGAGCGGGTCTTGGCCTGCAGGTCCACGAGCAGCGAGTCGAGCGACGCGCGCCCGAGCGACAGGCCCGACTCGAGCGCGCGCTCCATCGGCACGTCGTACCAGGACTCGACCGAGCGGCCGAGGAACTGCACCGCCACCGCGAAGATCAGCCCGACCGGCACCAGCGTCATCACGACGAAGGCGAGCGCGAGCCGAACCATCAGCCGGGTGCCGAACAGGCCGGCCCGCCAGCGCTGCCACAGCCGCCGCGCGAGCTCGGCCGCCAGCAGCAGCAGCGCGATGCCGATGGCGACGTTCAGCCCGAGCAGCAGCCCGTAGTGGCTCTCGAGCAGCCGGTCGTTGCCGCTGGCCACCGCGAGCATCGCGAGCAGCACCGCGGCGAGCGCGACCGACACGAAGAGCGCGTAGCGCAGCGCCCGCGTCACGGTGCGCTTCGAGGGGTCTCCGGCGTGAAGGGGAACCGCTTCCATTCAGATTGCGGGTTCCAGTCCCGGTTGGTGAGCGCGGTGATCTGGAAGGGCTTGGGCAGCTGGTTGGTATCGAGCCGCAGCCGCAGCCATCCGTCGTAGGAAACGCCGCCGCGGGTACGGTCCCGCGGCATCACCCGCCATCCCCGCAGACGCGACATCGCGTCGAGGGCCTCGGGCAGCGACCCGTAGGCCTGGGGCACGCCGTTGAGGAGCACCCGGTACTGGCGGGTCAACGCATGATAGGACAGCCGGTGGGTCTGGGTCGCCAGCGCGGTGCGCTCGTCCCACCAGTACCAGCGCGGGCGCAGCAGCTCGAACTCGACCAGGAAGAACAGCGGGACGCCCTTGTTGACCGCGTCCTCCAGCTGCGGACTCAGCGACAGCGCGAAATCGGCCGACAGCAGCCAGGCCTCGCCATCCGAGGACGGCTCGACTCCGACGCTGAGCACGTCGATCGTGTCGGCGGATCGGGCGGCGGGCAACCACGCCAGCAGCGCTGCCGTCGACAGCGCCGCGATGGCGGTGCGTCGCTTCACGGTCGTCTGGTCAGACAGGCATAGAAGAAGCCATCGTGCTCTCGCATCGCCCCGGACTGTGGCAGCAATTGGGCGACCGATTCCCTGAGCCCATCGGGCCAGACCCAGGCGAGCGGCTGGCGCACGCAATCCGTGCGGGACGCGAGGAAGCGCTCCACCACCGCTTCGCCCTCGTCCGGGAATACCGAGCAGGTGACGTAGAGCAATCTACCACTCGGGCCCAGCAGGGGCCAAAGCGCCTCCAGCATTCGCCCCTGCTGCAGGACGAGTGTGGCGATATCGCCACGCCGCCGCAGCCACCTCGCATCGGGGTGGCGGCGCACGATGCCCGAGGCGCTGCACGGGGCGTCGAGCAGGATCCGGTCGAACGGCCGCCCGTCCCACCAGGTCTGCGGACACGACGCATCGGCCGCCCGCACCTCGACATGCCCGCCGGCGGCCGGCAGTCCCAGCCGGGCGAGCGTCTGCTCGATCCGCTGGCAGCGGGCCGCGTCGACGTCGATCGCCAGCAGGTCGATGTCCGCCAGCTCGAGCAGGTGGGCGGTCTTGCCGCCGGGCGCGGCGCAGGCGTCGAGCACGCGCTGGCCGGGCGCCAGGTCGAGCAGGCGCGCGGCGAGCTGCGCGCCGGCGTCCTGCACGGACAGCTCGCCTTCGGCGAACCCGGGAATGGCATCGACCGGCAGCGCCCGCTCGAGCGCGAGGGCCTCGGGGCCGACGCGCCGCGTCGGCACGCCGGCGGCCGCGAGCCGTGCGGCGAGGGCCTCGGGCTCGCCGCGTCGGCGGTTCGCCCGCAGCACCATCGGCGCCTGCAGGTTGCCGGCCTCGGCGATCGCCTGCCAGCGATCGGGCCAGGCCTCGGCCAGCATCCGCAGCCACCAGTCGGGATGGTCGAAGCGGGCGACCGGATCGTCCGCGAGCGCGGCGAGCAGGGCCTCGCGCTCGCGGCCGAAGCGGCGCAGGGTCGCGTTCAGGAAGCCGGCCGCAGCGCCCCCCGGACCGCGCGACAGGCTGCGGGCCGCGGCCACCGCCTGGTCCACGACGATCGCGGCGGGCCGGATCGGCTCGAGCAGCTGCGCGAGCGCGACCAGCTGCAGCGCGGCCATCCTCGGCATCGGCCGGCGCGAGTTCAGCCGGGCGGCGAGCGCCTGCAGGCGGCCGAGCCGGCGCACCGCGTGATACGCCATGTCCCGGGCCGGCGCTCGCGAGGCGGGCGGCAGCGACGCGGTCCGTGCATCGAGCGCATCGGGCAGACGGTGCCCGGCGAGCAGGTCCGACACCGCCTCGGCGGCGGCGAGCATCTCGCGCGACAGCGCCGCGCGCGGCGCAGCGGCCTCGCCCCGCGTGACGGGCGCGCTCACGGCATCCGGCCGAACGCGGTCGCGTTCGGGCAGAGGGGGCCCGGTCGAGCCGGATTCAAGGTGCGGCCGGCCCGAGGCGATCGCCCGCGCGGAGCGGGAATCCGGCGAGGAACTCGCGTGCCGGCAGACGCCGTCCGCCGGGACGCTGCAGTTCGAGCAGCGCGACCGCGCCGCCATCGCCGCAGGCCACGGTCACCGCGCCGCCGCCGGCCGCCAGCACGGTGCCGGGCACCGCGTCGGCCGCTCCGTCGGGACGGAGGGCCGCGCGCGCCTTCCACACCTTGAGCATCGTGCCGGGCGAGCCCGCGGCCGCGGTGGTGCTGCCGGGCACCGGGTCGAACGCGCGGACCTGGTCGACGATCGCGCGCGCCGGACCGGACCAGTCGATCGGCGAGTCGGCGCGGCCGAGCTTCTGCGCGTAGGTCACGCCCTCGGCGGGCTGGGGCTGCAGCGGCAGCGTGCCGGCGGCCAGCCGGTCGATCGCTTCGACGATCGCCCGCGCGCCGAGCTCGGCGAGCGCATCGTGCACCGTGGCGCCGGTGTCCTCGGGGCCGATCGGGCAGGCGTGCACGAGCCGCATCGGGCCGGTGTCCAGGCCCACGTCCATCTGCATGATCGTGATGCCCGTGGTCGCATCGCCCGCCTGCACCGCACGCTGGATCGGCGCCGCGCCCCGCCAGCGGGGCAGCAGCGAGGCGTGGATGTTCAGGCAGCCCAGCGGCGGGATCGCGAGCACCTCG
>JBIIPQ010000499.1:0-3223 GCA_044342535.1 Burkholderiaceae bacterium
TCGCCACCGCCGACTTCGTCGTCGTCGCGCTGCCGCTCACCGCCGACACGAGGCACCTGGTCGATGCCGCGCTGATCGCCCGGATGCGCCCCGGCACGCTGCTGGTGAACCCCGGCCGGGGCTCGGTGGTCGAGGAGCGCGCGGTCGCCGATGCCCTCGCCGACGGGCGGCTCGGCGGCTACGCGGCCGACGTCTTCGAGCTCGAGGACTGGGCCCTGCCCGATCGGCCCCGCGCCATCGACCCGCGCCTGCTCGCCGATCGCGACCGCACCCTCTTCACCCCGCACATCGGATCGGCGGTGGCCTGCGTTCGCCGCCGCATCGAGATGGACGCCGCGCTCAACCTCATCGAAGCCCTGCGGGGCGACAGGCCGCACGGTGCGATCGGGCGCTGAGGCGCTGGACCTGCGCGAGGTCCGGGCCTTCGTCGCGGTCGTCGACGCGGGCAGCTTCCTCGCGGCCGCGCGGTGGCTGTCGCTGTCGCAGCCCACGGTGAGCCTGCAGGTGCAGCGGATGGAGGCGCAGCTCGGCGCGACGCTCCTGGTGCGCGAGCGCAGCGGCTGCCGGCCGACGCCGGCGGGCGCGATCTTCCTGCCGCATGCGAGGCGCCTGCTCGAGACAAACGAACGCGCGCGTCGCGCGCTGGAAGGCGAACGGCTCGCGCTCGGCGCGTCGTCCAACATCGGCGTGTATCACCTCCCCGACGTGCTCGCAGACTGGGGCGACGCGGCGGCGGTCGATCGCATCGACCTGCAGGTCGCACCGCACGCCGAGCTGCTCGATGCGCTCGCCGCGGGCCGCATCGACCTCGCCCTCACCGAATGGTGGGACGGCCGCAGCGGCTATGACGCCCGGCCCTGGCACCGCGAGCCGCTCGTCGCGATCGTGCCGCCCGGACATGCGCTCGCCCGCGCGAAATCGGTGACGCTCGAGCGGCTGTTCGCCGAGCCGCTGATCGGCGGCGAGGGCGGCACCGGGACCGCCACGCTGTTGCGCGAGGCGTTCGGGGCACGTATCGCGATGCCGGCGGTCCGCCATGCGTTCGGCAGCACCGAGGGCGTCAAGCGCGCGGTGTCCGCAGGGCTCGGCGTCTCGCTGGTGCTGGCGCGCAGCTGCCGCGACGAGGTGGCGGCAGGATCGCTGCACGCGCTGCGCGTGCGCGACGGCCCGCTGGTGAAGACCTTCCACGCAGTGGGCGTCTCGGGGGCCACGGGCACCGGCCTGTCCGGCGAGCTGCTCGCGCACCTGGCGCGGCCCCGCTCCGGCACCGCACGAGCCAGCGGCTCGCGCGAGCGCCCCGGGCACTGAGCAGCCCGTCGCGCGACGGGCGGCCGGCACCGCTCCCGGCGAGCCCGGGTCGGGGCGACGGAGCAGCCGGTATGCTGGTGCTGCCGATGCGCCAGGCCATCTGGAAGTCGACCGGCACCGACAGGGGAGTCGGCTGCGACGTCGAGAGCAACGGCGTGGCGCAGGCCGAGGACGTGACTGCGGTGCTCGATCACCTCACGCCCCTGCCGGAGGCCGACCTCACCCGCACGGACGTGCTCGGGCAGTCGCACGGCGGGCTCACGACGCTGGCGTTCGGCACGCTGAACCGGCCCGGCCTGGTCGACTGCGCAGGCGAGGTGCGCAACACCGACTGCGTCGCCTGGGAGCGTGGCCTGGCGCGCACCTGCGCGGCCTACGGGCGCGAGTCGCGCGTGCCCTCGCATCGGCCGGGGCGCCCCGCCGGCACGTGCCGGCGGCGTGTTGGTATCCTCCCGGCACTTCGACCGACGCAGGCCCGCCATGACCTACACCACCCTCGAGACGACGTTGCAGCAAGGCGTCGCCGTCATCTGGCTGAACCGCCCCGACGTCCGCAACGCGATGAGTGCGCAGCTCATCGCCGAGCTGACCGATGCCGTGGGCGCCGCCGCCGAGGACGACGACGTGCGCGCGATCGTGCTCGCCGGCCGCGGCAAGGCGTTCTGCGCGGGCGCCGACCTGAACTGGATGAAGGAGGCCGCGCAGTACGGCGCCGCCGAGAACCAGGCCGATGCCGCCCGGCTCGCCGCGCTGCTGCGCACGATCGCCGAGGCGCCCAAGCCCACGGTCGCGCGCGTGCACGGCCCGGCCTTCGCCGGCGGCCTCGGCCTGGTCGCCGCCTGCGACATCGCGATCGCCTCGTACGACGCGAAGTTCTGCCTGACCGAGGTCCGCATCGGCCTGATCCCCGCGATGATCAGCCCCTACGTGATCCGCGCGATCGGCCCGCGCGCCGCGAGCCGCTGGTTCCTGAGCGCCGAGGTCTTCGACGGCGCCGAGGCCTACCGGATGGGCCTGGTGCAGGAGATCGCGCCGCCCGAGGAGCTCGACGCCGCGGTGAACACGATGCTGGGGAACCTGCTGCTCGGCGGCCCCGCGGCACTCGCCGCGACCAAGCGCCTGATCCGCGACGTGACCGGCCGCCCGGTGGACGACGCGCTGGCGGCGGACACCGCGGGCCGCATCGCCGCCGCCCGCGCGAGCGACGAGGGCCGCGAGGGCATCGCCTCCTTCCTCGAGAAGCGCCGGCCGGTCTGGCAGCCGCAGGGCTGAGCCCCTCGGCGGGCCGCCCGAGCGGACCTGGGATCACACTGCACGCAGGATGCCCGCCGACCCCATGCTGAACTACCGCCACCTGTACTACTTCTGGGTCGTCACCAAGGAGGGCGGCTTCGCACGCGCGGCCGCTCGCCTGGACATGGCGGTCCAGACCATCAGCGCCCAGGTGCGCGAGCTCGAGCGCTCGTTCGGCCATCAGCTGCTCAAGCCGGCTGGCCGGGGCGTCGCGCTCACCGAGGCCGGCCAGGCCGCCTTCTCGCGCGCCGAGGAGATCTTCCGGATCGGCTCGTCGATCCCCGACGAGGTGCGCGGGGCCGCGACCGGACAGGTCGCGCGGCTGGCCGTCGGCCTGTCCGACGGCCTCTCGAAGTTCGCCGCGCATGCGCTGCTCGAGCCGGTGCTGGCCACGCCGTCCCTTCGGCTGCTGTGCCACGAAGGCGAGTTCGAGCAGCTGCTCGCCGAACTCGCGCTGCATCACCTCGACCTGGTGCTCGCCGGACAGCCGCCGCCGCCCAACCCCGCCCTTCGCCTGACGAGCGAGCGCCTGGTGGCCGCACCCGTCGACTGGTACGGGCCGACCGCGCTGGTGCACAAGGCCGAGGTCGACCGCTTCCCCGGGTCGCTGGACCGCCTGCCG
>JBIIPQ010000134.1:0-10291 GCA_044342535.1 Burkholderiaceae bacterium
AGCTCGAGGAGTCGCGCCGCTACACGCTGACCGCCGACTCGACGCTCGCCGGCGTGCAGCGCGACCGCGTCGCCGCCTGGGTCTCGCTGTACCGCGCGCTCGGCGGCGGATGGACGAACACGAACGAGGATTCCCGCAAATGACGTGCAGCTCGACGATGCGGCCTGCCGGCCGCCACCCGACGGCACTGGCCGTGATGCTCGCCGCCGCCCTGGTGCTCGCCGCCTGCGGTGCCCGCGAAGCGGCCCCTGCGGCCGGTGCCGCGCCCGCAGGCGGCACCGCACCCGCCGCCGCACCGGGCACCGCGCCGCAGGGCGCCGCATCGACCGCATCACCGGCCGGCGCGCCGGCACCCGCTACCCCGCCCGCCGCCGGCAAGTCCGGTCCGCGCCCCGCCCTCGTCGTCACCGTGGTGCGCCCCGAGCGCGCCGAGCTTGCCGACACCCTGTCGGCCAACGGCAGCGTCGCCGCCTGGCAGGAGGCCTCGGTGGGCGCCGAGGTCAACGGGCTGCGGATCGCCGAGGTGCGCGCGCAGGTGGGCGACACGGTCAAGCGCGGGCAGGTGCTCGCCGTCTTCGCGCCCGATACGGTGCGTGCCGACGTCGCGAACGCCCAGGCCGCGCTCGCCGAGGCCCGCGCGGCGGTCGGCGAGGCGCAGGCCTCGGCCGCCGACGCGCAGTCCAACGCCGAGCGCGCGCGTCAGGTCGAGGCGAGCGGCGCGCTCTCGGCGCAGCAGATCGCGCAGTACCAGACCGCCGCCCAGACCGCTCAGGCCCGCCTCGCCTCGGCGCAGGCCCGCGTGCAGTCGGCGCAGGCGCAGCTCCAGTCGCAGGACCTGCGGCTGCGGATGACGCAGGTGCTGGCGCCCGACGACGGCGTGATCTCGGCGCGTGCGGCCACCGTCGGCGCGGTGGTGCCCGCCGGCCAGGAGCTGTTCCGGCTGGTGCGCGGCAACCGCCTGGAGTGGCGCGCTGAGGTCACCGCGAGCGAGCTCGCACGGCTCGCGCCGAAGCAGGCCGTCCGTGTGCTGCCGGCCTCGGGCGGCGAGATCGCGGGCACCGTGCGCACCATCGGGCCGGTGGTCGACGCGCAGACCCGCAACGCCCTCGTCTACGTCGATCTGCCCACGGGCAGCGCGGCGCGCGCCGGCATGTTCGCCCGCGGCGAGTTCCGGCTCGGCGGCAGCACGGCGCTGGTCGTGCCCCAGCAGGCGGTCGTGGTGCGCGACGGCTTCTCGTACGTGTTCCGCGTCGAGGGCGGGCGCGCCGTCCAGCAGAAGGTGCGCACCGGGCGGCGCGACGGCGAGCGCGTCGAGGTCCTCGAGGGCGTGACGCCCGAGGCCGCGCTGGTCGCGCGCGGCGCGGGCTTCCTCAATGACGGCGACGTGGTGCAGGTCGTCGACGGCGTCGCCGGAGGCTCGAAGTGAACTTCTCGTCGCTGTCGATCCGCAACCCCATCCCGGCGGTCCTGCTGTTCATCCTGCTCACGCTCGCGGGCGTGCTCAGCTTCCGCTCGATGGGCGTGCAGGACTTTCCCGACATCGAGCTGCCGATCGTCACGGTCGATGCGAGCCTGCCGGGCGCCGCACCCGCGCAGCTCGAGACCGAGGTCGCGCGCAAGCTCGAGAACGCGGTCGCCACGCTGCAGGGCGTGAAGAACCTCTACACGAAGATCCTCGACGGCCAGGTCAGTGTGACGATCGAGTTCGTCCTCGAGAAGAACTCGTCCGACGCGGTCAACGAGGTGCGCGACGCGATCAGCCGCGTGCGCGCCGACCTGCCCGCGGACCTGCGCGACCCGGCGGTCTCCAAGGCCAGCACCGCCGGCCGGCCGGTGGTCACCTACACCGTCGCCAGCAGCAAGTTCGACGAGGAGGCGCTGTCCTGGTTCGTCGACAACACCGTCGCGAAGCGCCTGCTCAACGTGCAGGGCGTGGGCCAGGTCAAGCGGCTGGGCGGCGTGACCCGCGAGGTGCGCATCGAGCTCGACGCGGCGCGGATGGCGGCGCTCGACGTCGCCGCGATCGACGTCTCGCGTCGGCTCAAGCTCGTGCAGCAGGAGGCGCCGGGCGGGCGCGGCGACGTGGGCGGTGCCGAGCAGGCGGTGCGCACCATCGCCACCGTCAGCAGTGCCGCCGAGCTCGAGCGGCTCGAGCTGCCGATGGCCGACGGTCGGCGCATCCGGCTCGGGCAGGTCGCCACGGTCACCGACACCATCGCCGAGCGCCGCTCGATCGCGCTGCTCGACGGCCGGCCGGCGATCGCGGTCGAGGTCATGCGCACCCGCGGCGCGAGCGAACTGGCGATCGCCGACGGCGTGCAGGCCGCGGTCGACGAGCTCGCCGCTGCGCATCCGAACGTCGCGTTCACCAAGGCGATCGACAATGCGGCGCCCGTGCGCGAGGACTTCGATGCGTCGATGCAGCTGCTCTACGAGGGCGGCCTGCTGGCGGTGATCGTGGTCTGGGCGTTCCTGCGCGACTGGCGCGCCACGCTGATCAGCGCCGCCGCGCTGCCGCTGTCGGTGATCCCGGCCTTCCTCGGCATCCACCTGTTCGGCTTCACGCTGAACACCGTGACGCTGCTGTCGATGGCGCTGGTGGTCGGCATCCTGGTCGACGACGCGATCGTCGAGATCGAGAACATCGAGCGCCACCTGCACATGGGCAAGAGCCCGTACCAGGCGGCGATGGAGGCGGCCGACGAGATCGGGCTGGCGGTGGTCGCCACCACCTTCGCGCTGGTGGCGGTGTTCCTGCCCACGGCCTTCATGGCCGGCATCCCGGGCAAGTTCTTCAAGCAGTTCGGCTGGACGGCCGTGCTCGCGATCCTCGCGTCGCTGGTGGTCGCGCGGCTGCTCACGCCGATGATGGCCGCCTACATGCTCAAGCCGAAGGTCGCGCGGGCACGCGCGGCGGCGGCGGGCGCGTCGCCAGCGGGCGCGCCGGCGGGCGCCACGGCGGGCGCCACGGCGTCCACCGCAGCGTCCACGACGGCGTCGACCACGGTAACGGTCCACGCCGACGCGATCGGCCCCGCCGCCGTCTCGCCCATCGACGAGTCGAACGACGGCTTCGTGATGCGCACCTACCTGCGGATGGTCCGCTGGTGCCTGCGCCACCGGCTGGTCACCGCGGTGCTGTCGTTCGCGTTCTTCGCGGGCTCGATCGCGCTCGTGCCGCTGCTGCCCACCGGTTTCGTGCCGCCGGCCGATCGCGCGCAGACGCTGGTCAGCGTCGAGCTGCCCCCGGGCAGCACGCTGCAGGAGACCTTCGAGGCGGCCGAGCGCGTGCGCACGCTGCTGGCCGGCGTGCCCGAGGTCAAGCGGGTCTTCAGCTCGATCGGCGGCGGCGCCTCCGGCGACGTGTTCGCGGTGGGCGCCGCACCGGAGGCGCGCAAGGCAGTGATGACCGTCGTGCTCGCGCACCGCAGCGAGCGTCCTGGCACGCAGCAGACGATCGAGACGTCGATCCGCGCGCGCCTCGCCGAGGTGCCGGGCGTGCGCCTGACGGTCGGCCCGCAGGACACCGGCGTGAAGATGCAGCTGGTGCTGCGCAGCGAGGACCCGGCGGCGCTCGCCGTCGCCGCGCGCGACGTCGAGCGTGACCTGCGCACGATTCCCGGCATCGGCAACGTCAGTTCGTCGGCGAGCCTGGTGCGGCCCGAGATCATCGTGCGGCCCGACTTCGCACGCGCCGCCGACCTCGGCGTGACCGCCTCCGGCATCGCCGAGACCGTGCGCGTGGCGACTGCGGGCGACTACGACGTCGGCCTGCCCAAGCTCAACCTGTCCGAGCGCCAGGTGCCGATCCGCGTGAAGCTGCCGGATGCGGTGCGCGCCGACCTCGCCGCGATCGAGCGCCTCACCGTGCCCGGACGCAACGGCCCGGTGATGCTCGGCAACGTCGCCTCGGTCGGCATCGACAGCGGCCCGGCGCAGATCGATCGGCTCAACCGCAGCCGCAACGTCACGCTCGACGTCGAGCTCGCCGGCCGCCAGCTCGGCGAGGTCTACGAGGCCGCGATGAAGCTGCCCTCGCTCGGCAATCTGCCGCCCGGCGTGCGGATCGCCGAGCAGGGCGACACGCAGGAGATGCAGGCGCTGTTCGGCAGCTTCGCGCTCGCGATGGGCATCGGCGTGCTGTGCATCTACATGGTGCTGGTGCTGCTCTTCAAGGACTTCCTGCAGCCGCTGACCATCCTCGCGGCGCTGCCGCTGTCGATCGGCGGGGCCTTCGTGCTGCTGCTCGCGACCGGCAAGAGCTTCTCGATGCCGTCGCTGATCGGCCTGCTGATGCTGATGGGCATCGTGACCAAGAACTCGATCCTGCTGGTCGAGTACGCGATCGTCGCGCGGCGCGAGGGGATGAGCCGCTTCGACGCGCTGGTCGATGCCTGCCACAAGCGCGCGCGCCCGATCGTGATGACGACGATCGCGATGGGCGCCGGCATGCTGCCGATCGCGCTCGGCTTCGCGGGCGATCCGAGCTTCCGCGCGCCGATGGCGATCGCCGTGATCGGCGGGCTGGTCACCTCGACGCTGCTGTCGCTGCTGGTGGTGCCGGCGGTGTTCACCTACGTCGACGATGTCGAGCGTTTCGGGCGGCGGCTGATGCGGCGCACGCGCCGCGCCGATCCGCCGGTCGTCGTGGCCGCGAGCGACCCCCTGTCCCGGTAACCGCGGGTAAGCCCGGCGGGCGTGCGGTTACGCGCGCGCCCGCCGCGGCGGTGCCGGGCGTAGGATCTCCGGGCCATGACGCCTCCCGCCGCCCGATCCACGACCGAGCTCGCGATGCCGCCGGCGGCGGCCTGCCGCCGGCGACTGATGGGCGCCGCGGCACTCATGCCGCTGGTGGCCGCAGGCTGCACCTCGCCCGCAACGCCGTCTGCGCCGCCGGCCGCGTCGGACACGACGCAGGCACCGCGGCCCCCCCGTCGCGCGGCGCCCGCCCCGGTCCCCCGCGATGCGCCGATGCCCGCGGTCGCCGCCGATGCCGCGCTGCTGCTCGACCGCCTCACCTGGGGCGCATCGCCCTCGTCGCTGCGCCGTCTCGCGCAGATGGGCGAGCCGCGCTGGCTCGCCGCGCAGCTGCGTCCGGCGCGCGGGCCCGCGGCGCTGCCCGACGAGGTGGCCGCGCGGATCGCCGCGATGACGGTCTCGCAGCGCCCGCTGACCGAGCTCGTGTCCGAGCTCGAACGCCAGCGTCGCGCGGCCGATGCGCTCGCCGACGACGCCGCGAAGACCGCCGCGCGCCAGGCCTACCAGCAGGCGATGACGCGGCTCGCGCGCGAAGCCGCGTCACGCTCGCTGCTGCTCGCGCTCCATGCCCCCGAGCAGCTGCGCGAGCGGATGACCTGGTTCTGGACGAACCACTTCAACGTGTTCCAGGGCAAGGCGAACCTGCGCGCGATGGTCGGCGACTACGAGGACCGCGCGATCCGCCCGCATGCGCTCGGGCGCTTCCGCGACCTGCTCGGCGCCGCGACCCGCCATCCCGCGATGCTGCGCTACCTCGACAACGAGCAGAACGCGGCGGGCCGCCTCAACGAGAACCATGCCCGCGAGCTGCTCGAGCTGCACACGCTCGGTGTCGACGGCGGCTACACGCAGGCCGACGTGCAGGAGCTCGCGCGCGTGCTCACCGGCGTGGGCGTGAACTTCGGCGACACGACGCCGCGCCTGCGGCCCGCGCTGCAGACCGCGTACATGCGCGACGGCGGATTCGAGTTCAACCCGAACCGCCACGACTTCGGCGACAAGCGTGTGCTCGGGCGCCCGATCGCCGGCCGCGGGCTCGCCGAGCTCGACGAGGTGCTCGACCTGCTGGCCCGGCATCCGTCGACCGCGACCCACGTCTGCCGTCGGCTCGCGCGCTTCCTCGTCGCCGACGAGCCGGCGCCGGCGCTGGTCGCGCGGCTCGCGTCCGTCTTCGCGCGCAGCGACGGCGACATCGCGGCGGTGCTCGAGTCGCTGTTCGCCGCGCCGGCGTTCCGCACGTCGCTCGGCACGAAGTTCAAGGACCCGATGCACTACGTGGTGTCGGCGGTGCGCCTCGCGTACGACGAGCGTCCGGTGGTCGATGCGACGCCGATGCTCGGCTGGATCGCGCGACTGGGCGAGCCGCCGTTCGGCCGTCAGACGCCCGACGGCTATCCGCTCGACGAGGCCGCGTGGTCGGGCTCGGGCCAGATGACCGCACGCTTCGAGATCGCGCGCGCGATCGGCTCGGGCACGCCGGCGCTGTTCCGCGGCGAGGCCGACGCGCCCGCCGAGCGTCCCCCGATGCCCGTGCTCGCCAACGTCGTCTGGGACCGCTCGACCCGCGACCGGGTCGCGCCGGCCACGCGCCGCGCGCTCGAGCAGGCCGCATCGCCGCAGGAGTGGAACGCCTTCCTGCTGTCCTCGCCCGAATTCATGCGCCGGTAGCTTCGGCGCTTACCGACCCGAGAGACCCACCATGAACCGTCGCCACCTGCTCCGCGCCGCACTCGCCGCCCCGATCGCCGCCACCGCCGGCGGCGTGCTCGCCGCGCCCGCCACCGACACGAAGCTGCTTTTCGTCTTCCTGCGCGGCGGCTACGACGCCGCCAACCTGCTGGTGCCGGCCTCGAGCCCGTTCTACTACGAGTCGCGTCCGAACATCGCGATCGCACGGCCCGGCAGCGGCGCCGATGCGGGGCTCGCGCTCGATGCCGACTGGGCGCTGCACCCGGCGCTGCGCGACACGGTGTTCCCCCTGTGGGAGGCCGGGCAGGCGGCGTTCGTGCCCTTCGCCGGCACCGCCGACGCCTCGCGCAGCCACTTCGAGACTCAGGACGGCATCGAGTACGGCCAGGCCGTGGGCCGTGGCGTCCCCTACGGCTCGGGCTTCCTCAACCGGCTCGCGGTCGCGCTCGGCGGCCCCGCCTCGATCGCCTTCACCGACCGGCTGCCGATCGTCTTCAGCGGCACGCAGCCGGTGCCCAACCTGTCGCTGCGCGCCGCGCTGCGGCCCGCGGTCGACGCGCGCCAGAGCGCGATCATCGGCGCGATGTACGGCGAGACGCCGCTCGGGCGCCGGGTCGCCGAGGGCTTCGAGGTCCGCGACGACGCGATGCGCCAGGCGGGCGCGATGTCCGCAGAGATGCAGGCCGCGAACCGCGAGGCGGTGAGCACGCGCGGCTTCGAGCAGGAGGCCCGCCGCATCGCGCGGCTCATGCGCGAGCGCTACGCGCTCGGCTTCGTCGACGTCGGCGGCTGGGACACGCATGTCGGCGAGGGCGGCGCCAAGGGCGCGCTCGCCAACCGGCTCGAGGAGCTCGGCCGCGGCCTCGCGGGCGTGGCCGACGAGATGGGGCCGGCCTGGTCGCGCACGGTGGTGGTGGTGGGGAGCGAGTTCGGCCGCACCTTCCGCGAGAACGGCAACCGCGGCACCGACCACGGTCACGGCAGCGCCTGGTGGCTGCTCGGCGGCGCGGTGCGCGGCGGGCGCATCGCCGGCGAGCAGGTGCGCATCGCACGCGCGACGCTGCACCAGGACCGCGACTGGCCGGTGCTCAACGAATACCGGGCGATGCTGGGCGGGGTGTTCGGCCGCCTCTATGGGCTCGATGCCGCGCGTCTCGAATCGGTGTTCCCCGGCGCGCGGCCCCGCGATCTCGGCCTGGTCTGACCCGGTTCGACGGCCGCTCAGCCGGCGCCGCCGCGGGCGCGGGCCTGCGCGGCCGCGGCGTCGCCGTGCGGCACGTGCAGCAGGTCGACGATCTTGCGCATCAGGTGCCGCTCGTGCGGGCTCAGCTCGTCGTCGGCCCAGGCCACCGACCACATCAGCTCGATGACGCGGATCTTCTGGTCCATCGTGAAGTGCCGGTTGATCAGCGACGTGAACTGGAAGTAGTCGGTCGCCTGGCGGACCTCCTGCTCGGCGAGCTCGAGCAGCGTGTCGGCTTCGGCGTCGCTCATGCCGAACTTGCCGCGCACCGCCGCGAGCGCGGCGGTGCGCTCGGGCTCGCGGATCTCGGCGTCGATGCGCAGCGTCTCGACCAGCAGCGCGGCGGTCGCGAGTTCGATCGAGTGGCGCTCGTCGCGTCCGGAGGCGGGCGCGATGTTCCGGTCGAAGAAGTCCTTGAGGGCGCGCAGCATGCGGGGCTCGGCGGAGGCGGTGCAGTCCGCCATTGTGCCGTGCCCCGCCGGCCGCGCTCGATCAGCCCGGGTCGGCCGCGATCGTGTTCCGAAGCACGCCCACCCGATCGATCTCGATCTCCACCACGTCGCCGGCCTTCATCCACACCGGCGGCGTGCGCCGCGCGCCGACGCCGCCCGGCGTGCCGGTGACGATCACGTCGCCCGGCTCGAGCGGCGCCACCGTCGACACGTACGCGATCTGCTTGGCGATCGTGTGGATCATCATCTCGGTGGTCGCACGCTGCATCTCGGCGCCGTTCAGGCGCGTGACGAGCGTCATCGAGGTGCCGAACGGGATCTCGTCGGCGGTGACCATCCACGGCCCGAACGCACCGCTGCGCCAGAAGTTCTTGCCCGGCGCGAACTGCGAGGTGTGGCGCTGCCAGTCGCGGATGCTGCCGTCGTTGAAGCACGCGTAGCCGGCGATGTGGCGGCCCGCGTCGGCCTCGGCGATGCGCCGTCCGCCGCGGCCGATCACCACCGCGATCTCGCCTTCGTAGTCGAACTGGATCGACTCGCGCGGGCACAGCATCGGCTGCCCGTGCCCGACCTGCGCGTCGGCCCAGCGCGTGAAGAAGGTCGGCTGCTCGGTGACCTCGCGGCCGGTCTCGCGCACGTGCTCGCCGTAGTTCAGGCCGCAGCACCAGACCTTGCCGGGGTCGGGGACCACCGGCAACAGCGCGACCGCGTCGAGCGCGGCATCGGGGGTGCGGCCCGCGGCCCAGGCCGCCACGCGCGCGATGCCGTCTGCCGCGAGCGCAGCCTTGAGCGTCGGGTACTGCGAGGTCGCGTCGACCACGCCGCCATCGACCACCACGCCCCATGCGGGACGGCCGTTCAGGGTGAAGCTCGCCAGTTTCATCGTCCGTGTTCTCCGTTCAATCGAGCTTGACGCCCGCCTGCCTGACCACCGCGCTCCAGCGCGCCTGGTCGGCCTTGATGAAGGCCTTGAACTCGGCGGGCGTGCTGCCCACCGGGTCCCCGCCGAAGCTGCGCCATTGCTCGATGAAGTCGGGCGCCTTGGCCCCCGCGGCCACCGCGGCCGCGAGTTTCTCCTGGATCGCCGCCGGTGTCCCGGCGGGCGCGAACAGTCCGATCCACGCGATCGGCTGGTAGTCGGGCAGGCCGAGCTCGGCGAAGGTCGGCACGTCGGGCAGCGACGGATGCCGGCCGGTGCCGGTGACCGCGAGCACCTTGAGCTTGCCGCCCTTGATGTTGCCGATGGCCGCCGGCATGCCGTCGAACATCAGCTGCATCGTGCCCGCGAGCAGGTCGGCGTACGGGCTCGAGGTGTTGTACGGCACGAAGCGCAGCTTCGCGCCGGTGGCGGCCGAGAACCATTCGCCGGCCAGGTGCGAGTAGGTGCCGATGCCCTGCGTGGCCGCGTTGAACGCGTCCGGGTTCGCCTTCGCGGCGGCCACCAGCTCGCGCATGTCGGCGGCCTTCACCGACGGATGCGCGAGCAGGCCGCTGCGCAGGGTGCCCACCAGGCTCACCGGCTCGAAGTCGCGCTCGGCGTTGTAGGGCAGCTTCGAGAAGACGTAGGGCTGGATCGAGATCGTGCTGGTGAAGCCCATGTACAGCGTGTAGCCGTCGGGCGCGGCCTTGGCAGCGGCGTCGGTACCGATCTGGCCGGCCGCGCCGGGCCGGTTCTCCACGACGATCGACTGGCCGAGCGCCGGCTGCATCTTCGCGACGATCTGGCGCGCGTTGGTGTCGGGCCCGGTGCCCGCGGGGAACGGCACGATGATCCGCACCGGCTTGTTCGGATACTCCTGCGCGTGTGCGCCGGACGTCCAGGCCGCCACCGCGGGCAACGCGAGCAGTCCGGCAGCGAGCCGGCGTCGGATCGGGGTCATCGTCTCGTCTCCTCCTGGGCCGTCGCGCGGGGCGAGGGCGGGTTCGAATCGAAGCGTCGCGCGCGTGCCCGGTCCGGGCGGCGCGGCGACGGAAGAAGTCTGGTCGGAGGGCAATGAATTGTCAAGATACGAGAATTCATGCGAGGATCGAGCTGATGCGGCCGGGCTTCATTGGCTCGCCGATCGGAATACGACACCAGGAGACCCCGATGACCGAGGCCCCGCCCGACCTGCGCTTCAGCCACTTCGGCTTCTACGTCCGCGACATG
>JBIIPQ010000135.1:0-10290 GCA_044342535.1 Burkholderiaceae bacterium
CGGGACAGTCCCGGGACAGTCCCACCCTGTCCCGCGACCCGTTTCGTTGCCGGGACACCGGGACAGGCGGGACAGGTGCCTTTAAACCTGTCCCGCTGTCCCGCCCCGGCGACGGGTTGGACTTGCTCTTCACGACAGGAACTCCTCATCGTCGGCCGCACCCGGCACCGTGAGCCAGATCACCGCCTCACCCCCCGGCTCGTCGTGCTGCCCGACGAGACCGGCGGCGCTCAGGTCCTGGAGCCCGCGGTTGCGGTTCCGCCGGATCGTGTCGGCCGGTCGGTCATCCCCGGCCGCTGCTGCGAACGCCTGCCAGTACCTCTCGCGGCTCACAACCCGACGGCCGTGCGCGTCGAGGACACTGTGCTCGGCGATTGCCCGCTCGACAGCAGCCAGCGCCGCCTGCGCACGCGGCGACAGCCGCGGCGGCATGCCGGGGCCCGCGACCGGGCCACCCTCGGGTCGGATGGCGCACGAGGTCAGCGGCTCGCCGTCTTCGTCGAAGCCCAGCTCGACGGCTTCGAGGCTGAAGGGCTGCCCGACGTCGCTAACCGCGTCCTTGGCTTTGTCCATGAGCCAGGAGCGCTGGCCGCTCGCGCGGTCGTGCCGCACGCGGATGACTGCGTCGAGCGCAGCGAAGAGCGAGCTGTGTCCGCGCATCCCGTTGTCCGCGGTCTTGCCGGCGTGGTGCACCAGCAGCACGAGCCCGCCCAGGGCGCGCTGGAGCGCCTTGGCGCCCTCGATGATCCGGCCCATGTCCTGGGAAGCGTTCTCGTCCGCGCCAGGGGCCGCTCGGTTGAGCGTGTCGATGGCGACGATGCCCTCGGCGCCACCGGCCGCGCGGATGGCTGCGGCGAGCTGAGCCACCTCGCCAGCGTCGAGCAGCGCGAAGGGCTCGGCGATGAAGCGCATCGTGGCCGGCGGCTGGCCGTGCCGACGCGTGTACGCCCGCAGCCGCTGCGAGATGCCCGCCTCGCCCTCCAGCGCCACGTACGTGACCGGGCACGGCACGACGCGCCGCTCGAACCAGGGACGACCCTGAGCGACCGCGCCGAGCAGGTCGAGCACCAGGAAGGTCTTGCCGCTGCCCGACGGCCCGTAGACCGCGGCGAGCCCCTGCTCGGGCAGCACGCCGCGCACGCGCCACTGCACCGGCGGCAAGGCCTGCAGCTCGGACACCGAGAGCACCCGGAACCGGTGCGCCGGCCCGGCACGACGCGCGCTCGCTTCGCCGCTGCTGGGCTGCTCGGCGGTGGCGAGGTAGCCGTCGTCGAAGTCGGCCGCGGGGTCCCGCCGCAGCCAGTGGGTCTCGCCGGGAAGCCCCACGTCGACGACCGCGAGGTCGCCGCTCTTGCCGAGCCGCGCGAACGCGGCCACCGACTGCGACTCGGGGCGCAAGGGCGACTGCATGCGCACCTTCGTGCCGGACTCGCCGCGCTCTAGCAACTCGGCGTGCAGCTCGCCCAGCGTGGTGACCGAGCCGTCTTCCAGCTCGACCTCGATGTCGGCGTCCAGGTCGTGCACGTCGAGCTGCGATCGCGCGCCGCCGGCGCCCACCTCGAAGGCAATCCCCGGCCGCAGCGCGCGCTGCGCCTCGACCAGCCGGTCCCGCGGCGGCGGCACGATGCGACCGAGGTCGACCGGCTCGCCGTCGGCGCGCACGTCGAGCCGCGGCGCCTCGACGGTGAGCCCGCTGCCGGCCTCGACCTCGGGCTTGCCGCAGTACACGAGCCCGCAGGCTCGCCACGTCGACAGGTCGATCGGCAGGCGCACCTGGGGGCGGCCGTTGCCGCTCGGAGTTGCCCACGCCCGCCCGCCGACGATCAGCCGGTCCCGCAGCGCGTCGCGAGCGGCGCAGAGCGCCTCGTACGAGCCGGGCTGAACCTGCACCCACACATGCCCGCGTCCGCGCCCCAGCGGCTCGCCGGCGCGCAGCACGCGCGCCGAGCTGGACGGGGTGGCGACGCGCGGCGCCTGGTCCAAGCCGGGGATGTGCTCCGCGAGCAGCCCGAGCCAGCCGTCGACGCCGAGGCTGCGCACCTCGTCGGGCGTGCCCGGCACGTCGTCGCGATCGAGCGCGAGCCACGAGCCGGGGAGCATGGTCTCGTTCGAGCGGACGACCGCGCGCTTGCGCAGGCCGGCAGGCAGCCTCCGATGCGCGTCGGCGGAGACCACAGGCCAGCCGCTCGCGCGGACCGCCTCGCGCAGCTTGTTTCCGTACGCCGCGGCAAGGTGGCGCAGGTCGAACACCGGCAGGCCGGTGAAGCGCCCGGGCGAGACGAACGCATCCGGCAGCTTGCCGACCGTCGCAAGGATGAAGGCCAACTCCTCGGCGTCGCGCGCCGCGATGTTGACCGCGAGCGAACGGCCCGGGGTGCGCGAGGTCTTCGTACCGTCGGCGGTGAAGAGCTTCGACGCCGGCTCGCGGGTGAACTGCTCGAAGTCCCGCACGCCGAGGAGCAGCGTGATGCATTCCGGCATCGCCGCCGCGTCGTCACACAACGGCTTAGGGCCGATGGGGGCTAGTACGGCCGCCATCAGTTCGACCCGCCCTCGCGCTCCCAGTCCGCAGCCGCCGGCGCCGCGCGAAGGAGACTGCCGTTGGTGGCAGAGGGCTGACCGTGACGCTGCAGAAGTTCCCGACGGAGCGTTTCCATCTGCGCGGCCTGGGAGTCGATAGCTTCGCGGAGCCCGCCAACCGACACGATGACCGCGTCGAGACGGGCTACGAGTCGTTCGTACTCCGGGTTCGCTCGACCCGCGCGGAGAGGGTTCTGTTCGGGCATGTTGCTCTCTTCAGTGCATGAGGTCGCCGCGGCGGCGCGTGCCGTCGAGGACGATCCAGGTAGTGCGGCCGATCGCGCGGCCCGAGGCATCAAGCCGAGGCTCGCGGTGCAGGTGCGCGTGGATGTTGGACGATTGGAGGGTCAGCGCTGCGACGTACGGATCAGCGATGTCGAGCCAGCGCTCGGCCTCGGTGTAGGTCACGCGACCGAGCAGGCGAAGCGCCGTGTGGAGCCGGCGCTCTACTGCGCCCGAGCCGCGGCCCGGCGTGGCAGCGAGGATCGACACGAGCATTCGCTCCCGGTACTCGCGGCTCACGCGGCCGGGCCGCTCTCGACGAGCGCGCGGATGTCTGAGGCTCGCCAGGCGGTCACGCGCGGACCGAGCTTCACGGGGCGCGGGAATCGGCCAGCCTTGACGCCGGCCCACCAGGTCGACTTGCAGACAGGAACGATCGGGGGGACCGGGGGTACGGCAGCCGGGTCGCCGACGATCTGCGGAAGGCGCAGGAATCCGGTCTCAGGGAGGTTGTGCATCGAGGTCCACCAGCAGAGTTGTCGCGGTGAACTGAATCATCCAGATCCACAAACGTCCGCGCACCGACTGCTGCTGGCAGCGTGAGCACGCTGGTAGCAGAGTGCGCACGCTGCCGGCAGAGTGCCTACACAGAGAGGTCGGGGCGCCGCAGCGACGAGAGACGCAGCGCTACTGCATCGGGGGCAACTATGGGGGCAACTCACCCACCTCGACCGGACGATCGGCCCCATCCATGCGGTTCTTCGGACTTCGTTCGGTAGACGCCGGCTCCACCAACCCCGAAGGGCCCGGATCATCTCCGGGCCCTTTTTTTCGCCTGCGATGCCCGCATGACCTCCCGGCATGGATGCGGGCCCCCCGCAACGCGTGACGACTCTCCTGCCGGTGCCAGCGTCGTGGCCCAAGGGGTTCACGGCCAGAGCTCGAAGCCTCGCCGACCTGGCGTCGATCCGAGTGGCGGACGGTCGCGTCCTCGTCTACCATGCTCATCAAGATGAATCATGATGGACATCGCCATGACGACCGTCCTCCGCGAGAAGTTCTCCTCCCAGGCCGCCCCCGAGGTGCTGGCCGCACTGCGGCAAATCGCCGAGAGCCAGGGCCGTCAGTTCCAGGCGGTGCTCGACGAGGCGCTGCGCGACTACATCGACCGGCAGCAGAAGGAACGCCCTCGTCGTCATGTGATGGCTTCGTTCGCATCCAGCCTCGAGGAATTCGACAGCCTCTACCGCGAGTTGGCGAAGTGAGCGAGTAGGGGGTGTCGCGCGACTACCTCACCGTGGCCGACGTGCTCGGCATGCATACGCTGCTGATGCAGCGCTACGGCGGTGCGCCGGGCGTGCGTGACCCCGGTGCGCTGGAAGCCGCGCTGTTCCGCCCGCAGACGGGCTACTACGACGACATCGTGGCCGAGGCTGCCGCGCTGATGGAAAGCCTGGCGATCAACCATCCGTTCGTCGATGGGAACAAGCGCATCGCCTTCGCGGCGGCCGACGTGTTCCTGCGGATCAACGGCTGGCGCCTGCAGCGCGCGCCGATGCAGGTCTACTCGGAAACGATGCGGATGTTCGAGTCGGGCACGTTCGACATCGCACACCTCGAGCCTTGGTTGCGCAGCTTCGCGGCCACCGATGCATGATCCGATGGCCGAGGCAGCAGGCAGCGCGCAGAGTCGAGCAGCGATTTCACGGGGGAGTGAGGCAATGAGCGCAGGATGGGTCCATCGCAGCAGACTCGACCTGGCACGCGTCGCCCTCGTGCTCGGTCTGTTCACCTCCGTATCGCACGCACAGGCCCCTTCGGCCACGAACCCGCCTGCCGCGAGCGCCGTGCTGATCGAGAACGTCCGGATCTTCGACGGCCGCAGCGAACGGCTCTCGGCGCCCTCGAACGTGCTCGTCGTCGGCGACTCGATCCGATCGATCTCCGCGGACCCGATCACGCCGCCCGCGGGAACGGCCGTGGCGCGCATCGCCGGCGGGGGCCGCACGCTGATGCCGGGGCTGATCGACAACCACGTGCACCTCGTGATGACGGCGAGCACGCAAGCGCAGATGCTCGACCCGAAGACGCCCTTCGCGACCCTCGAGGCACGCGGCGCGGAAGAGGCGCGGCGGATGCTGCCGCGCGGCTTCACCACGGTGCGCGATCTCGGCGGCCCGGTGTTCGGCATCAAGCGCGCGATCGACAGCGGCAAGGCGATCGGCCCGCGCATCTATCCGAGCGGCGCGATGGTCTCGCAGACCTCGGGTCATGGCGACTCGCTACTCCCGCACGAGCGTTCGCGGCGCTTCTTCGGCGAAGTGAGCCGCGGCGAGCAGATGGGCATCAACTTCATCGCCGACGGCCGCGACGAGGTGCTGACGGCGGTGCGCGAGAACCTGCGCTTCGGGGCGACGCAGATCAAGGTGATGGCGGGCGGCGGCGCCGCATCGGCCTACGACCCGCTCGACGTGGCGCAGTACACGCTGGACGAGATGAAGGCGGCCGTGGAGGCGGCGGAGGACTGGAACACCTACGTGACGGTGCATGCGTACACAGTGCGCGCGGTGCGGCGCGCGATCGAGGCAGGGGTGAAGGTCATCGAGCACGGGCAGCTGCTCGACGAGGCGACACTGCGGCTGATGGGCGAGAAAGGCGTCTTCCTGTCGCTGCAGGCGCTCGATCCGGCGCCGCCCACCGCACCCGAGTCGACGCGCCTGAAGAAGGCGCAGGTGGTCGACGGCACCGACAACGCGTTCAAGTGGGCCCGGCAGCATGGCGTGAAGCTGCTCTGGGGGACGGACTACCTGTTCTCGCCCGCCCAGAACGCGAACCAGAACAAGGACATCCTCAAGCTCGGGCGGTGGTTCACCCCTGCGCAGGCGCTGAAGCTGGTGACCTCCGACAACGCGCAGGTGTTCGCGCTGTCCGGCCCGCGCAACCCGTATCCGGGCAAGCTCGGCGTGGTGGAGGAAGGCGCGTATGCCGATCTCATCCTGGTCGATGGCGATCCGCTCGCGAACCTGTCGCTCGTGGCGGACCCCGCGAAGCACTTCGTCGTGATCATGAAGGACGGCAAGGTCCACAAGAACACGCTGGTTCGGTGAGGCGCGGCTTCGGAAGGCGGGGCCGGCTCGTGACCGGCGTCGCTCACCGCAGCCCCATGCAGTTCGCATAGAACGTCGTCGTCGCCGGCCAGTCGGAGAAGATGCTGATGACACCGACCTCGCGCGCCAGCACGTCGATCACCTCGTACACGTCGCCCTCGGTCCGGATGGCCGGATCGAAGGTCTGGAAGAAGAAGCCGTTGCGGCCGTCGGCGAGGATGCCCGAGCGCTCGAGCGTCCAGGCGATCAGCTCGAGCCCGGCGGCCTTCGCGCGGCGCGCGTAGTCCGACGCGACGATGCGGCCGGCGGCGTCGACCGACAGCAGTGCGAAGACGGCGGGCGCGACGATCCGGATGCCCTGGGCCCGGTATCGGGCGAGGTCGGCGGCCGACGGCAGGCCGGCCACGCCGGTCGCGCTGTCGAGATAGACCGCCTGGCGCCCGAACGCGGGCTCGGTCTGCACCCACTGGAGCACGTCGCGGATGTCGAACGACTGCGGCCAGACGTCGGCGGGCGGCACGCCGGCCGCCTTGTACTCGTCGATCAGCTTCTGCGCGTAGGCCTGCTGGGTGAAGCCCTCGAAGGGCATCGCGACGCTCGGGCGCTTGAGCTCGGGCGTCATCTTCACGCCGAGCCGCCTGAACAGCTCGATGCTCTCGCGGTGCGTGAGCAGCGTGCCGCTGGTGGGGCCGGAGTACAGGTCGGTGCGCCACTTCGCCGTACCGCCGAGATAGGCCTCGGGCGTGCGGGCTGCCGGATCGGACGCGTCCATCTTGCCGCGCAGGGTCCTGAACTCGGCGAGCGTGATGTCGCTGGTGCGGCACTCGGCGCTGGCCGGCGTGAGCACCTTGCCGCTCGCATCGAGCACGGCCGGCGTGAACGGCTTCGTGCACTTCGAGGCGAGCGGCGTGACGAGGATGTCGGTCGTGGTGTGCAGGTCGTTCTGCGCATGGCGGCAGACGAGTTCGTGATCCTTGGTGAAGGTCACGTCGCACTCGACGATGCCGGCGCCCATCCGGGCAGCGGCGATGTACGACTCGGCGGTGTGCTCCGGGAACTGCAGGGGCGCGCCGCGATGGCCGATCGAGAAGGTGCTCGGGGTGAAGGCCTCGCGTCGGGCGCAGCGCTGCAGGGTCTCCTTGAGCGGGCCCTCGCGCAGGTCGTCGACCAGGAAGAACGGCCGCGGGCCGAGCTGGACGGTGGCGGGCCGCTCGGCGGCGCGGACCTTGGGCG
Source organism: Burkholderiaceae bacterium (assembly GCA_044342535.1). GTDB lineage: Bacteria > Pseudomonadota > Gammaproteobacteria > Burkholderiales > Burkholderiaceae_E > UBA4615. The sequence continues at coordinate 7,143 of JBIIPQ010000135.1, forward strand.
GGAGCGGGGTGCCGGCGTCGCTGAACGGCACCGCCGCGGTGCACGACACCAACGAGACGGCGATCGCGATCGAGACAAGCAGTGCGCGCATGACGAACCCTCCGAGCGGACAGGCGTCGCGCCGGGCGGCACGACACCGCCACGACCCGCCTGTTCGAGCAGGCTACAGCGGTGTCATGGCAGGCGGGTGAAGCCGGCCGGTGGGCTCGCCGCGGCGGCCGAGGCGGCCGTCACGCCAGCGAAGCGCGCGCGGGCGAACGAGCCGCCGTCGTGACGTGGATGCGCGGCGTGCGCCCGCCGTTCCACTGCCCGCCGAACGCACGCGAGGTGGTGTTGAAGACCGCCTGCATGCGCGCGCGCTCGGCGCAGCTGATGTGACGGCCGGCCTCCCAGATCAGCACGTTGATCGGCTCGATGCGGTCCGCGGGCGGGCGATCGAGCCCGAGCGGCGCGAGCAGGTTGATGATCGTCTGCGCGAAGTTGCTGATGCAGCAGGTGGTCTGCGCGTCGAACGCGGCCCGGAAGTCGAGCTCGGGCAGCGCCCACTCGACGTGGTGGCCGAGCCCCTCGAGGAAGCGGCCGGCGCGCTCGGTCTCGGCGACGAAGTGCGGCGTGGCGCGGTACTCGCCCCACTCGTGCGAGAGCGCGAGCGCGATGCGAAGGCGCCCCGGGTCGCGCCGGATGCGCTGCAAGTACGGCTCCTCGGGCATCCAGTACGGCATGAACTCGCCCTGCGCGCCGCCGCGGCAGTGGTCGACGAACGCCGCGGTGTCGCGCACGCTGCGGCTCTGGCAGCCCTGCGTGGACACGAGACCGGTGAGGTCGGAGGCGCCCGGCGCGATCGAGAAGACGCCGCGCGAGGGCTTCAGGCCGAGGTTGCCGTTGACGCCCGCGGGAATGCGGATCGAGCCGCCGCCATCGGTCGCGTGCGACAGCGGCAACACGCCGGCGGCCACCATCGCGGCGGTGCCCGCCGACGAGCCGCAGGTGGTGAACCCGGTGTCCCACGGATTGCGGGTCACGTAGACGGCCGGGTTCTCGGCGGAGCTGCACACGCCGAACTCGGGCGTGGTGCTGCGTCCGATCACGTTCAGGCCGGCGCGCCGGATCTTCCCGGCGAGGAAGCTGTCGGCCTGCGCGCGGTGGCCGCGCATCAGCAGCGAGCCCATCTCCTGCAGCCGGCCCTTCAGGGTCGGGCCGAGGTCCTTCATCAGGTAGAGCCCCCCACGAGCACGCCGGCGGGGTCCATGCCGTCGGCCAGCGGATCGGCGACGCCCTCGTCGACGACCTCGACGACGGCGGACAGCGCGGGGTTGGTCAGCGCGATGCCGGCTGCAGCCTGGGCCGCCAGCTCCTCCGGGCTCAGCTCGCCCTTGCGGACGCGGTCGGCGAGCGCGAGCCCGTCGTGCCGGGACCATTCGTCCCAGCTCATCGCCAGTGTCATGAGGTGTCGCTCGTCGGGCGGCGTACCGATGCACGCGGTCCTCGAACGCACCCATGCCGCCCTTGGTATAGTGGTCATACCACTGTCCCATGATCACGAAGGCACCGGCATGACGACGAAGACGACCATCGCGCTGTTCGGCGCGGGCGGCAAGATGGGGGTTCGCCTCTCGAAGAACCTGATGGGCTCGGCCTACGCCGTGCGCCACGTCGAGCCGGGCGAAGCAGGCCGCGCGCGGCTGCGCGACGAGCTCGGCATCGCCTGCACGAGCGCCGAGGCCGCACTCGACGGCGCGCAGGTGGTGATCCTCGCCGTGCCGGACACGCTGATCGGCCGGCTCGCCGCCGAGATCGCCCCGCTGCTCGCACCGGGCACGATGGTGATGACGCTGGACGCCGCCGCGCCCTTCGCCGGCCACCTGCCCGATCGGCCCGACCTGGTCTACTTCGTCGCCCACCCCTGCCATCCGCCGATCTTCAACGACGAGACCACGCCCGAGGCACGCCGCGACTTCTTCGGCGGCGGGCATGCGCGCCAGTCGATCGTCAGCGCGCTGATGCAGGGGCCGCCCGAGGCCTTCGACCTGGGCGAGGCGATCGCCCGGGTCATCTACCAGCCGATCCTGCGCTCGCACCGGCTGACGGTCGAGCAGATGGCGCTGCTCGAGCCCGGCCTGTCGGAGACGGTCTGCGCGACGCTGCTCGACGTGATGCGCGAGGCGATGGACGAGGTGGTCGCGCGCGGCGTGCCGGCCGAGGCGGCGCGCGACTTCCTGCTCGGGCACATGACGATCCTGGGCGCGGTCATCTTCAAGGAGATTCCCGGGCAGTTCTCGGACGCCTGCAACAAGGCGATCACCTTCGGCAAGCCGAGGCTGATGCGCGAGGACTGGAAACAGGTGTTCGACCGCGCCGAGATCGCCGACAGCATCCGGCGCATCACCTGAGCGGCGCGAAGCCCGCGATGCATCTCGATGGCCCGATCCGCCGGCGCAAGCTCTACGAGGCGGTGCTCGAGCGGCTCATGCGGCGCATCGAGTCCGGCGAGATCGCGCCGGGCGACCAGCTGCCGCCGGAGCGCGAGATGATGGCGCAATACGGTGTCGGCCGGCCGGCGATCCGCGAGGCGCTGCAGGCGATGGAGCGCTCGGGCATCGTCGAGATCTCGCACGGCGAGCGGGCCCGCGTGGTGGTGCCGACCGCGCGCGACCTGATCCACCAGATCGCGGGCGGCGCGCGGCACCTGCTGCAGGTCGAGCCGGACATGATCGGGCACTTGCTGCAAGCGCGCGTCTTCCTCGAGGCCGGCACCGCGCGGATGGCGGCCGAGCGCGCCACGCCGGCCGACGTGGCGGCGCTGCGCGCCCGCGTCGAGGCGCAGCGGGCGCCGCTGCCGCGGCTCGACGCCTTCCTGTCGCACGACATGGCCTTCCACCGCGAGGTGGCGCGCATCGGTGGCAACCCCATCTTCCCGGCGGTGGTCGAGGCGATCTTCCAGTGGGCGCGCGACGCGTACCGTCCTCTGGTGCGGGCCCCGGGCGCCGAGCGGCTGACGATCGCCGAGCACACGCGGCTGGTCGACGCCATCGAGGCGCGCGACGCCGACGCCGCGGAAGCCGCGATGCGGGCCCACCTGCTGCGGTCCGACGCGCGCTACCGTCGGCTGCAGTCGGCGGGCGGCCCCGTGCCCGCTCGCGCACGGCGC
>JBIIPQ010000500.1:0-3220 GCA_044342535.1 Burkholderiaceae bacterium
TCAAGGGCGGCGGGCCCGAGCAGCGCGAGGACCTCGCGCGCAAGGTGAAGGCGCTCGCGGACGCGGCCGGCGTGCCGCTGATCGTCAACGACGACGTGACGCTCGCGCTGGCGATCGGCGCGTCCGGTGTCCACGTCGGTCGAGACGACGGGGATCCGGCGGCCATCAGGGCACGGATCGGCCCGCATCGCCTGCTCGGCGTGTCCTGCTACGACGATGCGGCGCGCGCCCGCGCCATGCTCGGCGTCGCCGACCACGTGGGCTTCGGCAGCGTCTTCGCGTCGCCGACCAAGCCGCGGGCGGTGCGCGCGCCGCTGGCGCTGTTCGCCGAGGCGCGCGGGATGGGACTGGCGACGGTCGCGATCGGCGGTATCGACCGCGGCAACGCCCACCTGCCGATCGAGGCCGGCGCGGACGCGGTGGCGGTGATCACCGACCTGTTCGGTGCCGGCGACCCGGCCGATTCGGCGCGCACGCTGCGCCGGATCGTGCACGCAGCGCTCGCACGGCGCGACGACGCGCGCCGCTGAGCCGCCTCACCAGGGCACGAGCGCGGCGACCGTGACGACCGAAGCGTCCTTCGCGTCGATCAGCACGGCGCCGTCGCCAGCCGGGCCGCGCAGTGGCAGGTAGCGCAGCGCTTCTTCGGAGCGGCCACTCGCCGCGACCAGGGCGTCGATGTCCGAGCCTCGGTCCGGATTGAGCGTGCGCAGGCGCGGAATGGGCAGTGCCCGCTCGAGCGCAACGGCACGCTCGGACGAGTAGTCGACATACAGCTTCGGATGGTGCTGGACGTCGCGTCCGCTGGAAAGCGCCTCCATGGCGATCGACATCTGCTCGCTCGAGGACTCGGGCTGACGGACCGCCACCCAGCGCGGCCGAAGCGGATCGAGCCGAGCCTGCGGATTGGAGGCCGCCACCGACCGGTCCTCGGCCTTGAGGTCTGAAGGCGAGACGACCTCGAAGCGGTCCTTGGCGAAGACGACGAACGCGGGGCGGCCCTGATGGACCGTGAACACGCCATACGCCAGCGCCACCAGCTGCAGCGCGAAGATCGTCGCGAGGTCCCACTTCAGTCGGGGCTTGCGCCGATCGAAGACGATCAGCGTGAACAGCGGGCCGACCACGACGTCGACGCCGACGACGATCCACAGGATCGCGGCGACGCCGAGCAGCTGCGACATCGGGGACGGGTACCAGGCGCCGAAGACCAGCACGGACAGCATCGCGACGACGGCGACGGACGCGAGCAGGTGCAGCGCTGCCGCGCGCAAGCGCTCCCGGAGGCCGCCACCCGCGGCTACGACGGGCGGCTTCGGCGCGGACAGCCCAGGCATCATTGGGCGCGTCTGCGGGGCGTAGGACGGTTCTTCGCTGCGATCGATGACGACTCGGCGGAGCATGTTGGTCGATGCGTCGAGAGAGGTTCGGGAGCACCGATTCTAGGATCGCCCCGCAGCCTGGTTGGAGTGCTCCGACGAACGGCCGGCGGGTCGGCCGTGACCGGCCTCAGGCATCGCACGGATGCGACGGCGTCGTCAGCGTCCGCGCACCTTCGCGCGGAGCGGGCCGCCGAAGACCGGCGCGGGTGCCGTCGCGCGCGGCTGGTTGATGAAGCTCAACACGAAGCTCGCCGCCACGCATTCGGCTCCCGCCATGATCAGCGCCGCGGCGGGAATCGCGGCCCGCATCGTGACTGTCGGATCCAGGCCCGAGAGACCCGCGTCCGTCCACTGGACCACCGACAGCAGGCCGGAGCCGATACCGGCGGTCAGCAGGGCCAGCCCGCCGAGCAATCCGCGCTCGAGCGTGAACCACGCCACCATCGCGCGGTACCCCGGGCCCTGCGGCAGGTGCCCCGCTGCAACGCCCACCGCCTTGGTGATGGCTGCGAGCAGGCACATCTGCAGGCCCAGGATCGACGCCGTCGCCGAGTAGAGCAACGTGTGGATGTCGAAGCCCAAGCCGCCGAGCCGCACCGGCCCCAGGGCCAGCACGACCGAGACGAACGAACCGGCGAACAATAGCGAGAGACCCGGATACAGCAGCAGCCAGCGAGGGCTGAACATCAGCAGCAGACGCAAGTGCCGCCAGCCGTCGCGCCAGCTGCGCAGGTGCGGCGGCCGGTCGCGGCCGTCCTTGGCGAGCCGCGTCGGCACCTCATCGACCTTCAGGCCGGCCAGGCCCGCCCGCATCACCATCTCGCTGGCGAACTCCATGCCGGGCGAGGTCAGTCCGAGCGCGAGGATCGCCTCGCGGTCGAATGCGCGCAGGCCGCAATGGAAGTCCCCGATCCGAACCGGGAACAGCAGGCGCCCGATGAACGAGAGGACCGGGTTGCCCAGCCAGCGATGCAGGGGCGGCATCGCGCCCTTGGCGATGCCGCCGGCGAACCGGTTGCCCATCACCAGCTGCGCGCCGGCCTCGAGCCGCTCGACGAAGCCCTCGAGCGATGCGAAGTCGTAGCTGTCATCGGCGTCGCCCATCACCACCCAGCGACCGCGGGCCGCCTTCACCCCGCCCGAGATCGCTGCGCCGTAGCCGCGTTCCGCGACGTGTACGACGCGCGCGCCGGCGGCGGCCGCGAGTTCGGGGGAACCGTCGGTTGAGCCGTTGTCGGCGACGATCACTTCGCCGTCGATGCCGGCCCGCAGGAAAAACGATTGCGCCTTGGTCACGCAGGCGACGACGGTGCGGGCTTCGTTCAGGCAGGGCATGACGACGGACAGGATCGGCGTCGGCGGCTCGTGCATGGCGGGGGCGGCACGCCTGCCCGTGCTGGTCACTGCCACTGCCACTGCATGCGTCTCGACCATCGACCACTCTCCTGGATCGCTGGAAGTTTGTCCGAGCTGCGAGGCCGCGTACGCCTCAGGCCGATGACCGGACCAGGGCCCGGGTCGAATGGCCGGTCGCCCCGGCTCAACGACGAGCATCGGGGACGGCGAACGCCCCGAACGCGAACGACGCGCCGAAGCCCGACAGGTGGTGGAGATCGCGGTACAGCGGATCGGCCGAAGCGGTGTGTCCGTCGAAGCAGGCGCGCGACCCGCAGCCCGCAGCGGCGAGCATGCCCGGCTCGTCGAACACGTCCACGCCCTCGAGCGCGTCGAGCCGCCGCACGAACCCCTCCACCCGTGTGTCCAGCGGCCCCGGCACCGGGCGCACCGAATCGAGGCGATCGCGCAGCGCAGCCCGGATCGGCGGCACCGAGAGCGTC
>JBIIPQ010000136.1:0-10269 GCA_044342535.1 Burkholderiaceae bacterium
CGAGGTCCGGGTCCCGTACTACTGGAACATCGCGCCGAACCGCGACTTCACCCTCTACACCAACGCCACTGCGCGCCGCGGCCTGCAGGTCGGCGGCCTGGCGCGGTACCTGGAGCCCAACGCGACCGGCGTCACCCGCTTCGAGTACAACCCGAACGACATCGAGGCGCAGGCCCGGCGCTGGATGATCGACAGCACGCACACCCTGACCCACTGGAACGGGTTCTCCGGCGGCTGGGTGCTGCGCGGCGTGTCGGACGACAACTACTTCGTCGACTACTCGCGGACCATCGCGCAGAGCGCCGAGCGCAGCCTGCCCCGCTCCGTGTTCCTCACCCGGGGCTTCGGCGACACGGTGGTCACCGCGCGCGCGCTGGCCTACCAGAACATCCTCGAGGCCCGCAGCGCGCCGGCCTACGACCGCCTGCCGCAGCTCAGCATCACGCACGCCAAGCGCGACCTGGCCGGCTTCGACCTGCTGGTCAGCGCCGACGCGACCGAGTTCAGCCGCAACCTGGCGGGCAGCGCGCAGGGCGCCCGGATGATCGTCAATCCCTCGGTCGCCTATCCGTTCGGTGGCCCGGCCTGGTTCCTGACGCCCAAGGCCTCGGTGCACGCGACCTCCTATCGGCTCGACGTCAATCCGCTCGGGCCCGTGTCGATCGACCGCGTGCTGCCGACCGTGTCGCTGGACTCGGGCCTGGTCTTCGAGCGCGCCACCACCCTCGGCAGCCGGGACATGATCCAGACGCTCGAGCCCCGGCTGCTCTACGTCTACACCCCGTACCGCGACCAGAGCCGGATCCCGGTGTTCGATTCGGCCGTGGCCAACCTCAGCTTCGCGACGCTGTTCAACGAGCAGCTCTTCGTGGGCGGCGACCGCATCGCCGACGCCAACCAGATCACCGCCGGGGCAGTCTCCCGCTTCATCGAGCCCTCCACCGGCATCGAGTCGCTGCGGCTCGGCGCCGCGCAGCGCGTCCACTTCAACGAGCAGCGGGTGACGCTGCCGGGCGTGCCGTCGCGCACCTACTCGCGCTCGGATGTGCTGCTGGTCGCCTCCGGCAACCTCGGCGGCGGACACAACCTCGACGCCGGCGTGCAGGTCTCGGTGGCCGACGGCAACGTGCCGCGCTTCGGGGTGTCCTGGCGCTACTGGCCGGCCCACGACCGGCTGTTCAACCTGGCGCTGCGCTACCAGGAGCGCGACTACGCGCAGATCGACACCTCGTGGCGCTGGCCGGTCACGAAGCGCTGGAGCACGCTCGGGCGGATCAACTACTCGGTGCTGCGCGAGGGCATCGACCCCAAGACGGGCGTGCTCGGGCCGACCCAGCCGCAGCTGCTCGAGGGGGTGGCCGGCTTCGAATACGCGGCCGACTGCTGGATCACCCGGGTCGTCGCCCAGCGCTACGTGACCACCACCTCGCAGCGGACCAGCGCGTTCTTCGTCCAGCTCGAGCTCAACGGGCTCGGGCGGATCGGCCTTGACCCCTTCGATATACTGACGCGCAACATCCCGGGTTACCGGCCGCCGTCGACCCGGCCGGCCTCGCCCTCCAGATTCTTCGGATACGAATGAACACACGTCGTTCGCCCTCGTGGACGCTCGCGCTGCTGCTGCTCGCCGCGGCGACGGGTGCCCATGCGCAGCTGCGCCTGCCCGGTGCCGGCGCTGGCTCGGGCGCCGCGCTGCCGGTTCCGTCGCTGCCCGCGCCCGCCGCGCCCGCTCCCGCTTCGCCCCCCGGCGCGCGCCCGGCCGAGCCGGTGCTCATCGACCGGGTGGTTGCCGTCGTCAACAACGAGGCGATCACCGTGCGCGAGCTCGATGCCCGGACGCGATCGATCGAGGTGCGCCTGCGCGGCCAGAACCTGCAGCTGCCGCCGAAGGAGGAACTGCAGCGGCAGGTGCTGGAGCGGATGATCATCGACCGGGCGGCCGCTCAGGCCGCTCGCGAGGCCGGGATCCGGATCGATGACGCGGCGATCGACCGTGCGATCGGCCGGATCGCGCAGGACTCCAAGATCAGCGTCGCGCAGCTTCGCCAGCGCATCGAGGCCGACGGCCTGTCCTTCGCCGGATTCCGCCAGGAGGTGGCGTCCGAGTTGACGATCGGACGCATGCGCGAGCGCGACATCGAGGGGCGCGTGCAGGTCTCCGAGGCCGAGGTCGACGCGCTGCTCGACGAGCAGCGCAACGGCGGGTCGGCGGCCGCGGCCGAGTACAACATCGCGCAGCTGCTCGTGCGGGTCCCCGAGAACGCCCCGCCCGAGGTGGTCGAGCGCGCCCGCCAGCGCGCCGAGACGATCGCGCGCGAGGCCCGCGGCGGTGTCGACTTCGGCCGCCTCGCGACCAATCTCTCGCAGAGCAGCGACGCGATCAGCGGCGGCGAACTCGGCATGCGGACCGCGGACCGCCTGCCGCCGATGTTCGTCCAGGCGGTCGAGCCGCTGTCGCCCGGCGAGGTCGCACCGGTGCTGCGCAGTCCGGCCGGCTTCCATGTCATCAAGCTGATCGACCGGCGCAACGGCGGGCTGGGCAAGCTCGCCGGCGCGCCGGTGCGCCAGACCCGCGCCCGCCACATCCTCGTGCGCGTCGACGAGCTCAACCCCGAGGCCGAGGTGGTCCGGCGCCTGACCGAGATCCGCCAGCGCATCGAGGGCGGCACGGTCAGCTTCCAGGACATGGCGCGCCAGTACTCCAAGGACGGCACCGCCTCGTCCGGCGGCGATCTCGGCTGGGTCTACCCGGGCGACACCGTGCCCGAGTTCGAGCGCACGATGGACGAGCTCGCGCCCGGCAAGATCGCGGGGCCCGTGCAGTCGCCCTTCGGCTACCACCTCATCGAGGTGCTCGAGCGCCGCACCGACGGGGCCTCGCCCGATCGGGTGCGCGCCGCCGCCCGCAACGCGATCCGCGAGCGCAAGGCGGCCGAGGCGTATCAGGAATGGATCGCCCAGATCCGCGACCGGGCGTACGTCGACCTGCGTCTCGAAGACCGGTGAAGCACGCACCCCGCAAGCGCTTCGGACAGCATTTCCTCACCGATGGCTCAGTCCTGCAGCGGATCGCCGACGCGGTCTCGCCGCGGCCGGGCGAGCGCCTGGTGGAGATCGGCCCCGGACTGGGCGCGCTCACCGCGGTGCTGCTGCAGCGGACCGAGCGGCTCGAGGCGGTGGAGATCGACCGCGACCTGGTCGCCCGGCTGCGGCAGCGCTGGCCGGAGCCGGCGCTCGTCGTGCACGAGGCCGACGCGCTGGCCTTCGACTTCACCGGGCTCGCGGGCGACGGGCGCATCCGGCTGATCGGCAACCTGCCCTACAACATCTCGAGCCCGCTGCTGATCGGGCTGCTCGAGCACCGAGCATGCATCGTCGATGCGCACTTCATGCTGCAGAAGGAAGTGGTCGACCGGATCGTCGCACCGCACGGCGGGGCCGACTACGGCCGCCTCGGCGTGATGCTGCAGGCCTTCAACCATGTCGAGCGTCTGTTCGGCGTGCCGCCCGAGGCCTTCGATCCGCCACCGCGCGTCGACTCGTCGGTGGTGCGGATGCGCCCGCGCGCCGAGCCCCTGGTGCGCGACCGGGCGAGCCTGGAGCGGCTGCTGGCGGTGGCCTTCGGCCAGCGTCGAAAGATGCTGCGGGGCACGCTGCTGCCCTGGTTGCGGAGCCAGGGCGTCGACCCCGAGGCGCCGGCGTTCGCGCTGGTGCCGACCGCGCGTCCGGAGGAGATCCCGGTCGGGGTGTGGGCCCGGATCGCCGACGCGTTCTTCGACGCCCGCGCCGGGGCGACGGTGCCGCCCGCCTGAACGGGGCGGGCGCGGAGCCAGGGAGCGGCCGGCGCCGTCGGGCCCTCCGCCTGCGGCCCGATGCGCGTCAGCGCTGGATCAGCTCGATCTTGTAGCCGTCCGGGTCCTGCACGAAGGCGATGACCGTCGTGCCGCCCTTGACCGGACCCGCCTCGCGGGTGATGGTGCCGCCCGCCGCGCGGATCTTCTCGCAGGACGCGACCGCGTCCTCGACCTGCAGCGCGATGTGTCCGTACGCGGTGCCGATCTCGTACTGCGCCACGCCGTAGTTGTAGGTCAGCTCGATCTCGGCCTGCGCCGGATTCGACGCGTAGCCGACGAAGGCCAGCGAGTACTTCTGGTCCGGTCGGTCGGTCTGGCGCAGCAGCGTCATGCCGAGCACGCGGGTGTAGAAGTCGATCGATCGCTGCAGGTCGCCGACCCTCAGCATGGTGTGCAGCAGTCTCATCCGGTGTCCTCGTTCAGCTCAGCGTCAGGTCGTCGGGAAAGTCCTTGAGCCGGCTGCGGGCCGACTCGAACTCCGGGAGCAGGGTCTGGACCGTGGTCCAGAAGCGCGGCCCGTGGTTCATCTCCTTCAGGTGCGCCAGTTCGTGGGCGATCACGTAGTCGACGATCTCGATCGGGAAGTGGACCAGTCGCCAGTTCAGACGGATCGAGCCGTCCGGCGCGCAGCTGCCCCAGCGCGTGCGCGCCGACGACAGCCGCCAGCGGCTCGGCCCGCGGCCGAGGCGCTCGATGTAGACCGGCAGCCGCTCGGCGAAGACCGCTCGGGCCCGCGCCTGCAGCCACGCCTGGACCGACTCGCGCAGCTGCAACTCGCCGGCGTCGGGCGGCAGTGCCACGCGCAGCACCTCGCCCTCGAGCGCGATGCCCGGCGTGCCGGCGTGAACCCGCATCGTCAGGTCGCGACCGAGGTAGGCGACGGTGCCGCCGTCCTCCCATCGCACCGCGAGCCGCTCGCGACGCTGCGCATGGTCGCGCCATTCGACCAGCTTGCGCAGGATCCAGCGCTCCTTGTCGGCGAGCGCCGCATCGATCTCGGTCAGCGTGACCCAGCGCGGCGCGGTCACCCGCAGGCCGGTGTCGTCGACGTAGAAGCCGATCGTGCGGCGCCGCGAGCGGCGCAGCTCGTATTCGACCGCGTGCTCGCCGAGCCGGGCGACGCGGCGTCCGCGGACCGGCGGCGCGATGCGCGGCTCGACCGCGGGCGGGGCGGTCCGCGCCAGCGGGTCGCGCGGCGGCGCCTCGGGCTGCGGCGGGCGTGAGGGCGCGCGGGGCGGCGTCGACGGCGGCGCGTCGAACAGCGGGAGCGTCAGTTGCAGCGCGGCGTCGCCCGCTGCGCGGACGAGTTCACGGAGTCGCTTCATGCAGTGCGGGCGAAGAGGGTGTGGTGCGGTAGACGTGGGGGCTGATGCGGCGCATCTCGGCCTCGATCCAGCGCTCGGCGTCGTCGTTGACCTCGTCGGGCTCGCGGCCCGCGGTCGGGATCGGCGGACCGACCGAGACGATGACCCGCCCCGGGCGCTTGATGATCGGCTTCTTCGGCCAGCACTCGCCGGCATTGACCGCGATCGGCACCACCAGGGCGCCGGTGCGCACCGCCAGGCGCGCGCCGCCGCTCTTGTACTTGCCCTGCGAGCCGACGCGCGTGCGGGTGCCCTCGGGGAACATCACGATCCAGCGTCCCTCGTCGAGCTTGCGCTGGCCCTGGCGAACCACCGACTCGAACGCGTCGCGGCCCTTGCGGCGGTCGATGTGGATCATCTTCAGCAGACCGATGCCCCAGCCGAAGAACGGCACCCAGAGCAGCTCGCGCTTGAACACGAAGCACACCTCGCGCGGCAGCCAGGACACGTAGAAGAAGGTCTCCCACGTCGACTGGTGCTTCGACAGGATGATCGCCGGACCGTCGGGGAAGTTCTCGCGGCCGCGCACTTCCCACTCGATGCCGCAGATCACGCGCGCGGCCCACAGCACCATCTTCGTCCAGCCGATGGTGAACCGGTAGCGCAGGTGCAGCGGCAGCGGCGCGATCAGCAGGCAGCACAGGCCCCAGGGCACGACGGTGACGGCCTGGAACAGCAGGAAGAGCGCGGTGCGCAGGGCGAGCATCGGCGCGGCCCTCAGGGGGCCAGCTCGGCGGCGAGCGCCGAGAGGTCGGGCCGCACCACGGTGCCAGGCGGCAGGCGGTCGGCGTCGAAGGCCGCGCAGCCGTGCCCGCTGAGCACCAGCACCGGGCGGCAGCCCGCGGCGTGGCCGGCCTCGAGATCGGCGCAGGTGTCGGCGACCAGGACCGTGTCCGCGCCGGTGGCGCCCAGCCGCGCGAGCGCGTCGACGAGCGAGGCCACCGCATGCTCGAGGCGAGCCGGCGCATCGGCCGGCGGCACGAAGACGACCGCGTCGACGCGGCCGCCCGCGGCCTCGATCTCGTCGAGGATGCGCCCGTGCATCGCGTTGAGTCCGGCCATGTCGATGGCGCCTCGTGCGAGCGGGCCGCTGTCGGCCATCATCGCGACCCGCCAGCCGCCGTGCACGAGCCGCGCGATCGCGGCCGCGCTGCCGGGCAGGGCCTGCCAGCCCTCGCTGCGGGCGCTGCGCCCGTCGGGGTCGCGGGCGACCACGCCGTCACGGTCGACGATGAGGAGTTTCACGTCGCGAAGTGTAGCGGTCACGCGGCGAGTTTCGACAGGTCCGCCACGCGATTCATGAGACGGTGAAGGCCGTCGAGCAGCGCGAGCCGGTTGCCCCGCAGTCGCGGGTCCTCGGCGTTGACCATCACGCCGTCGAAGAACGCGTCGACCGGCGCGCGCAGCGACGCGAGCGTGGTGAGCGCGCCGGCATAGTCGAGCGCCGCGAGGCGCTGCTCGGCGAGCGGCGCGACCTCGGCGATCGCCGCCTCGAGCGCGCGCTCGGCGGGCTCGGCCAGCAGCGCGCGGTCGACCGCGACGCCGGCCAACGTACCGTCGGCCTTCCGGAGGATGTTGCCGATGCGCTTGTTCGCCGCGGCCAGGCTCGACGCTTCGGGCAGCGCGCGGAATGCGGCGATCGCGTCGAGCCGCGGCAGCACGCGGTCGAGCCGGTCGGCGTCGACCGCGAGCACCGCGTCGATGTCGGCCGCTGGATGGCCCCGCTCTCGCAGCCAGCCGCGCAGCCGGTCCACGACGAAGGCATGGAGCGGGTCGACGGCCGGCGTGACCGCGGGCACCTCGGCGAACTGCGCGAAGGCGAGCTCGAGCAGGCCGCGCAGCGTGGGCGCCTCGCCGGAGGTCGCGACCGGCCGCTCGATCAGCATCCGAAGCACGCCGAGCGCATGTCGGCGCAGCGCGAACGGGTCGCGATCGCCGGTCGGGATCGAGCCGATGCCCCAGATGCCGGCCAGCGTCTCGAGCTTGTCGGCCAGCGCGACCGCGGTCCCGGTCACGCTCGAGGGCAGGGCGTCGCCGGCGAAGCGCGGCTGGTAGTGCTCGGCGATCGCCTGCGCGACCTCGGCCGGTTCGCCGTCGTGGAGCGCGTAGTGCCGGCCCATCGACCCCTGCAGCTCGGGGAACTCGCCGACCATGCCGGTCAGCAGGTCGGCCTTGGCGAGGAGCGCCGCACGGTCGGCCGACTGCGGATCGCCGCCGAGGGCCGGTGCGACCTGCCGGGCCAGTGCGCGCACGCGCTCGGTGCGCTGTGCCTGCGTGCCGAGCTTCGCGTGGTAGACCACCGAGCCGAGCTGCGGGATGCGGTCGACCAGGCGGGTCTTCTTGTCCTGCTCGAAGAAGAAGCGGGCGTCGGCGAGCCGCGGCCGCACGACGCGCTGGTTGCCGTCGACGATCAGCGAGGGGTCGGCGACCGCCATGTTCGACACGATGAGGAAGCGGTGGTCGAGCCGCCCCTGCCCGTCGAACAGCGGGAAGTACTTCTGGTTGGTGCGCATCGTGAGGATCAGGCACTCCTGCGGCACCGCGAGGAACTCGCGCTCGAACGCACCGACGTAGACCGCCGGCCATTCGACCAGCGCGCAGACCTCGTCGAGCAGCGGCGCGACCTGCGACTCGTCGCCGAGCGAGACGCCGAGCGCGGCCGCCTGCTCGCGCAGCGAGGTCTCGATGCGTGCGCGCCGCTCGGTGAACGACGCGAGCACGCGGCCGCGCTCGGCGAGCAGCGACTCGTACTCGTCCGCGTGCGGCACGGTGATGTCGGCGTCGCCCTGGAAGCGGTGACCGTGGGTCAGGCGGCCCGACTGCAGGCCGAGCACCGATGCCGGCACCACCTGCGCGCCGTGCAGCACGATCAGGCCGTGGGCGGGGCGCACGAAGCTCACGCTGGTGCGGCCGTCGGCGAGCTGGTACTGCATGAGCTTCGGGATCGGCAGCTTCGCGAGCGCCTGCTCGATCAGCGGCTGCACCGTCTGCGAGAGCGTCGCGCCCGGGGCGGTGCTGCGATGGAAGAAGCAGTCCTGCTTGCCGTCCGAGGCGCGCACCAGGTCCTCGACGCGTGCGCCCTGCTTGTCGGCCCACTTGCGCAGCGCGAGCGTGGGCGCGCCCTGCGCATCGAGCGCGACCGACACCGACGGACCCTTGACCTCCACGGCGCGATCGTCGGCGCGCTCGCGCACGTCGGCCACGCGCACCGCGAGGCGGCGCGGCGTCGCGAAGGCCGTGCATGCGCCGCCGGCGGGCGCGAGGCCCAGCGTGCGCAGCCCGTCGACGAGGGTCGCGGCGAAGGACTCGCCCAGGCGGGCCAGCGCCTTCGGGGGCAGCTCCTCGGTGAACAGCTCGATCAGCAGCGGTGAATTCATGTTGCCCCTCTGGTCCTTCGGCCCAGCCCCCCGAGGGGGCGCGAGCGCCTCCGATGCGATCGTGCGGCGCTCATCACGCTGCGGTCCTCATGCCGCGCCGACGGCGCTCGCCGCCATCGGGAAGCCGAGCCGCTCGCGCGACGCGAAGTAGGCCTGTGCGACCGCGCGCGACAGCGTCCGCACGCGGCCGATGTAGCCGGCGCGCTCGGTCACGGAGATCGCGCCGCGGGCATCCAGCAGGTTGAAGGTGTGGCTGCACTTCATGACCATCTCGTAGGCCGGCAGCGCGAGCTCGGCGGCGATCAGCCGCTGCGCCTCGGTCTCGTACTCGTCGAAATGCCGGAACAGCATCGGCGCATTCGACTGTTCGAAGTTGTAGGTCGACTGCTCGACCTCGTTCTGGTGGTACACGTCGCGGTACTTCACGCCGTCGGTCCACACCAGATCGTAGACGCTCTCGACCCGCTGCAGGTACATCGCGAGCCGCTCGAGCCCATAGGTGATCTCCCCGGTGATCGGCTGGCACTTCAGCGAGCCGACCTCCTGGAAGTAGGTGAACTGCGTGACCTCCATGCCGTTGAGCCACACCTCCCAGCCCAGGCCCCAGGCGCCCAGCGTCGGCGACTCCCAGTCGTCCTCGACGAAGCGGATGTCGTTGCGCTCGGTGTCGATGCCCAGCGCGCGCAGCGAGCCGAGGTAGAGCTCGAGGATGTCGGGCGGGGAGGGCTTGAGCACCACCTGGAACTGGTAGTAGTGCTGCAGCCGGTTCGGGTTGTCGCCGTAGCGGCCGTCCTTCGGGCGGCGCGAGGGCTGCACGTACGCCGCGCGCCAGGGCTCGGGGCCGATCGCGCGCAGGAAGGTCGCGGTGTGGAAGGTGCCGGCTCCGACCTCCATGTCGTACGGCTGCAGCAGCGCGCATCCCTGGCGGTCCCAGTACTCCTGCAGGCGCAGGATCAGGTGCTGAAAGCTGAGCATCGTGGTGTCGGCCCCGAGCGGGGCGTCCGGCGGCTGGAGGAAAACCGCGATTCTAGCGGCTTCGAGCGCCGCGACCGGCCCGCGCGGCGACGATGGCGACCACCATCGCGGCGAGCGACAGCACCAACACGGTCGCGTTGCCCAGCCGCACGAAGGGCGTGAGGCCGGTCGTGCCCTGCACGCGCACCTCCAGCACGCCGTCGGTGTTCGGCTCGAGCATCGCGGTCACGCGGCCGGTCGCGTCGATGGCGGCGGTCACGCCGGTGTTCGTCGAGCGCACCATCGGCCGCCCGGTCTCGAGCGTGCGCAAGCGGGCGATGGCGAGGTGCTGCGGCAGCGCATGCGAGCGTCCGAACCAGGCGATGTTGCTGACGTTCGCGAGCACCGTCGCGCCGGCCTCGCCGTGCAGCGCGAGCCGCAGCTCCTCGCCGAAGAGGTCCTCGTAGCAGATGTTGAAGGCGATGCGCTGGTCGCCGACCGTGAAGGGCGGCTGCACGATCGCGCCCCGGGCGAAATCGCCGAGCGGGATCGTCATCAGGTCGACGAACCAGCGGAAGCCCCAGGGCACGAACTCGCCGAAGGGCACGAGGTGGTGCTTGTCGTAGCGCTGCGCGGCGTCGTAGGGGTCGACCGCGGTGCCCGGGCGCATCATCAGCACGCTGTTGGCGTACACGGGCCGGCCGCCCGGGGTCGCGGGGG
>JBIIPQ010000137.1:0-10258 GCA_044342535.1 Burkholderiaceae bacterium
GATGCGGTGCCGGCGGCGCTCGGCGCGGCCGGCGCGCTGCTCGACTACGTCGCGCGCACCCAGGGCCGCGCGCCGACCCACCTGCAGCGGCTTCGGGTCTTCCACGGCGACGAGGTGGTGGTGCTCGACCCGGTCGCCCGCCGCAACCTCGAGATCGTCGAGACGCTGCGCGGCGAGACGGCGCCCACGCTGCTGTCGCGGATGGACCGCTGCGCGACGGCCGCCGGCAGCCGGCTGCTGCGCCGATGGCTGCTGCAGCCGCTGCGCGAGGCGCGCGAGACCGCCCGGCGCCACCAGGCGATCGCGCTGCTGACCGAGGCGCGCAGCGCCCTGCGCTCGGAGCTCGGTCGCTGCGTGGACTTCGAGCGGCTGGCCACGCGGATCGCGCTCGGCTCGGTGCGCCCGCGCGAGCTGGTGGCGCTGCGCGACGCGCTCGGCGCGATCGGCCCGATCGCGCGGCTGCTCGAGCGGCTCGAGCCCGGCGACGATCGGGGCACTGCTCCGACGCCGGTGCTCGGCCGCTGCCGGGACGCGCTCGCGGTCGATCCGGCGCTCGCCGCGCTGCTCGCCGAGACCTTGCTCGACGAGCCCGCGGCGATGGTGCGCGACGGCGGCGTGATCCGCGACGGCCACGACACGGTGCTCGACGAGCTGCGCGGCATCGACCGGCACTGCGACGCCTATCTCGCGAAGTTCGAGATCGACGAGCGCGCCCGCACCGGCATCGCGAACCTGCGCGTCGGCCAGAACAGCGTGCACGGCTTCTTCATCGAGGTCACCAACGGCCAGTCGGACAAGGTGCCCGCCGAGTACCGCAGGCGACAGACGCTGAAGAACGCCGAGCGCTACATGACGCCGGAGCTCAAGGCCTTCGAGGACAAGGCGCTGTCGGCACGCGAGCGCGGGCTGGCCCGCGAGCGCGCGCTCTACGACGTGCTGCTCGGGGCCCTCGCCCCGTCGGTGCCGTCACTGCAGCGGCTCGGGCAGGCGATCGCCGAGCTCGACGTGCTTGCGGCGTTCGCCGAGATCGCCGCCGACGGAAACTGGGTGCGACCGCGGCTGCGCCCCGTGCCGGGCATCGAGATCCGCGCCGGCCGCCATCCGGTGGTAGAGGCGATGGTCGAGCGCTTCACGCCGAACGACTGCACGGTCTCGCCCGAGCGCCGGATGCTGCTGGTCACCGGTCCGAACATGGGGGGCAAGTCGACCTACATGCGGCAGGTCGCGCTGATCGCGCTGCTCGCCCACGCCGGCAGCTTCGTGCCCGCCGCAGACTGCGAGATCGGGCCGATCGACCGCATCTTCACCCGGATCGGCGCCTCGGACGATCTCGCCGGCGGGCGCTCGACCTTCATGGTCGAGATGACCGAGGCGGCGACGGTGCTCGCTGCAGCCGGCCCGCATTCGCTGGTGCTGATGGACGAGATCGGCCGCGGCACCTCGACCTTCGACGGGCTTGCGCTGGCCCACGCGATCGCCGAGCGGCTGCTGCAGCACAACCGCGCGATGACGCTCTTCGCCACCCACTACTTCGAACTGGTGCAGCTCGCCCAGACCTCGCCGGCCGCGGTCAATCTGCACCTGGCAGCCGCCGAGCACCACGGTGGCATCGTGTTCCTGCACGAGGTGCGGCCCGGCCCGGCGAGCCGCAGCTACGGTCTGCAGGTGGCCCGCCTCGCGGGGCTGCCCGCGCCGGTGGTGCGCAAGGCCGGCCAGCTGCTCGAGCAGCTCGAGGCCCGGGCCCGCGCCCATGACGACCAGCTCGATCTGTTCTCGCTCGGCGACGACCCGGCGATCGGGCCGGACGGACCGGGAACGGACGACGACGGCGGCCGGTCCGGAGGCGACGACAGCACGGGCGCCGATGCGCGCAGTACCGATCCCGCCGCTGGCCGGCCGGCGATGCGTGTCGTCGAGGCACTCGCCGCGATCGACCCGGACGCGCTGAACCCTCGGCAGGCGCTCGATGCGCTCTACCGGCTGCGCGCGCTGCTCGACGGCGAGGGCCCGCGTTGACCGCACGCCGCGCGGCACTGAGGACCGTGTCGGCGGGCGCGCTGCTCACGTACCTTCCGTGGGCGCGTCCCGGCCGCACGGCCGAGGGCGAGCGCGCCGCCGACGCCACGGACGGCGGGTTCGCGTTCGCGCTGATCGGCGACCTGCCCTACTCCGAGTCCGACGAAACCAGCCTCGTCGCGATCCTCGCCGCCACCGACGCCGACCCGCTGCACTTCGTGCTGCACGTCGGCGACATCAAGTCGAGTCGCGAGCCGTGCAGCGACGCGCTCTACGAGCGCCGCGCGGCCCTGCTCGCACGCAGCGCGCACCCGCTGGTGCTGCTGCCGGGCGACAACGAGTGGACGGACTGCCACGGCTGGAGGTCCGGCGGCTACGACCCCATCGAGCGGCTGGCCGCACTGCGCGCACGCTTCTGGTCGACCCCGGAGCCGCTCGGCCTGGGCGGCGACGCTGCCCGCGGGGCGCTCGCCTTCGAGCGGCAGCGCGGACAGCCCGAGAACGTGCGCTGGCGGATCGGTCGCGTCCGCTTCGTCGCCGCGCACGTCGTCGGCAGCAACAACGGGCGCGAGGGCTACGAGGGTGCCCGCGCCGAGTTCGATGCGCGAACGGCGCGCAACCGGCAGTGGCTCGCCGAGACCCTGCGGCTCGCGCTGCGCGAGCGCGCCGACGCGCTGGTGATCGCCTTCCACGCCGAGCCCGACTGGCAGCCGAGGGCATCGTCCGGATTCGCGGACTGGATCGCGGTGCTGCGCGAGACGGCCGAGGCCTTCACGCGACCGATCCTGCTGCTGCACGGCGACGCGCACCGCTTCACCGTCGACCAGCCGCTGCGCGATCCGCGCGGCGAGCCCTATGCCCACGTGACCCGGGTCGAATGCTTCGGCTGGCCGTTCACGGCGTCCTGGGTGAGGATCGCCTACGACCCTCAGGCGCCCGAGCGCTTCCACGTCGCGACCCGGCAGGTCCCCGGCCCGCGGCCCTGATGAAGGCCCGCGCGCCCCCGACGGCGGTGCTCAGCCCGCTTCGGCGTCGGCCCGCTCGCGCTCGGCCGCGATCTCCTCATCGGTCGCGGCGCGCAGGTCCTCGATCTCGAGCTCGAAGCGGATCGCCATGCCGGCGAGCGGATGGTTGCCGTCGAGGACCACGGTGTCCTCGGTCAGATCGGTGACGGTGTACAGTTCGCCGTCGGGTGCCTCGCCCGGCACGCTTTCGAAGGTCATGCCCGGCTCGAGCGCCGCCGGAAAGCCCTCGCGCGGCGCGATGCGCAGCAGCGACGCGTCGTAGTCGCCGAAGGTGTCCTCGGGCTCGAGGTAGAGCGTCGTCGCGTAGCCGACGGGCTGCCCGAGCAACGCGGCCTCGACCTTCGGGAACACCGCCCCGTAGCCACCGTGCAGGTACGTCCACTCCCGTTCGCCCTCCTCGAGGGCCTCGCCCTGGGAGTCGTACAGGCGGTAGCGCACGGTGACCCACACGTTCTCTGCGATCTGCATGGCCTCGACCACGATGGACCTTCTCGACTCGATCGGTGGACTGAGTGTAGACCAGTTCATGCGCCGTCACTGGCAGCGTGCGCCGCTGCTCGCGCGCGGCGCCTTCCCCGGATTCGTCGCGCCGATCGAGCCCGCCCGGCTGTTCGAGCTGGCGGCCCGCGACGACGTCGAGTCGCGCACCGTGAGCGCATCGGACGGACGCTGGCGGCTCGAGCACGGCCCGCACGAGCGGCTGCCGCCGCGCCGACGGCCCGGCTGGACGCTGCTCGTGCAGGGCGTGGACCTGCACGACGACGCCATCGCCGCCCTGATGGCGCGCTTTCGCTTCGTCCCCGACGCGCGCGTCGACGACCTGATGGTCAGCTTCGCGACCGACGGCGGCGGCGTCGGCCCGCACGTCGACCAGTACGACGTCTTCCTGCTGCAGGCGCGCGGCAGGCGGCGCTGGCGGATCGCGCCGCCGGGCGATGCGAGCCTGGTGCCCGATGCGCCGCTCAAGCTGCTGGCGAACTTCGCGCCGACCGAGGAGTGGCTCCTGGAGCCCGGCGACATGCTCTACCTGCCGCCCGGATGGGGTCACGACGGCACCGCGGTCGGCGAGTGCATGACGTTCTCGATCGGCTTTCGGGCGCCGTCGCGCCGGGAGTTCCTGACGGCCTTCCTCGCGGCCGCCGCGGACGAGCCCGGCGGCCGCGACCCGCGTTTCGCGGATCGGGGACGGGCGCCGACCGCCACGCCCGGTCGGCTGCCCGAGGACCTCGCCGAGCGGCTGCGCGGCTGGGCGCTCGACTGGCGTCCGTCTGCGGCCGAGGTCGACCGGTTCGTGGGCCGCTGGCTGACCGAGCCCAAGGCCCAGGTCTGGTTCGACGCGCCCGAGCCGCTCGCACCCGCCCGCTTCGAGCGGGCCGCCGCACGCGACGGCCTGCGTCTCGACCGCCGCACGCGGATGGCTTGGCGCGGCCGCACGGTCTTCGTCAACGGCGAGGCCTTCGAGGTGCCCGCACCGGCCCGCAGGTGGCTCGGCAGACTGGCCGACCGGCGGCTCCTCGCTGCCGTCGAGTGCCCGCGCGCCTTCGCCGCGCCGGGTGTCGCCGCTATGCTCAGCGGATGGCACGACGCGGGCTGGCTGCGCATCGGCGTGGCGCCCGCGGCCACGCCAGACCCTTGAGCCGATGCGACCCGAGTCCTCCGTCCTGTTCCGCAGCCGCGGCGAGTTCACCGAAGCGGTGCTCGCAGCACTGAGCGCGACGCGCCGCGAGCTGCTGCTCCTCGACCAGGACTTCTCGGACTGGCCGCTCGACACGCCGCTCGGCGTGGAGCTGCTGTCCGCCTTGCTCGCCGACCCGATGGCGCGCCTGCGGGTGCTGGTCGCCGATCCGGAATGGCTGGAGCGACGGGCCGCCCGCTTCATGACGACCCGCCGCCGGTACGCCGCAGCGATCGAGTGCCGACAGGTTCCGGCCGCGCTCGCCGACGGCGAAGGGCTGCTGCTCGGCGACCGGCTCCATGCGATGAGGCGGGCGCATCGCGACTTCTTCCGCGGCCGGCTCTCGCTCGCCGACCCGCCGACGGTGGAGCCGCTCGCGGCCCGCTTCGACGCGCTCTGGGACGAAAGCCTGCCCTGCCTCACCGCCCACACCCTGGGCCTCTGAGCGCAGCCTTCGCGCCACGCACCGTCCGGGTGCCCGTCATGCACCGAGCGCGAGCTTGCTAGAATAGAAGGCTGTCCGGTCGACGGTCTCCGATCCGTCCGCCGTGCCCCGCCCGCACAGCGCGGACACGCAGGCTACGCATCGGGTCAAGCCGGGCCCGACCCCTTTACAACCCCTTAGGATAAGCACCATGCACACCAAGACCCTCCTCGTCGCGACCCTCCTCGCCGCTTCGCTCGCAGCCTGCGGCAAGAAGGAAGAGGCCCCGGCGCCGGCGCCGGCGCCCGCGCCGGCCGCGGCACCGGCGCCGGCACCGGCACCGACCGCTGCGCCGGATGCGTCGCAGGCCGCCGATGCGGCGAAGGACGCCGCCGCCAAGGCCGTCGAGGCCGCCAAGGATGCCGGCACTGCCGCCGGCGCCGCTGCAACCGCGGCCGGTTCGGCTGCGGGCGCTGCCGCCGCCGCCACCACCGACGCCGCCAAGGATGCCGCCGACAAGGCGGGCCAGGCCGCCAAGGACGCCGCCAGCGGTGCCGCCGCTGCCGCGAGTTCGGCTGCGGACGCCGCCAAGGACGCCGCCGCCAAGGCCGTCGAGGCCGCGAAGGACGCCGCCGCGAAGAAGTGAACTCACGACCGGGCGCTCGCCTCGCGGCGATCGTCCGGTGTGGCCCCGCGCGAGCGGGTGCCGCGTGAAGCCGAAAGGGCCGGCGTCATGCCGGCCCGTTCGTTTCCGGCCCGTTCGTTTCCGGCCCGTTCGTTTCCGGCCCGTTCGTTTCCGGCCCGTTCGTTTCCGGCCCGTTCGTTTCCGGCCGGTCACGTCCGGCCGGCGGTGCTCGGCCTGGCAGCTAGCCAGCTAGCCCGACGTCCAGTCGAGCCCGTCGTCCTGGTCGGCGACCAGCACCTGCTCGTCGGCCCAGCCCAGCACCGGCGCGAGCGCGGCCTGCGCGAGGTCGGGACGGTTGTTCTGCCGGCTCAGGTGGGCCGCCACCACCCGACGCAGGCGGCTGCGGTCGAGTCCTTCGAGGATCCTCGCCGACTCGGCGTTCTCGAGGTGTCCGTAGCGTCCCGATATGCGGCGTTTCAGCGCCATCGGATAGTCGCTGCCGGCGAGCAGTCCGGCATCGTGATTCGTCTCGAGCACCAGCGCGGTCAGCCGCGACAGCGCGAGCGGCAGGTGCGCCGTCGGGTGACCGATGTCCGTCAGCACACCGAGCCGGGCATCGCCGTCGTCGAGCACGTACTGCACCGGTTCGCGGGCGTCGTGCGGGACCGGGAAGGGTTCGATGCGCAGGCCACCGAGCTCGAACGCCCGGTGAGAGTCGATCACCCGGACCAGGGCCTCGCAGCCCGTCGCCTGCGGGCTCGCGCGCAGCGTACCGTAGGTGAGGTAGACCGGGATCGCGTGATGGCGCGCGAGGCGGAACACCCCGCCGACGTGATCACCGTGCTCGTGGGTGACCAGGATGCCGTCGAGCGTGCCGGGCTCGCAGCCGAGGCGGGCGAGCCGCCGCCCGGCGTCACGCAGCCCGAACCCGCAGTCGACCAGCACGCGACAGGCGCGGCCGCCCGCCGCGCCGCCCCCGGTCTCCACGAGCAGGCCGTTGCCTTCGCTGCCGCTGCCCAGGCTGGCGAATCGCACCGTCTCAGCGGAGCTGTTCGTGCAGGATCGCGACGATGCGGGTCACGTTGCGCTTGTCGGCGTCGGCCGAGGGCACCTTGCCCTCCTCGTCGAACACCGACACCTGCGAACCGCCCCCGGTCGCGCGGTCCTGGATGACGATCCGGTAGCGGCGGCCGGTCAGGTCCTTCTTCGGGCCGGTGCCGAAGACCCGGTCGATCACGCCTCGGGCCTTGGCCTCCTGCTCGGGATCGACGTACCGCACGAAGAACGCGCCCTTCGAGCGGTCGCGGTCCTCGACAGTGAAGCCGCTGCGGTCGAGGGCGAGGCCGACCTGCCGCCAGGAGCGGTCGAAGCCCTCGGTCAGCACGACGACCTGGCGCCCGTCGACATCGATGATCCGAGCGCGCTCGGGCACCGGCGCCGGGGCCGGACCGCCCGCGGACGAGGGACCGAGCGCAGCCTGCTGCGGTGCGCCGCCGACCGGCCCGAAGCGAAGCATCAGCCGGCGCAGGAACTCCGCCTCGAGCTCGGGATCGGACGGTCGGGTGACCCAGACGGTCGACTCCTTCAGCGCGCCGCTCAGCTCCTCGGTCATACCGCGATGGCTGACGAAGATCTCGGTGCCCTTGCCGCTCGACTCGAGCCGCGTGCGGAACTTGTCCCGTTCGCCGGAGGTGTAGAGGCTGTTCAGCACGCGCGAGAGCTGGCTGCGCACCCACGAATCCGGCACCGCCGCACGGCGCTCGGCCCACTCGGTCTCCATGATCCCGGTCTCGGGCGACTCCGTACGCAGCACGAAGCCCGACTCCGACCAGAAGTCGCGCACGACCGGCCAGACCTTCTCGGGCGCCTGGTCGACGACGAGCCAGCGCTGCGAGCCCTGCCGCTCGATGCGCGCGCCCTGCGGCTGCGGCAGCACCACCGGGCCGCCCGCCGTCGGGGACGCGCGCTCGACGGCCCGCTCGCGCGAGAAGTCGGAGAACGTGGTGCCGGTCGCCGGCCGGTCGGGGATCGCGAAGCGATCGTCGCCGCGCGGCTTGATCAGGTCGGGCGGGATGTCGAGCGGCGGGCCCTTCGATGCGCTCTTGTACTCGATGCTCGTCACCTCCCGGAAGCCGTCGGAGATCGAGCAGCCGCCGAGCAGGGCCGCGACCAGCGCGAGCGCGACCGGGACACGCGGCAGGTGCATGCGGGGCGCCCTCATGCGAGCACTCCGGACTGGCGCAGTGCCGCCTCGACCACCGCATGATGGCGCGGCTCGAGCGGCGTCATCGGCAGGCGGATGCCGCCCTCGATGCGGCCCATCCGCTGCATCGCCCACTTCAGCGGAATGGGGTTGGCCTCGACGAAGAGCTTGACGTGCAGCGGCAGCAGCCGGTTGTTGATCGCTCGGGCGGACTTCATGTCGCCGGCGAGGGCCGCGGCGCACAGCTCGGCCATCTCGCGCGGCGCGACGTTGGCGGTCACCGAGATGACGCCGTGGCCGCCGAGCGCCATCAGTGCGAGCGCCGAATCGTCGTTGCCGCTGTACAGCGCGAACGAGGCCGGCACGCGCGACAGCAGGTCCGCGACGCGCGGCATGTCGCCGGTCGCGTCCTTCAGGCCGACGATGCCGGGCACCTCGGCCAGGCGCACGATGGTGTCGTTGGACAGATCGGCGACCGTGCGGCCGGGCACGTTGTAGAGGATGACCGGCAGGTCGGCCGCTTCGGCGACCGCACGGAAATGCTGGTACAGGCCTTCCTGGCCGGGCTTGTTGTAGTACGGCACGACCTGCAGCGAGGCCTGCGCGCCGACCGCGGCCGCATGGCGGGTGAGCTCGATCGCCTCGCGCGTGGAATTGCCGCCGGTGCCGGCGATGACCGGCACGCGCCCTGCGGCGTGCTCGACTGCCACGCGGATCAGCGTCGCATGCTCGTCCACGTCGACCGTGGGCGACTCGCCGGTGGTGCCGACTGCGACGATGGCTGCGGTGCCGCTCGCGACGTGCCAGTCGATCAGCGCGCGGTAACGCGCCAGGTCGAGGCTGCCGTCCTCGTGCATCGGCGTGACGATGGCGACGATGCTGCCTGTGATCATGGTGGGTGTGCGTGACGGAAAACCGCGATTCTATCGCAGCACGCCCGACGGACGGTCAGGCGAGGGGCACCCTTTCGGGATCGAATGGCCCCCGCACCGCCACGGCCCGCTGCACGCGCGCCGGCCGCGGCGCGGGCAGGAAGCCGTCCTCGAAGGCGAGCAGGTGCAGGCCGGCGCGCCCGGCGGCCCGGGCGAGCTCGCCCTGACGCAGCAGGAAGGCCGGGCTCGCCGGCCGCCCGTAACGGGCGTTGCCGTCTGCGAAGGTCTCGTAGAGCCAGATCCCGCCCGGGGCCAGCAGCGTCGCGAGCAGGTCCAGACGCGGCCGGAACAGGTAGTTCGTGACCACGATCGCGTCGAACCGCTCGGCCGCGAAGGACCACCGTCCATGCTCCAGATCTTCCGATCGGGTCTCGATGCCCGTACCCTCCAACGAAGCCAGAGCGGTCGTGTCACGGTCGACGGCGAGCACCTCGAGACCCGCTTCGCGTGCCAGCCGCGCGTGGCGGCCGGTGCCGCTGGCGAAGTCGAGGACCCGGCCTCCCGGGCGCACGACCGGCAGCCAGCGCGCGACCCAGCGCGAGGGCGCGCCTGGACCGGCATTGAACGGGGGCTCTGAACGGTGCTCGGAGACGGCGTCGATGGTCATCGGGCGAAGTGTGATGCGTGGCAAAGGCGCGGACGCCAGCAGCGTGGCGGCGGTCGGTGAACCCTGAAGCTCTGAGCAGATTCTACGTACAGGCGCGCACGCACCGGCGAGGCTGGCTGGTCGTCGGGGTCACGCTCGCCCTCGCGATCGGTCTGCATATCGCCGCGAAGACGGCCCCGGAGACCCTCGGCGGCGCCGCCGTCTTCGCGCTGCCGCTCGCGCTGCTGTCCCTCGGCGTCATCGCGTTCCTGCTGCTCAACGTGGTCGAGCAGCTCGGCGTGGAGCGCGGGATCGTGCGCCGGCTCTCGGACCTGCAGGGTCAGTACGGCGTGGCCGAGAGCCTCGCCGTCCTCGGCTCCTGGGTCTACGACATCGACGAGGAGCGCTACTACTGGAGCGACGGCACCTTCAGGGTCTTCGGCATCGACCCCACGCAGCCGCCGCCCAGCCCGAAGGCCTTCTTCATCTGCGTGCATCCGGACGACCAGGCTCGCTGGCAGTCGGCCCACCGTCGCGCGATCAAGCACGGCCGGGAGGTGCGCATCGAGTACCGGTACACCAAGCACGGCAGCGAGCAGGTCTGGGTCCGCAGCGTGGCGCGGGCCGAGACCGACAAGACCGGCCGCACCGTGCGGCTCGCCGGCATCGTGCAGGACATCACCGCGATGCGCGCGATGGCCCAGCAGCTGGCCACCAGCGAAGCCAAGTTCCGCGACCTGACGCAGCTTTCGGCCGACTGGGTCTGGGAGAC
>JBIIPQ010000501.1:0-3208 GCA_044342535.1 Burkholderiaceae bacterium
GCAGCGGCTGCGCTGCCTGTCGGCGGGCGGCACCGAGCGCGGCGCCGACGGCTGGATCGAAGCCGTGGTGAGCCTGCGCGGCGATGCGTTCGCGTTCGCCGACGCACACGGTGTCGCAGCGACCGAGATCGCGGCATGAAGCTGTCGCAGCCGTCCATCGCGCCGATGCGCACCGACAACCTGGCGATGTCGGCCACCGATGCCGCGCGCGCGACGATCCGCCATCTCGCCGAGCGCAAGCTCGTGCCGACCCCGGGCAACTATCGCAAGGCCTGGGCCGAGATCGGCGGGCCGAGCGGCGGCGCCGATGCCGAGCAGGTCGCGCAGGCGTCGGTACGGCTGCTGACGCAGCGCGCCGAGCCGGGCGAGGGGACCTACGCGGGGCTCGCGTCCGCGGTGCGCGAGCAGCGCTGGACCGAGGCGCTGTCCACGCTGCTGCAGATCGGCAAACAGACGCCTCGCGGCCGCTGGGGCGCGCTGCTGGCCACGGTGATCGAGGCCGCCGGCCGGTCCGGGCGCGAATGGCCGATGGCCCGCCGGCTCGACGCGATGGTCGCCGCCGCGCACGAGAACGAGGCGAACGACGCGGCGCTGCGTGCGCAGCTCGAGCTGCTGCTGGTGCAGTGGCGGATGGACCTGCCGGTCGTGACCGGTGCTGCGCCCGAGATCGTCCTCGCGCCTTCGGCGTCCGCCGA
Organism: Burkholderiaceae bacterium; assembly: GCA_044342535.1. Classification (GTDB taxonomy): domain Bacteria; phylum Pseudomonadota; class Gammaproteobacteria; order Burkholderiales; family Burkholderiaceae_E; genus UBA4615. The sequence continues at coordinate 696 of JBIIPQ010000501.1, forward strand.
CGTCGTCGCCGGACCCGCTGCCGCGCCGGCCGATACGCGCGCGCTCGAAGCCGACACGCACGCCGCGCTCGTCGTGCAGCGCGACCTGGCGAAGTCACGCAAGGTCAATACCGAGCTCGTCGAGATCGTGATGTCGCTGTGCAGCAGCTTCGAGGCCATCGCCGAGGAAGGCAGCTGGATCCAGTCGCAGGTGCTGGCGGTGCGCGATTCGGTGCGCGACGGCGCGGACCGGCGCACGCTCGCCGCCGCGCGCTCGCTGCTGCAGCAGGCCCTGGTCACCCAGCAGTCGATCACCCGCAGCCGGCGCGACGCCGTGTCGTCGCTGCGCGACCTGTTGCCGCATCTGGTGCAGCAGATGACGCACCTCGGTTCGAACACCGCTGCATTCGGCGAGACGCTGAGCGGGCACCTGCAGGCGATCTCGACGGCCGACTCGCTCGAGGGGATCGCCGAGCGCGTGCGTGGCCTGCTCGCCGACGCGAACGAGGTCCACCAGACCTTCGACGAGGCCCGCCGCGACCTGGACGAGCGCTCGGAACGTGCGCAGGCCCTCGAGAGCGAAGTCGAGCGGCTCGAGCGCGAACTGGCGCAGGCCAGCGAGCGAATGCTGACCGACCACCTGACCCGCACGGCGAACCGCGCCGGGCTCGAGCGGGCCTTCGACCGGGCGATGCAGTCGCTGCGCGCCACCGGCGATCCGCTCGCCATCGCGCTGCTGGACATCGACGACTTCAAGAAGGTCAACGATGCGCTCGGCCACCAGGCGGGCGACGGCGCGCTGCGTCACCTCGCCGGCCTGCTCCAGGGCAAGGTGCGGCCCGGCGACACCGTGGCGCGCTACGGCGGCGAGGAGTTCGTGATCCTGCTGCCGGGCCTGACCGACGTGCAGGCGCGCGAGTTGCTGGTGCGCGCGCAGCGGGAGCTGACCCGAGCGGTGTACCTGTTCGACGCGAAGCAGATCTTCATCACGTTCTCGGCCGGTACCACCCGTGTCGATCCGCAGGATTCGCTGGAGACGGCGATCGGTCGGGCCGACGACGGCATGTACCAGGCGAAAAACGCCGGCAAGAACTGTGTCGCGATTGCTTGACCAGGGGTTTCGAGCCGCACTGCGGCGAGCCTGGTCAAGGGGCGCCGCATGCTTGCGGCGCACTGCTGCGTCGAGAACGGGAATCCGCCGAGAGGCGGCTGACTCAATCGATCAGCCCATTCCGCAAGCAATAAGCCGTCAGATCCGCATTCGACTGCATCGCCAGCTTCTCGAGCACCCTTGCACGATAGACCGATACCGTCTTCGGGGACAGGCTGAGCTCGGCGGCGATGTCGGACAGGCGCTGGCCGGCCGCCAGCCGGATCAGCGTCTGGAACTCCCGGTCGGAGAGCCGTTCGTGCGGCTTCTCGGACTCGTCGACCGACAGCCGGGTGGCGAGCACCTCGGCGATCGCCGGGGTGATGTACTTGCGTCCCGCCGCCAGCGTGCGGATCGCCGTGATGATCTGCGACGGGTCGGCCGACTTGTTCAGGTAGCCCATCGCCCCGGCCTTCAGTGCGCGGATCGCGTACTGGTCCTCCGGGTACATCGTCAGCACGAGCGCGCGCACGCGGGTGCTCTCTTCGGCCAGCGAGTGCAGCACGTCCAGGCCGCTGCGCCCGGGCAGGTTGATGTCCAGCAGCAGCACGTCGAACGGCGTCTCGCGCAGCAGCTGGCGCAGCCCGCCGTAGTCGCCGGCCTCGCCGACCACGCGGATGTCGCCGGCCTCGGTCAGCGAGTCGCGCAGGCCGCGCCGGATCAGTGCGTGGTCGTCCACGATCACCACGTCGATCATGCGTCGCTCTCGTCCATGAATCGTGACGCTGCCTGCTGCGTCAGGGGGATCGTCAGCATCACCGCGCCGCGGCGCTCGCCGACCGCCACGTCGATCCAGCCATGCACCTGACGCACGCGCTCGGTCAGCCCGCGCAGGCCGAACGAGCCCGGCTTGTCGATGTCGGCCGCCCGGATGCCGATGCCGTCGTCGCTGATCTCGAGCGACAGCGTGTCGTCCTGGATGACCAGATCGACGCGCGCGCGGCGCGCCTGCGCATGCTTGGCGACGTTGGTGAGCGACTCCTGGGCGACGCGGTAGACGGTGATGGCGACCTGCTCGCTCACCTCGATCCGGTCGCGGTTGGCGGTGAGCTGCGTGTCGATGCCGGTACGGCTGGAGAACTGCTGCACGAGGAAATCCAGTGCGGCGACGATCCCGGCGTCGAGCGCAGGCGGCCGCAGGTTGCGCATGATCCGCTGCACCGCCAGCACCGCCTGGTTGAGGGTGTCGAGCCCCTGGCGGGCCCGCGCCCGCACCGGCTCCTCGCCGTGGCGCTCGATCCAGGACAGATCGAAGCGCAGCGCGGTCAGCATGCCTCCGACGTCGTCATGGACCTCGCGGGCGATCGCGGCCCGCTCGTCCTCGACCGCCTGCTGCAGGTGATCGGTCAGGGCCCGCAGCCGGCGTTCGGACTCGGCCAGCGCC
>JBIIPQ010000502.1:0-3195 GCA_044342535.1 Burkholderiaceae bacterium
TCGCGCGCCAGCGCAGCATGCCGCCGGCCAGGTTGGCCACTTCGGCGAAGCCGGCCTTCTGCAGCAGCGTCGCGGCCTGCGCCGAACGCGCGCCCGAGCGGCAGACGGTGACGACCGGATGTGCCTTGGACAGCTCGCCCAGGCGCGCATCGAGCTCGCCGAGCGGGATCGGCCGCGCCTGTGCGATGTGCCCGAGCGGCCCGTCGAACTCCGCCGGCTCGCGAACGTCGACCACCTGCACGCCGCGTGCGGCCTCCTCGAGCCCCTGCGGCTGGATCTCCCACAGGCCGGCGAAGGTGAAGACGAGCGATGCCCAGCCGGGCTCGCGATCGGCCTGCCCGGTGCCGGCGGGGCCCTCGTCGGACGGCCGGCCGCAGACGAGGTTGGCCGGCACCGCGACGTCGATCTGCTTGGGATGCGGCAGCTTCAGGTTGTGCATGTAGCCGACGAAGTCGTCCTCGCCGATCTCGCCGCCGAGCCGCGGGTTGTAGGCCCGTTCCTCGCGCACGCTGGTGACCGTCAGGCCGCGGTAGTCGTGCGCCGGATAGAGCAGGCAGTCGAGCGGCAGGCTGAACAGCTCGGCGCGCACCGAGCGCCACAGCCGGTGCGGATCGCCCTGCTGGAAGTCGGTGCGGCCGCAGCCGCGCACCAGCAGGCAGTCGCCGCTGAAGGCCATCGACTCGTCGTCGAGCACGAAGCTCAGGCAGCCGTCGGTGTGGCCCGGGGTCGCGCGCACGGCGAGGTGGCGCGTGCCGAAGGCGATGCGGTCCCCATGACGCAGCGTCCGGTCCGCACCCTGCGCACCGCCCTCGGCCGGCACCGCGATGTCGGCGCCGCACAGCCGCTTGAGCAGCCAGGCGCCGGTGACGTGGTCGGCGTGCGTGTGGGTCTCGAGCGTCCAGCGCAGCCGCAGGCCGAGTTCGGAGACCAGCGCGGCGTCGCGGCGCGCCTGCTCGAACACCGGGTCGATGATCAGCGCCTCGCCGCTGCGGCGGTCGGCCAGCAGGTAGGTGTAGGTCGACGAGGTGGGGTCGAACAACTGCCTGAAGATCAGCACGGCACGGTCCTCCGGTCGCAACGGCAGGGTGGGGTGGGTGTCGCTGCGCGGGCGAGTGTAGCGCTCTGACCGGTGCGCCCGTGCCGCGCCGCGTGCCGGGAGGTACGATCGGCGGCTGTCCCGATGCCCGCCCGAGCCCGAATGCCGTCAGCCCCCGGGGCGCCCGCCCGCCCGCCCGTCAATCCGATCCAGCCCGCCAAGCTGCTCCGCTCGAAGTGGACCGCGGCCGTACCGGTCGCGCGCGAGAAGCACTTCCTGGTCACGCGCGTCATCGAGCCCGAGGACCCGGCGATGCGGGTGGAGTGGGTCGAGATCGAGGCGGTCCATTCGGGTCGGGTGCGGCGCATCGCATGGCGCGAGCTGCGTGATCCGTCCGTGTGGCGGCAGGGCTGGGTGTAGCGCGACGAGTCGGGCCGGACGGCGCACCCGCTGCCGTCCACGAGGCCCGTGCGCGGCGTGCGCGGGCCCGGTCCCTCACCGCTGCGGCATGTCCTGCGTCGAATACCCCAGGCTGACCGCCGCGTCCTCCGGGATCGCCGGCATGGTCGCGTTCCAGGCCTCCCAGTCGGCGCGCATCGCGGCCAGGCGCGTGGGCTCGCGTTTCGCGAGGTTGGCGCGCTCGCGCTCGTCGTGCGACAGGTCGAACAGGTAGTCGACGCCGTCGACGCGCAGGTACTTCCAGGCGCCGTCGCGCAGCGCCCGCTGGCCGCGGTGCTTCATCCGCCAGTGCAGCGGCCGCGCGAACGTGCACGTCGGATCGCGCAGCACCGGCAGCATCGACGCGCCGTCCAGCGGGTACGCGGGGTCGGCGGGCACGCCGGCCGCATCGAGCATCGTCGCGCTCCAGTCCATCGTCATGCAGGGCTGGGCGCTGCGTGCGCCCGCCGGGATCACCGCCGGCCAGTGCGCGATCCACGGCACGCGGATGCCGCCCTCGGTCAGGTCCATCTTGCCGCCCACCAGCGGCCAGCTGTCGGAGAAGCGCTCGCCGCCGTTGTCGCTGGTGAAGACGACCAGCGTGTCGCGCTCGAGGCCAAGTCGGCGCAGCGTGGCCATCAGCGTGCCGATGCCCTCGTCCATCTGCCGGATCATCGTCCGGTAGGTCTCGACGTTGCCGCCATCGAGGTGGAACAGGTTGTCGCGCACCTGCGGCGAGAGGCGGGCGTCGTCGCGGGTTTCCCAAGGCCAGTGCGGCGCGGTGTAGTGCAGGCTCAGCAGGAAGGGCGTGCCGGGCTCGCGCGCGGCGCGCTCGACGACCTCGACCGCCCGCCGCGACAGCAGGTCGGTCAGGTAGCCGTCGGTGGGCGCGAGCGCCTCGCCTTCCCACAGGTCGTGCTGGCCGCGCGAGTCGCAGTGGGTGAAGTAGTCGACGCCGCCCGACATCGGGCCGAAATGCTCGTCGTAGCCGGACTTCAGGGGCCCGAAGGCGGGCGGATGGCCGAGGTGCCACTTGCCGACGAGCGCGGTGCGATATCCGGCGGCCTTGAGCAGCGAGGGGAGCGTCGGATGCGAGGGTGGCAGGCCGATGTGCGGCTTGCCGCGGTCGGCGCTGCGGATCGGCTCCTCGGCCGCGCCGCGCAGCCGGTACTGGTAGCGGCCGGTGATCATCCCGAAGCGCGTGGGCGAGCAGACCGGCGAGTTCGAGTAGCCCTGCGTGAAGCGGATGCCGCCTGCGGCGAGCCGGTCGAGCTCGGGCGAGACCGGACCGAAGGCGGCGTCGCGCCCGCCGTAGCAGCCGAGGTCCGCGTACCCGAGGTCGTCGGCGACGATGAAGACGAAGTTGGGGCGGGTCGATGCCATGGGCGGGAGGGCTCTGCCTGCGTTCAGTCTTCGGGGGTGAAGCCGGATGCCTTGACGAGCGGGCCCCACATCGCGGATTCGCGCTGCTGAAGCGCGGTCAGCTCGGCGCCGGTGCTCGGCGCGGGCACCAGGCCGAGGCGTGCGAGCCGCTCCTTCGTGGCCGGCGTGCCCAGTGACGCGACCACGGTCGCGCGCAGGCGCTCGAGGGTCGCGGGTGGCACCGCCGCCGGCGCGTAGAGGCCGTACCAGAGCGGCACGTCGAGGTCGATGCCCGACTCCTTGAGCGTCGGCACGCCCTCGAGGAAGGGCGAGCGCTGCGCGCCCATGGTCGCGACGAT
>JBIIPQ010000503.1:0-3184 GCA_044342535.1 Burkholderiaceae bacterium
CACGACCGCAACGGCCCGACGCTGTTCCGCGGCTTCGACCTGAACCTGCGCGCCGGCGAGAAGGTCGCGCTGCTCGGGCGCACCGGCAGCGGCAAGTCCACGCTGCTGCGGCTCGCCGCCGGCCTGTACACGCCCACCGCCGGCATGGTCCGCGTCGACGGCATCGAGGCCCGCCAGCTCGACCCCGCCGAGCTGCGCGGCGTCGTCGGCCTGGTGCCGCAGCAGCCGCGCCTGTTCCTCGGCACGCTGCGCGAGAACCTCGAGATCGCGCGCAGCGACCGCGGCCCCGACGACGCCCGCCTGCTGTGGGCGCTGCGCACGCTCGGACTCGACGCGATGGTCGCCCGCCATCCGCGCGGCCTGGACCTGCAGCTCGGCGAGGATGGCACGGGCCTGTCGGGCGGGCAGCGTCAGCTCGTCGCGCTAGCGCGCCTGCTGATGCGCGACCCGCGCATCGTGCTGCTCGACGAGCCCACCAGCGGCCTCGACCAGAACAGCGAGAAGCAGGTGATCACCGCGATCGGCGAATGGGCGCGCGACCGCACGCTGCTGGTGGCCACCCACCGGCCGGCGGCGCTCGAGCTGGTCGATCGCATCGTCGTCATCGAGGCCGGCCGCGTCGTGCTCGACGCGCCGCGCGCTGCCGCGCTCGAGCAACTCGCCCGCGGCATCACCGTGCCGGTGACCGACGCCCGGGAGGTGCCCCGTGTATCAGGCTGAACACCAGGGCGCCGGCCCGCCGGGCCTGCCGCCCGGGCCGCCCCCGGGCCCGCCCGGCCAGCCTCCGGGCCCGCCCGGGCCGCCCCCGGACCCGCCCGGGCGCACCGTCTCGCTCGCCGCGATCCGTCTCGCCCCGCCGCCGCCGCGCCGGCCCTGGCTCGCGTTCCTGTCCGTCTCGCTGATGGCGGCCGTCGTCGGCAGCTTCCTGCTGTGGGCCTGGCAGGCCAAGCTCGAGGAAGTCACCCGCGGCAACGGCCGGGTGATCCCGTCCAGCAAGGAGCAGGTGATCCAGAGCCTCGAGCCCGGCGTGCTCACCGCGCTGCTGGTCAAGGAGGGCGACCGCGTCGAGCGCGGCCAGGTTCTCATCCGCATGGACGACACCCGCGCCTCGGCGTTGTACCGCGAGCTGCAGGGCAAGGTTGCCGCCCTCTCCGCGCAGGCCGCCCGGTTGCGCGCAGAGGCCTACGGCGAGGCGCTGAAGTTCCCGTCCGAGGCCAACGCCCTGCCCGCACTCGTGCGGCGCGAGACCGAGACCTTCAACGCCCGGCGCAAGGCCCTCGACGAGGGCGCCGATTCCCTGCAGCGCGGCATCGCGCTGCTCGACCGCGAGATCGAGATCGTCGACCCGCTGGTCGCGCGCGGCCTGGTGTCCGAGGTCGAGGCGCTGCGCCTGAAGCGCCAGCGCAACGACCTCGCGCTGCAGCTCGCCGACCGCCAGAACCGCTACCGGGCGGACGCCGCCGGTGAGCTCAACAAGGTCGAGGCCGAGCTCGCCCAGACCCGCGAGACCGCCAACGCCCGCGCCGACTCCTACCGACGCACCGAGCTGCGCTCGCCGATGAAGGGCACGGTCAAGAGCATCCGAGTGACCACCATCGGCGGCGTCATCTCGCAGGGCCAGGACCTGATGCAGATCGTCCCCATCGAGGACACCCTGGTGGTCGAGGCCTTCGTCAAGCCCGCCGACGTCGCCTTTCTGCGGCCCGGCCAGAAGGCCGTCGTCAAGCTCTCGGCCTACGACTACGCCCTCTACGGCGGCCTCGAGGGCACCGTCGAGTTCATCAGCCCCGACACCTTGCGCGACGAGCGCCGTGGCGCACTCGCCGGCGCCGGCGCCCCCGACCCCGACGAGACCGGCGCCTTCTACCGGGTGCTGATCCGCACCCCCGCCACCGGGCTGCGCGCCCCCGACGGCAGCGAGCTGCAGATCCTGCCCGGCATGACCGCCACGGTCGAGATGCTCGCCGGTCACAAGACCGTGCTCCAGTACCTGCTCAAGCCGCTGAACCGGGTCGGACAGGGGATGCGGGAACGCTAGGCACGCCAACTGCCTCACAGACAGGACGCGCCAGAGCGTTGAAATTTCACAGGTTTTGCACGAACCGAGCGTGTGGCCGCCGGATCTGGCCCCAATTGACGTCGTCGATCGCGCCGATTGTCAGGATCGATTAGCACTCACGACCTCAGAGTGCTAGCATCATTTCACCGGGGCACGCCGCCCCATGGAAGGAAGAACGGATGACCTGCTCCTCGACCGCTTTGGTGACACCCTCGCATGCCTTCGGTGGCGGCTTGGCGGTTCCGGCCGTCGGCAACATCGATGCGTACATCTCGGCCGTCAATCGGCTGCCGATGCTGTCCGCCGAGGAGGAGGTCTCCCTCGCCCGCCGCCTGCGCGACACCGGCGACCTCGAAGGCGCCCGCCAGCTGGTGATGTCCCACCTGCGCCTGGTCGTCTCGATCGCGCGGCAGTACCTCGGCTACGGCCTGCCGCATGCCGACCTGATCCAGGAGGGCAACATCGGCCTGATGAAGGCCGTCAAGCGCTTCGACCCCGACCGCGGCGTGCGGCTGGTGTCCTTTGCCATGCACTGGATCAAGGCCGAGATCCACGAGTACATCCTGAAGAACTGGCGGCTGGTTAAGCTGGCCACCACCAAGGCCCAGCGCAAGCTGTTCTTCAACCTGCGCTCGCACAAGCCCGACCAGCACACGTTGAGCCCCGACGCGGTCGAGGCGATCGCCCGCGAGCTGAACGTGCGTGCCCAGGACGTCGTCGAGATGGAGACCCGCATGGGCGGGGGCGACATCGTCCTCGATCCGGCGCCCGACGACGGCGACGAGGCCTGGGGCCCGATCGCCTACTTGCAGGCGCCGAGCGCCGAGCCGACCCAGCAGCTCGAGGCCCGTCAGACCGACCGGCTGCATGGCGAGGGCATCCGCCAGGCGCTCGACGCGCTCGACGCCCGCAGCCGCCGGATCATCGAGGCCCGCTGGCTCAAGGACGAGGACGAGGGCGGCACGATGACCCTGCACGAGCTGGCCGACGAGTTCGGCGTGTCCGCCGAGCGCATCCGCCAGATCGAGGCCAAGGCGATGAAGACGATGAAGGGCGCGCTGGCCGAGTTCGTCTGAGAGGGTGTGAACGAAATGTTTTACGTCGTCAGTCTGGTAGCGAGGATAC
>JBIIPQ010000138.1:0-10169 GCA_044342535.1 Burkholderiaceae bacterium
ACCCCAAGCTCGCGCAGCTCTGGTGGAAGAACGTGGCCGTCGCGGTGACGGGTGAAAAGTCCCCGCAGCAAGCCATGGACAGCCTGGCCGAAGAAATGGACGACGTGATGGCTCGTCTCGAACGTGCTGGCATGCCCCGTTGCCCGCCCAAGCTCAACCCGAAGGAAGACCCCTCCAAGTACTTGAGTGCCAAGGGTGCACCGTGGGCCAAGCTGGCCAACGAAAAGCCCAAGGGTGAAACCATCGCCTACGATGCGCTGCTCAATGCGTGGAAAGCCGGCAAGGTTCGTTGATCCTATCGGGTTGATGGTCTCTAGCCAGAAACGAGCGGCCGACTGCCCCGGGCAGCGGCCGCTCTTCGAGTCCCCGTCGTGCACGCGACGGGGCATTAGAATCGGTCATCGTGTTCGCCATCAATCCCCGCCAGCAACGTCTGCTCGAGCGTGTCCGCCGCCACGGGTCGGTCTCGGTCGACGAACTGGCGCGCGAGCTGGGCGTCACGCCGCAGACGGTACGGCGTGACGTCGGACTGCTTTCCGACGCGGGGTTGCTGTCGCGCTTCCACGGCGGCGTCTCGCTGCCGGGCTCGACCACCGAGAACATCGGCTACCAGCAGCGTCAGCAGATCAACATCGAAGGCAAGCGTGTCATTGCGCGGGCGGTCGCCGAGCACGTGCCGGATGGCTGCTCGCTGTTCATGAATATCGGCACCACCACCGAGGAGGTGGCGCGCGCGCTGCGCCATCACCGGGACCTGCGCATTGTCACGAACAACCTCAACGTCGCGGCGATCCTGTGCGAGGGCGGCGACTTCGAGGTGCTGATCGCCGGCGGCAGCGTGCGGCCACGAGACCGCGCGATCGTCGGCGAGGCCACTGTGGACTTCATCCGGCAGTTCAAGGTCGACATCGGCCTGATCGGTATCTCGGCGATCGAGGCCGATGGCACGCTGCGCGACTTCGACTACCGCGAGGTACGGGTCGCGCAGACCATCATCGAGCAGTCGCGCGAAGTCTGGCTTGCGGCCGATCATACGAAGTTCGGCCGGCATGCGATGGTCCAGCTCGCCCACCTGTCGCAGGTCGACGTGCTGTTCACCGACGCGCCGCCGCCCGATGAGCTGCGAGCCCTGATGGCCGAATCGGAAGGCCGCATCGTGATCGCCGAATAAACGGCGACGCTGACGTACCGCGACGAGGAGACCGGACATGACGTACCTGCTGGCGCTGGACCAGGGCACGACCAGCTCGCGAAGCATCGTATTCGACCGCGAGGGCCGGATTGTCGCGCTCGCGCAGCGCGAGTTCCTGCAGCACTTCCCGAGCCCCGGCCAGGTCGAGCACGACCCGCGCGATCTCTGGCGCACGCAGCTCGAGACGATGCGCGAGGCACTCGCGACGGCGGGCCTGGGTCCGCGCGACCTGGCTGGCCTCGGCATCACGAACCAGCGCGAGACCACAGTCCTCTGGAATCGGCGCACCGGCGAGCCGGTGCACAACGCGATCGTCTGGCAGGACCGGCGCGCCGAGCCGCTGTGTGCCGAGCTGCGAGCGCGGGGGCTCGAGCCATTGTTCCGCGAGCGGACCGGTCTGGTGCTCGATGCATATTTCTCTGGCACCAAGATCCGCTGGATCCTCGACCATGTGCCGGGCGCACGCGCAGCCGCGCAACGCGGCGAGCTGGCTTTCGGTACGATCGACAGCTGGCTCGTCTGGCAGCTCACCGGCGGTCGACTGCATGTGACCGACGTGAGCAACGCGTCGCGCACGCTCCTGTGGGACATCCACCGGGGTTGCTGGGACAACGAGCTGCTCGAGGTGCTCGACATACCGTGCGAACTGCTGCCCGAGGTCCATCCGTCCAGCTACCGGTACGGCGAGATCGACGCCTCGATCCTCGGGGCGCCGGTGCCGATCGGCGGCATCGCCGGTGACCAGCAGGCCGCGCTGTTCGGCCAAGGCTGCTTCGTCGACGGCATGGCGAAGAACACCTACGGCACCGGCTGCTTCATGCTGATGCACACCGGTGGTACCGCCCGCACGTCGAGCCACGGGCTGGTCACGACCGCGGCCGCGCAGACCGGGTCGGAACCGCGCTACGCGATGGAGGGCAGTGTGTTCATCGGGGGCGCGGTGGTGCAGTGGCTGCGCGACGGGCTGCGGGCGATCGAGCGCTCCTCCGACGTCGAAGGCCTGGCGGCAAGCGTGCCGGACGCCGGTGGGGTGATCCTCGTGCCCGCGTTCACCGGGCTCGGCGCCCCTTATTGGCGGCCCGACGCGAAGGGGTCGATCGTCGGGCTCTCGCGCGGCACGACCATCGCGCACATGGCGCGCGCCGCGCTGGAGTCGATCGCCTTCCAGAGCGCCGCGCTCCTCGACGCCATGCGCCGAGACGCGGGCCGCGTCGACGAGCTCCGCGTGGACGGCGGTGCGAGCGCCAACGCGCTGCTGATGCAGTTCCAGGCGGACCTGCTCGGCATTCCCGTCGTTCGGCCCGCGGTCATCGAGACCACCGCACTCGGCGCGGCCTGCCTCGCGGGGCTCGCCTGCGGTGTATACGCGTCGCTCGACGAACTGTCGGCGCTGTGGCGGGCCGACCGGACCTTCCACCCGACGATGTCGCACGAGCAGGCGGCCGAGCGGATGGCGGGCTGGGAACGGGCCGTCGAGCAGACCCTGCCGCGCTGACGCCGACCCTCGGATCTCGGGAAAGCGTTCCTTTTGGTGCGGAGGCACCGGCGGCGTCCCTGAGTTCGGGGTCGTCGACCGGAGATGTGTCAGAACGCCGTTCGTGACCGAATTCACGGCGTTCGTCGGCGATTGAAGCAATCCTCGATGACTCCGTCTTTCCGGCGAAGCCGAGGTCAACCGATGAATGGCCGATTCAAGACCGTTTACGGCAGGCGGGCCATCGGTGCGCTGCTGCTGGCCCTTGCCGCCTGCGGACAGTCGCCGGAACCTCAGCCCGGAACGCAGACGACAGCCGAACCGCTCGGCAAACCGGGCGCGCGGCAGGCCGCGAAGGCCCTCCAGGCAACGACCCCGCAGCAGGGCGGCGCCTGGAGCACTCCCTTCGACATGAACGTGATCGCGATCCACATGGCGCTTCAGCCGAACGGATCGGTCCTCTACTACGGCAGCAATCGCGACGGTGGCCAGGACGGCACCCGGGAGTACGGATTCTGGGAGCCCTCGTCGAAGGACGAGCTCGGCAGCGTCACCATGCTGCCGAACGTCAACGGGACGAACACCTTCTGCAGCGCGCAGATCCTGTTGCAGGACGGCAGCACGCTGATCGCCGGGGGGCAGCGCACCGGCCCGGGGCAGGGGCTCGGCACCGCCGAATCGAACGTCGTCGATGGCGCGAGCCGTGCGATCTCGAAACGCTCCGCGCTGTTGCGTCCGCGATGGTATGCGTCGGCCACGACGCTGATGAACGGGGAGACCTACCTGCAGGGCGGTGCCGAGGGCAACGACTTACCGGAGATCCGCGGCAACGACGGCGTTCACCGCCTGCTCAGCGGGGCCAACACGTCGGCCCTCTGGTACGCCTATCCCCGGAACTACATCGCACCGGATGGCCGCATCTTCGGCGTCGATGGCACCGCGAAGATGTACTTCGTGGACCCGGGCGGGAACGGGAGCCTGGTCCGGGCGGGTGAGCTGCCGAACACCGTATGGGGCGAGAAGTCCGCGATGGCGCAGTTCCGTCCCGGGCGCTTCCTCAAGCTGGGCGAGCAAACGCCCGAGGCGGTCGTCATCGACATCCGCGCAGGGTCGCCGAGCTTCAAGAAGACCGAGGCGCTGGCGAGCGCGCGAGCCGATGGCGTCGCGACCGTGCTGCCCGACGGTCGGGTCCTGATGACCGGAGGGAGCGGTCAGCACAACATCCTGGAGAGGGCCGTCAAGTCTGCCGAGGTTTGGAATCCGGTCACCGGCGAGTGGACCGTCGGACCGGCCCAGAGGAACGCCCGGCTCTACCACGGCTCGGCGCTGCTGTTGCAAGATGGCCGGGTGCTGGTCGCCGGCGGAGGGGCCTACGGTCCGCTCTCGAATCGCAACGGGGAGATCTACTCGCCGTCCTATCTGTTCGACGCGAGCGGTCGTCGTGCGACGCAGACCACCCTGGCCGCCGCGCCCACCGTGCTCGCGCCAGGCCGGTCGTTCGAGCTGCAGGTGGCCAGCGGCTCGGTCTCGCGGGTGACGCTGGTGCGGTTCGGCACGATGTCCCACTCCTGGAGTGGCGACCAGACCTTCGTCGACCTGCCGTTCCGCCCGAAGGCCGCCGGCGGAGCCGCCGTCGTCGCGCAGTTGCCCGCGCGGGCGACCCACACCCCCCCCGGCTTCTACCTGCTGTTCGCCTTCGACGAGCGCGGCGTGCCGTCGATCGGGCGTACGCTCCGGATCCTGCCGCCCGGCAGTGTCGCGACCGGCGACGACGTCTCTTCCCAAGTGCCGATGATCTCCCAGATCGCCGATCGAGCCTGGTCGGGCGGCCCCGCCACGATTCAGCCGTGGGGCTACAGCCCGCGCGGCCTGCCGCTGAGCTGGTCGGCGAGCGGGCTGCCGCCAGGCCTCGCGATCGACGCGAGCAATGGTGCGATCGCCGGAACGCCGAGCGCCCCCGGCGAGTATCACGTCACCGTCGCAGCCGACGACGGCACGTACGTCGGCAGCACCAGCTTCATCTGGTCGGTCAGTCCGCCGGAACTCCGGCTCGAGCCGCTGGTCTCGCCCGGGCCCGTTGCGGCCGGTGCGTCGGTGCGATTCCAGGCGCAGGCCTCCGGTCAGGGGCTCACTTACGAATGGAACTTCGGTGACGGTTCGGCGACGACCGAGCGCAGGTCGTCGCCGAGTGTCGATCACGTCTTCCGATCCGCCGGGGTCTTCAACGTGACCGTGACGGCCTACGACCGGCTGGGACGGCCGGTCACCGCCACGTTCAGGCAGACCGTGACCGCCGTCAGCGCACTCCGGCCGGCGGCCCGCTCCTCGATGATCGCCTGGACGGGCGCCGGCGCGGGCGCCCGGATCTGGGTCGCGAATCCCGACTCCGACACCGTCACAGGCTTCGATGCCGCAAGCGGCGCGAGGGTCGCGGAGATCGCGGTGCCGCGCCAGCCGGTCACGCTCAGCGCCGCCGGCGACGGCCGACTCTGGGTGGCCAGCCGGCGAGGCGACGCGCTGACGGTGATCGATCCGACCAGCGCTTCGATCGTCCGGACGATCCCGATGGAGGCCGGGTCCTTGCCCTACGGCATCGTCGGCGATCCGGCGGGCAAGGCGATCTGGGTCGTGCTGGAGGGGCGGGGCCGGTTGATCCGCCATGACGCTGCGACCGGGCAGCAGAACGGCTCCGTGGATCTCGGACCGGACATCCGGCACGTCTCGGTCACCGGCGATTCGTCCACGGTCCTGGTGTCGCGGTTCGTCACGCCCCCGCTGCCGGGCGAATCCACTGCGGCGGTGAAGGTCGCCGGGCGTGGCGGCGAGGTGTTGCGCGTCGATGCGGTCTCGCTCGCGCGGCTCGGCTCGGTAGTGCTCGGACACAGCGATCGCCCCGACTTCGAGAACAGCGGACGCGGCATCCCGAACTACCTCGGTGCGGTCGCGATCTCGCCCGATGGCCGACAGGCCTTCGTGCCGTCCAAGCAGGACAACGTCATGCGCGGCCGCCTGCGCGATGGCCGCGACCTCGACTTCCAGAACACGGTTCGAGCGGTCAGCTCGAGGATCGACTTGAGGACGATGACCGAGGATCCGGCGCAGCGGGTCGATCACGACAACGCCTCGGTGGCGAGCGCGGCGGCGTTCGATCCCAGCGGCACCCTGCTGTTCGTCGCGCTCGAGACCAGTCGGGAAATCGCGGTCGTCGATGCCTCGACGCGGGCGCAGCTCATGCGCATCGACACGGGACGCGCACCGCAGGGGCTGCTGGTCTCGCCCGACGGTGCGCGTCTGTACGTCGCGAACTTCATGGATCGCAGCGTCGGCGTCTACGACCTGCAGCCGCTGCTGGCGCGCGGCCGCACCGAGTTGCCGCTGATCGCCACGCTGCAGAGCACCGGGGCGGAGAAGCTGTCCGCGCAGGTGCTTGCAGGCAAGAAGCTGTTCTACGATGCGCGCGATCCGCGGCTCGCTCGAGACGGCTACATGAGCTGCGCCACCTGTCACGCCGATGGCGGCCACGACGGGCGGACCTGGGACCTGACGGGCTTCGGGGAAGGCCTTCGCAACACGATCTCGCTGCGCGGTCGCGGCGGCATGCGCGCCGGACCGCTGCATTGGAGCGGCAACTTCGACGAGGTGCAGGACTTCGAGGGTCAGATCCGCCAGTTGGCGGGCGGCTCGGGGCTGCTGTCCAACGACCTGTTCAAGGCGGGCACGCGCGGCCAGCCCTTGGGCGCACCGAAGGCGGGTCTGTCGGCGGATCTCGACGCCCTGGCGGCCTACGTGGGTTCGCTGGTCGAGGCGGACCCCGTTCCCCGGAGCTCCTGGATGTCGAATCCGACGGAATTCGCGAGAGCGCTGATGGGCCGCGCGGTGTTCACCGACCGCTGCGCGACTTGCCACGTCGGGACGATCGGTACGGACAGCGCGCCGGGCGGGGGTCACGACGTCGGAACGATCGCCGCATCGAGTGGCAAGCGGCTCGACGGTCGGCTCACCGGTCTGGACACGCCGCCGCTCACCGATGCCTGGCAGACCGCCCCCTACCTGCATGACGGCTCCGCGCCGACGATCGAGGCGGCGGTGCAGCGGCACGTGCCGGACCTGTCCGCCGACGACCTGCGCTCGGTCGCGGCCTTCGTGCGCGCCGGGGCGGTGGATCCGGAGCGCAGCGCTCGCCGGATGGAGGGTGCCGAGGTGACCGTGGCAGGTGTCGCGCGCGTCCTCCCGCATGCTCAGGTGCAGTTGACCGACGGACCCTCGCAGCAAGCGGGTCTCTGGTCGGCCCAGCCGTGGCTGACGTCCCGACCCTTCACCACCTCGTTCGACTTCACGATCGACGGCAATCGGCCCCATGCCGACGGCATCGCCTTCGTGCTCCACGGAGGGCCGACGAACGCGATCGGCCTGGGTGGAGGCTGCTTGGGTGCCTGCGGACTGCCGAGCTGGCTCGCCGCGTCGCTGCATACCTGGAGCAACAACTCCGGGGGATGGGAGGGCGAGGGCCTGGGTCGGCCCCAGCGGCCACTGGGCTTCGAGGCGGGCAACGCACAGCGCATCGTCGGACGGATGTCGATCGCCTGGAATCCTCGCCAGAACCGGCTCTCGATGGCGGTGTCGATGCTGGTCGACGGCACGCCGCGCCAGTTCACCGACAGCATGACGCTCGACCTGAGGGCGCGATTCGGCGAGCGGGTCACCGTCGGCATCACCGCCGCGACCGGGGCCGGCCACGCGCTGCAGCGCGTCTCGGGTTGGAGCGCCACGGCCGGCGTGGTGGCGCCGCGGCGCGAGGGACTGCGCGAAGACTTCGGCGGCTGGGCCGCGAGCGCGCCAGAGTGCGTGTCCTGGTCCGAGCAGCGGATCGACTGCATGGTCGTTGGTGGAGACGGTGCGCTGTACCAGCGCTGGAGCGACGACGCGGGCCAGCGATGGGACGGATGGTATCGGCTTGGCGGCGCGCTCGCGACCGAACGTCCGTCATGTGTCTCGGTCGGCGAGAACCTGCTCGACTGCTTCGCGGTCGGCGTCGATCGCGCGCTCTGGCAACTGCGTTTCGACGGTGCGAGCTGGCTGCCGTGGCGCTCGCTCGGTGGTTGGTTGAGCGCCGCGCCCTCCTGCGTTGCCGCGTCCGGCGGGCGGATCGACTGCTTCGCGCGTGGTGGGGGAGAGGGCGCGCTCTGGATCAACAGCGCGGCTGGCGCGGGTGTGGTGAACTGGACGGGGTGGCGCTCGCTCGGTGGCGTGCTCGACTCGGCGCCGGTCTGCACGACCGACCTGAGCGGCGCCGCGCAGTGCTTCGCCCGCGGCCCCGACGGTGCGATGCGCCAGAGCTCGGCGAACGGACAGTGGCGCAGTCATGGCGGCTGGATCAAGGGCGAGCCCTCCTGCGCGACCCGTGCGGACGGGCTGACCTCGTGCTTCGTGCGCGGTGGCGACGACGGGCTGTGGCGGACCGACTTCGACGGCGTGAACTGGCGAGGCTGGCGTGCCGAGCCGGGTACGGCCGGACGGATGGGCGCCCCGCCGCGCTGCGTCGCGAACCGGGGGCGGGATGGCATCGACTGTGCGATCGTCTCGACCGATGGCGTGCTGAGGCTGTTCAGCCGCGATGAGGGCGGACCGCTCGATGGAAGCTGGCCGATGCGAACGCTCGCCACCGGTCGCCTCGTCGAGGCTCCCGGCTGCGTCGCACGACGGGGTGCGGTCGATTGCGCGAGCCGTGAGAGCGCCACCCGGGCGGTGCAGGCGACCGGGGCGACCGTCGATTGAGCGGCGACGGGCGGCGCGCGCGCAGTAGGGCGCGCGGCGGCCACCCGACGTCTCGGAGGGAGCGGGCGAGCAGCCGTCCATCTTCGACGTCGACCTGGGCATCGGCGGCGCTGTGCACGACGAGCAGCGGCACCTGCAGTGCTGCCACCGCATCGAGCGTTCGCTGTCGTCGCCACGGCACCAGGTAGGGCTGCACGCTCGGTCGGTACAGCGCGTGCAGCTCGGGCGGACCCTCGTCGGTCGTGCGCCCGGCCTGGAGCGCTTCAGCATCGAGGCGATCTGGTCGCCAGCGACCGAAGGGGGCGCAAGACCGCAGTCGCCGGACGAGGCCGGGATGCCGCTGGCCTGCGCGGGCTACGGCAGCGTGCTGATGGTCACCGCGGCGATGGGGTTTGCCGCGGCGTCGGATACGGTGGTGGCCGTGCTGCGCGGGCCGTTCCGTCCGTGGCGCGCCGAGTCGTCGTCGACTGCGCTGCACGCGTGAGCGTGCGCGGGGTGCGCGACCGTTCGATGCGTTGCCCGAAACGCTGAAGGAGATGCGTCAGCGTGTGGCGGCCTTGACCCGACGGCGTGGCGCCGCGCCGCCTTGCGTCGTCGCCGTCGCCGTCGCCCACGCCTCGACGTAGGCGTCGAGCAGCCGCCGGATCATCCGCTGGTAGGGGGCGTTCGAGCGGGACGCCTCTTCCTTGAAGAACTCGACGCTGCGGCGGCTCAGCGTCAAGGTGACCTTGACCTCGTCGTCCTTGAACGCGAGCTCGTCCGGCGACGGAAGGAAGTCGGCCACCACGCGCGGTTCGCCGATCGGTTCGTCACGGTAGCGGGTTCTGCTGTTCATAGATCGCCTTGCCCTTGCGCCAGTAGCCGGCGCCGATGATGCGGATCGTCCCGTCGCGCCAGGTGAACCTGACCGTCAGCACACCGCCTGCGACACGCCCGAAGCAGAACCAGCGTTTCTCCTGCCCACCGTGCAGCGTGTCTTCCGCGATCACGCGTCGCCGATCGGCAAACGCGATCTGGGCCATGACGAATGGAACGCCGTGTTTCAAGCGGTTGGCAGCGTCCTTGCGCGTGTCCCACTCGAAATCGCTGGTGCGACGTCCGGATGATGGCATGAATACAGATTGAAGACCATACGAATGTATGGCGGTTCGGGTGGGTCCCTTGGGTTCGCCGCATCGGGCGGCTGTCGACATCCTGTCGCGTCGAAGGGAGATCCGGCTCGCCCTTCGAACGTCTGGTCGATCTCGATGACCCTCGGACCTAATCCGTACGGTGAGGCTGCGCTCGCGAACCCGAATACCGTGCGCGGTCGGCGCCGCAAGGCAGTCTCAGCGCGGGTCGTCGAGGAACCGCAGGATCGAGTCGGTCAGTCCCGGTGCCAGGGGCCGAGTCGGATCGGTGTAGCTCGCCGCATCCGGCGCGGCGCGCTTGAGCACATGGTCCATGCCGTAGATGATCGCCAGCCGCGCGCCGGAGCGTGCCGCAGCCAGCAGTCGGCCGTCTTCGACGTCGACCTGGGCATCGGCGGCGCCTTGCACGACGAGCAGCGGCACCTGCAGGGCGACCACGGCATCGAGCGGTCGCCGTCGCAACCATGACACTAGGTAGGGCTGCACGCTCGGTCGGTACAGCGCGTGCAGCTCAGGCGGAACGGCGTCGGTCGTGCGTCCGGCCTCGAGCCCGGCGAGGATCGCCTCGTGCGCCACCGTCAGGGGGCCGGATAGCCGC
>JBIIPQ010000504.1:0-3182 GCA_044342535.1 Burkholderiaceae bacterium
GCCGGAGCATACGGGGTCCGGCGCCATCCGCCGAGGAACGCCGTTCCGCGGGGTGGGGCACTCGGGCGGCCTGCCGGGCCAGGACGGTCCACAGGGGTCGCGGGTCGCGCCCCGGGGCGGTCAGAGTCGCCGCGCGCTCGGCACCGCGAAGTAGAACCACTCGGCGCCGGGCATCGCGGACGGGTTCGGGACGACCACGAACCCGTCCGCGGGCGCGGTCACCGGGCCGCCGTCGCGCCGCAGGCCGATCGGCTCGTCGGCGCGCACCGCCTCGAAGCTTCGCCAGGCGCGGGTCAGCCGGTCGTCGGCATGCTCGCGGTCGAACACCTCCACCAGCCGAAGCACCTCGCGGGGCGCGGTCGCGGGCTCGACCGGCGGGGCGGCGATCCCGAGGTGCGCGAGCGCGCGCAGCGCAGCCTGCAGCGCGAAGGCGGGCGCGGCCGGATCGTCGTGCTGCCCGCACTCGAGGGTGACGGCACAGCCCCCGCGCGAGCGCATGTACTCGGTCGTGCCGACGCCATACTCGGGGTCCGCGCCCGGCGCGCCGCGTGCGGCCCGCCGACGCACGCCGCGCGCGTAGGTGTCGAGCCAGCCCTCGACGAGCCGCGGCGCCCCCATCGCGAGCGCGAACGCCTGCTCGCGTGCGGACTGGGCGAAGGGCTCGAGCGGGCCGTCGTTGTCCTCGGGGCCGATCATCGCGAACGGCTCGCCGGCGGTGTGGAAGGAGTGCAGGTCGAGCAGCACGTCGTGCGCTTCGAGCAGCGGGCACAGCCGGTTGGCGAGCCGGTCCTCGTGGTCGCGCGGGACCGCGGTCGGGCGCAGCATGCGGTTCAGGTTGCGGTCGCCCTCGCGGCGCCGGTGTGCGTGCGCCAGCGGGTTGGCGACCGGCACGACGGTCAGCGTGCCGCGCTCGAGCACGATCTCGCCCGCGTCGATCGCGGTCACGAGCCGCGCCAGGGCGATGCTGCCGCTGGTCTCGTTGCCGTGCACGCCGCCCAGCAGGATGAGCCGCGGGCCGGGCCGCAGTGCGTCGAATCGGTGGGTGCGGAGCGGGGCGTCGGTCATGCCGACATGGTGGGCCGCGTGCCGCGCTGCGGCAAGCCGGCATGCGCCCGCTGCGGTCGCACCGGCCCGGCGACGCTCAGCGACTCCCAGCGACTCCCAGCGACTCCCAGCGACTCCCAGCGACCGACCGCGGCAGCACCGGCCGTCAGCGCCCGCGCGGCCCCCGCCTCGCCAGCGCGACGCTCGCCAGCGCGACGCTCGCCAGCGCCAGCGCGCCGGCGACGACGCCGACCGCGGCCTGCAGCAGCGCGCGCACCACCGTCCCGGCCCAGGGCGCGGTGGCCGCGACGGTGTCGGCAGCCGTCTCGATCGGATGGTGCAGCCAAGGCAGGCCGTGCACGAGGATGCCGCCTCCGACGAGGAACATCGCCGCGGTGCCTGCGACCGACAGCCCGCGCATCATCCAGGGCGCGGCCCGCAGGATGCCGCGGCCGAGCGCACGCAGCAGGTCGTCGAGCGCACCGCTGCCGGTCCGCCGGGCGAGCGCGAGCCCGCCGTCGTCGAGCTTGACGATCCCTGCGACCAGGCCGTAGACGAACACCGTCATCAGCAGGCCGATGGCGGCCAGCACCGCCACCCGGGTGCCGAGCGGCGCGTCGGCGACCGTGCCCAGCGCGATCACGATGATCTCGGCCGACAGCACGAAATCGGTCCGGACCGCGCCGGCGATCTTCGTGCGCTCCTGTGCGGCCGGCTCGCCCGGGGGCGCGGCCGGGTCACGCTGAGGCGGGCCCGTCGCCCGTGCCGGCTCCGCGTGGCCGGCACCGTCGCGCGCGGTCCTCGCGGTCCGGTGGTGCACGAGCTTCTCGACGCCCTCGTAGACGAGGTACAGGCCGCCTGCCATCAGCAGCGGCGCCACCGCCCAGGGTGCGAACGCGCTGATCGCGACCGCGGCGGGCACGAGCACCAGCTTGTTGCGAAGCGAGCCTTTCGCCACCGCCCACACCACCGGCAGCTCGCGATCGGCCCTGACGCCGCCGACCTGCTGCGCGTTCAGCGCGAGGTCGTCGCCGAGCACGCCGGCGGTCTTCTTCGTGGCGACCTTGGTCATCGTCGCCACGTCGTCGAGGATCGACGTGATGTCGTCCAGCAGGGCGAGGAGGCTGGCGGCGGCCATGGTCGGGGTGCCCGTCCGCGTGCTCAGCGGCCCGGTCCGCCGTCGAGTCCGCCGTCGGGTCCGCCATCGAGTCCGCCGTCGGGTCCGTCGTCGGGTCCGTCGCCGGGGCCTGCGCTCGCGCGCAGCGCCTGCCGGCGCAGCACGCGGCCCGGGCGTGCGCCGGTGGGCGCGCCGTCGCGCCACACTGGCACGCCGTTGACGATCACCGTGTCGATGCCGATCGACGGGCGGCACGGGCTCGCGAAATCGGCGCGGTCGATGACCGTCGCGGCATCGAACACGCACAGGTCCGCGAACAGGCCCGCGCGCACGAAGCCGCGCCCGGCCAGGCCGAAGGTGGTCGCCGACAGCCCGGTCATCCGATGCACCGCATCCTCGAGCGGGAACAGCCGCAGCTCGCGGCAGTAGTGCCCGAGCACCCGCGGGAAGGTGCCCCACAGCCGCGGATGCGGATGCGCGTCGAAGGGCAGGCCGTCGGAGCCGATCATCGCGCCCGGATGGGCGAGCGCGGCGCGCACGTCGGCTTCGGCCATCGTGAAGTAGATCGCGCCGGCCGGCTGCAGGCGGCGCGCGGCCTCGCGGGCATCCACGCCCCAGTCGGCGGCGATGTCGGCGAGGTCGCGACCGGCGACGCCGTCGACCGCGTCGGACCAGGTGACCAGCACGCGCTCGGCGCGCTCGATCATGTCCGGATGCAGGATCGTCGAGCTCGCGGTGTACGGATAGACGTCGAAGGCGACCGGTTGCGCGGCGCGCGCCGCGTCCATCCGGGGCAGCGTCTCGCGCATCCGGCCGAAGTTCGCGCGGCCGGCGCACTTGTGGTGGGACACCACGACCGGAGCGCCCGCGCGGCGGCCGATCTCGAAGGTCTCGTCCATCGACGCGAGCACGTGATCGCCCTCGTCGCGCATGTGTGCGGTGTAGACGCCGCCGTACCGCCCGAGCGGCTCGGCGACGCGGGCCACCTCGTCGGTGGTGGCGGCGGCCGCCGGCGGATAGA
>JBIIPQ010000139.1:0-10160 GCA_044342535.1 Burkholderiaceae bacterium
TCGCCTGCGGCCTATCTCGGCGCCGCCGTCGGCGCCGGCGGCGGCCGAGGACTTCGCGTGATCGATCCCGGGGGAGGGTTGGGGGGGGTCTCCCCGTTCCTCTCTCATACGCGCACGTGTAACGGATAAATGGGGAGAGTGTCCCCAACCCTCCCCCGGGGGACCCGGGAGACTTCATGAGACCGATCGAGATGAACAAGCGCCAACCCCGTAACGTCCGCGCCGACGGCGCGCCGCCGCCCCCGCCGCTGCGGTTCCTCGTCTACTGCAACGACCCGACGCACCAGCCGCTCGCCCTCACCGTGGCGGCCGACCTCCGCCGGGCGCTCGGCGACCTTGCGCTGCCGCACGAGCCGCGCGACCCGGACGTCCTGTGGAAGCTCGACGCGCCGACCGGCGACTTCGAGTTCGGGCTCGACTGCGACGACGACCTCGACGACGAGCCCATCGAGATCCTGCTCGATGCGGGCGTCCTCGACGGGGAGCGCCTCGAACAGGCGCTCGCCGCGACGCGCGCTGCGATGCCCTGCCTCCTGGGCACGGGCGGGCTCGTGCGGATCCATGCGCCGGGCGCTGTGCTGCGGCGACTTAGTGCGCTGCACGCGGATGCGATGGTTTCTACCGCTCGTGCGCTCGGCCGCGCCAAGCGTCCGCCTGCGCCTCGCGCCACGCCGGACGCTTGACGAGCCTTGGGGTGTCCGCTGCTCGATCCGTTGATCGGGTAGCGCCGCCCCGGGCCGCGACGCCGGCGGAGCGGAGAGCTTCACCGGCGTCGTGGCGATCGTTTAGCTCGACCTCTGTCGCGCGCTCGATCCGAAGGCCCGCCCGTCGCTCCGTCGACGCCACGCCTCGACCTCGTGTTCACCCCGAGGCGGCGTGCGCCGCCCGACCAAGGAGCTTGACGATGAAGTCCTCGAAGCCTTTCACCTTCCACGTCGACCGCGACAAGCGACTGTCGGCGATGTTCGCGACCTCGGACGCCGCTACCCTGCGCGCACTGAAGGCCGCCACCAACCCCACCGGCGACGTCCACGTCGCGGACCAGCACCGCCAGCGGAATGCGATGGCCACGGCGGCCCGCGCCGTAATGGACGCCGCCGTCCAGGCGGGGCGCCCGCTCACCGAGCAAGAGCAGCTCGCCGCCGACGGGTTCCTCGATCTCGCCGATGAGATCGCGAACCGGATCAGCCTCGCGGAAGGATCGCGCCAGCACTTCAAGGGCGGCGCCGGCGAGCGTTGGATCGATGCCGAGGGCCGCGAGGTCCGCGTCCTGTCGAAGGACGACCGCGTCGCCGATCTCGGTCCCGTCGAGCAGCGGTTCTCGGCTGGCTCGCTCATGCGTGCGATGGCGGGCATCGGTCGGCCCGACGCGGCCGTCCGCAATGCGCTCTCCGAGGGGACCGACTCGGCCGGCGGCGTGACCGTGCCCGACGAACTGTCGCGCGAGATGATCGACCGTATGCGGGCGAACCTCGTCGTCGGCGCCGCCGGCGCGCGCACCGTCCCGATGACCTCGGACAATCTGAAGTTCGCGCGACAGGTCGCCGATCCGGCCGCCGCGTGGCGCAACGAGAACGCGCTCGTCGCCGAGTCGGACCCGACGTTCGACGCCGTGACCCTTCAAGCTCGAAGCCTCGCCGTGATCGTCAAGGCGTCGGTCGAGCTTCTGCAAGACTCGGTGAACATCGAGGCCGCGCTGAACAATGCGCTCGCGCAGGCGCTCGCCCGGGAGATCGACCGCGTTGCGATGTTCGGGTCCGGCACCGCGCCGGAGCCGCGCGGCGTCTACACGACTGCCGGCATCTCGACGATCAGCATGGGAACGAACGGCGCGGCGATCGGCAACTACGATCCGATCGTCGACGCCGTGACCGCGCTCGCGTCCGCGAACGCACCCGCGCCGACTGCCGCGATCATGGCGCCCCGGACGTTCGGATCGCTCTCGAAAGTTAAGGACTCGACCGGCCAGCCGATCACGGCGCCCGCCATCGTGTCCGGCCTGCCGATGCTCCGGACGACTGCCGTTCCGATCAATCAGACGCAGGGCACCTCGACGATCGCCTCGTCGATTCTCGTCGGCGACTTCTCGAACCTGCTGATCGGCGTTCGCCAGTCGCTGCGGATCGAACTGCTTCGCGGCCCCTTCATGGACCGCCTGCAAGTCGGCTTCCTCGCGCACCTGCGCGCGGACGTCGCGGTCGCGCAGCCGGCGGCGTTCTGCCGGATCGTCGGCGTCCTGTAACGACACGGAGCGGCGCGCGCGAGTCATGCCCGCGCCTGCCGCTCGCACACGCGATGCGCTCGAACCGAGCGTGGCAATCGCGACCGGAGCGCGCAGGCAAGCCGCCTGCGCGACCGCGCGCATTCCGGCCCGCTCACACGGGGCTGCGCGCGGCACCTTTCGACTCCCCGGCGCAAGTAACTTTCCGACGTTTGGTCGGCACCGACCTCCCGGAAGCACCTTGATTTGCTATCGCATTTTTTCTCCGAAAGGGATCGCGATGACCCGAGATCGCAAGCTTCGCGCGGACTCCGTGGAGGCCGCCGTAACGGCGGCTCGCGATGCCGCGACGCCCATCCTGCTACCGCCCGAGGTCGACGCTCTATCGACCGAAGCGCGTCGAATCCTCGATGGCATCCTGCCGCTCCGCTTGCCTACCGAGTGGTCCGCTCCGGACCTGTTCGTCGCGATCGGGCTTGCGCGTGACCTCGCCGCGATCGAGGCGCACGCCGCCCTGCTCGCCGTCGAGGGTGACATCGTGAACGGGCGCATCAACGCGAGGCACCGGCTGATCGACACGGCGACGTCGCGGTGCGTCCGCGCCATGCGGACAATTCAGATTCACTCGAAGGCGCGCCTCGGCCTCGAAGCGCGCGACGTGGCCCGCCAACGAGCCCACGCCGCACCGCCTCGGCCCGACGACGACGACGACCTCCTCGCGATGCCGGGACTGCAATGAACCTATCTAACCTGCTCGATCGCGTCCTCGCCGGCGAGCCCGGCGCCGCCGCCGAACTGCGGGCCGTCGCCGCGCGCGACGAGCGCGCCGTGGTCGACTCGATCGCCGGCCTGCCGGCGGCGCGCGGCGCGGCCGTCGCTCGCGCGCTCGGTGCGCCGGATGAGATCGCCGCCGCCTTCGAGTCGCACACGCCGTCCGTGTGCAACGACGAAGCGGCACGCCGCCGCCGCCGCCTCGCGCTGCTCGGCGCCACGCGATGAGTGCCGTCCCGCCCGGCGCCGAGGGGCTGACGCTCACGGCTGCGATCGAGCGGGCCGCCTCGACGAACGGCGTACCGGACGCAGCCGCGATCTACGTCGTGACGAACGCGGTCCGGACGCCCGCCACGCTCGCGACGACCGCCGACGCGGTGCTGTCGCTCGCGCTGCATCGCCTCGCCCCTTTCCTCGCGGGCATCGGCGCCCGGGGGGATCTTCGCGCCCGGATGCAGCACCTCACCGACGAGGCGCAGCGCACGCTCGACTTGGGCCGCTCGGCGGGGCGCCGCCGCGAGATCGTCGAGGCCGCGCTGCGCGAGCTTGTGACGCCGCGCCCACGCCGTGACTCGGCGGAGATACCGCTTCCGGTCGCGGCGCTCATCGCGCCGGATTGGTTCCGCGTCGTCTAGTCACGTTGGAATTGCCGGTTCACGTATTCGATGAGGAATTGCCGCTTGTCCGCCTTGAAGTCGGCAAGCTCCTTCGCTGCCCGTTCGTAGACGCGCTGCGCGTCGTCTAGCGCCTCCCGGCAGGACTCGACCTCGTCCTCGGCCGCCTCCTTCTCCTCGGGAGTCTTCGCCGTCTTCGAGTCCCGAAGCGCCTCCTTCAACGCGTCCTTGGCGTCGGCGACCTCCGGCTTGTATTGCTCCGCTTCTTCGCGGAGGCTCTCCTCGTGAGACTTGATGTCGTCGACCATGTAGCCGACGTGATCGGCGACTTCCCGCGTGTCGAGGATCCCGTGCGCCACGGTGTAGGCGCGGAAAACTCGTTTCGCATCCGCGAGGGACACCGGCTTGTCGACCGGCTGGATCGCCTCCGACGTGAGCGGCGGCGGCTTGCGTGGCGCCGCCTTCTTGAACAGTCCGAAGATCATCGCTCGGCCTCCTTCGCGCCAAGCGTAGGGCAAGCGTGGCGGCGTGCCCATTGCTCGGGCAGGCGAGGCGCTGGGCAGGCGAGGCGCTGGTCACGCTCGGCCGCTGTTCGGGCCTAGCCTCGCCCGCTGTGCGGGTTCTCCGCGAGTCTGAGTGCGTTGCACGGCCCCGTTTGGGACTTCGCGGGTAGCCCGCCGAGGCGGGCTCTACCCGACGAAGGGGCCGCCGAGGGGCGCACGCAGCATCGCGTCCTCCCTCGCCTTGTACGCGGCGCGGTCGGGGCCGTCGAAGCCGGTCGAGCAGACGGCACAGTTCCATCGCCCGCGACCGCCGTCGATCAGCCGGCACCGCTTACCGTCGGCGTCGTGGCACCGCTGACAGAACGGTCCGTCGCGCTGCCCGTCGCGGGCTGCCCAGTAGAACGGCGCCTCGTACGTCGTCGCGGCCCGCTCCTCGGCCTCCCGCTTGAGGCGCGCGATCTCGGCATCTCGCTCGCGGATCGCATCGGACAGGTCACGCATCGCGTCCTTCGTCTCGTGCATCCGATCCACGAGGTCCGCGATCTTGAGCTTGAGTTCGGCTTCGCCCCAAGCCTTCCCGGTGTCGCGCAGGAGCTTCCCCGCGTCGATCATCCCCGTCACCGCCGCGAGGGCGCTTGCAACGTCCATGCTTCGTACCTCCGTGCCGCGTGGCGCGGCTGCGGCGAGCGCCGTTCCGTACAGATTCCGTATGGGGCTCGTCGGAGAGGGTCAATCGCCCGGAAACCCGCATGGATGCTGGCGCCCCCGGCACGAATCGAACGTGCGACCCTCCCCTTAGGAGGGGGATGCTCTATCCACTGAGCTACGGAGGCGGTTCCGCGATTGTACCGAACGCGGAACGCCGCGCCGGCGCGCCCTCCGAGGCTCGGGCGTATCCTCGCCTGGCCGCCCCCGGAGCCCCGCCATGACCCGCATCGCCTTCACCCGCGCCACCGTGTTCGACAGCGTCGCAGGCCTCCTGCGCCCGAACGGCACCGTCGTCGTCGAGGACGACCGGATCGTCGACGTGCTGCACGACGCCACCCCGGTGGACGACGCCCGGGTGGTGGACCTCGGCGGGCGCACGCTGCTGCCCGGCCTGATCGACGCGCACGTGCACGTGACCTCCACCGTGCCCGACTTCCTGAAGCTGTCGATGATGCCGCCCTCGCTGATCGCGGCGCAGTCGAAGGACATCATGGAGGGGATGCTCGAGCGCGGCTTCACCACCGTGCGCGATGCCGCTGGCGCCGACCACGGGCTGGTCGAGGCGATCGAGCGCGGGCACTTCAAGGGGCCGCGGCTGCTGATCGCCGGGCAGGCGATCTCGCAGACCGGCGGGCACGGCGACGTCCGGCCGATCGGCGTGCGGCAGAACATCCTGTGCTCGTGCGCCGGCCTGGGCATGCTCGGGCGGATCGCCGACGGCGTAGGCGAGGTGCGCCGCGCGGCGCGCGAGCAGATCCGCACCGGCTCGCACCAGATCAAGGTGATGGCCGGCGGCGGCGTGTCCAGCCCGACCGACCCGATCGACGGGACGCAGTACTCGATGGACGAGCTGCGCGCGATCTGCGAGGAGGCCGAGGCCGCCAACACCTACGTGATGGCGCACGCCTATTCGCCGCGCTCGATCATCCGTGCGATTCAGGCGGGCGTGCGCTCGATCGAGCACGGCAACCTGCTCGACGAGGCGGCCGCGCGGGAGATGAAGCGCGCCGGCGCGTGGCTCGTGCCGACGCTGGTCACCTACGACTCGCTGTTCCGAGAGGGCGCCAAGCTCGGCTGGCCCGACGTCATGCTCGCCAAGCTCGAGCGCGTGCGCCTGGCGGGTCTGGAGTCGCTGCGCATCGCGCGGGCCGCCGGCGTGCCGATCGGCTTCGGCACC
Organism: Burkholderiaceae bacterium; assembly: GCA_044342535.1. GTDB lineage: Bacteria > Pseudomonadota > Gammaproteobacteria > Burkholderiales > Burkholderiaceae_E > UBA4615. The sequence goes on from JBIIPQ010000139.1 coordinate 5,995, forward strand.
GACCTCCTCGGGCCGATGCACGACGACCAGAGCAACGAGTTCACCCTGCGCACGGGCGCGATGAGCGCGCTCGAGGTGCTGCAGAGCGCCACCTCGGTCAACGCGCGCCTGCTCGGCCGCGAAGGCGAGCTCGGCGTGGTCGCGCGCGGCGCGTTGGCCGACCTGGTGGTGGTCGACGGCGACCCCACGGCCGACCTGACGCTGGTGCAGGGGCAGGGCGCTCGGATGCCGATCGTGATGAAGGGCGGGCGCTTCGTGCGGGACCGGCTGTCGGCCGCGCACTGACCCTTGAAGAAAGGCCCGCTCGCGCGGGCCTTTTCCATTGTGGCTCGCGGTCGGCGCTCGCGGGCGCCGGCCACGATGTTTCCCGTCAGCTGCCGCCGACGTTGGTGAAGCGCGCTTCCGGACGGTCGTCCGAGCGGTGCACCGTCGACACGTTCTTCTTCATCGCCCACGGCCGCACCTGGTGGTGGATGGGGATGTAGTAGGCGTTGTCGGCGGTCATCTTCAGGCCTTCGCGCAGCAGCGCATCACGCTTGGCGAGGTCGGTCTCGGTCTTGCTCGCGTCGATGATCGCGTCGAGCTTCGGATCGCTGATCCGGCCGAGGTTGAAGTTGCCGTCGGCACCGGTGGTCTTGGTGCGGATGAGCGACTGCAGCGAGTACAGCGCATCGTAGGTCGCCACGCCCCAGCCGAGCATGTACGCGCTCGACTCGTGCTTCTGGATCTTCGGGATGAAGTTCGCGAAGGGCATCGCGTTGAGCTTGACCTTGACGCCGGCGCGCGCCCACATGCCGACGAGCGCCTGGCAGATCTCCTCGTCGTTCACGTAGCGGTTGTTCGGGCAGTCGAGGGTGAACTCGAAGCCGTTCGGGTAGCCGGCTTCGGCCAGCAGCTTCTTCGCGCCTTCCGGGTCGGCCGGCTTGATCGCGTCGGCTTCCTTGGTCCAGCCGTTGACGCCCGGCGCGACCATGATGCTGGCCGGCAGCGACAGCCCGCGCATGATGGAGCGCTGGATCGCGGCGCGGTCGACCGCCATGTTCAGCGCGCGACGCACCTTGACGTCCTTGAACGGGTTCTTGCCCTTGACGTCGGAGTAGGCGAGCTCGTTGCTGAACTGGTCTAGGCCGATGAAGATCGTGCGGACCTCGTGGCCTTCGACGACCTTGAGGTTCGGGTTCGTCTTGAGCCGTGCGACGTCCTGGGTCGGCAGGTCGGTCACCATGTCGATCTCGCCGGACAGCAGCGCGGCGACGCGGGTCGCGTCGGCCTTGATCGGGGTGTACGAGACGCGATCGACGTTGCCGTCCTTCTTGCCCCACCACTTGGCGTTGTCGGACATCACGATCCGCTGGTCGGGCGACCAGCCGTTGATGATGTACGGGCCCGTGCCGTTGGTGTTGCGCGACGCGAAGGTGTCCTCGCGCGCCTTGTAGTCCTGGACCTTCTCGGACTTGTTCTTCGAGGCCCAGCCGCGGCTCATGATCCGGAAGTCGATGATGTTGCGCAGCAGGATCGGCTGGGGCGCATCGAGCACCAGGTCGATCGTGTGGTCGTCGACCTTCTTGACTTCCTTGATGCCGGTCACGTAGATCTGCATCGTGCCCTGCGGCTGGCGGATCCGCTCGAACGAGAAGACCACGTCGTCGGCGGTGAAGGGCGCGCCGTCATGGAAGCTGACACCCTTGCGCAGGTTGAAGCGCCACTGGGTGGGGCTGGTCTGCGTCCAGCTGGTCGCGAGCGCGGGTTCGATCTTGTAGTCCTTGCCGTAGCGGGTCAGGCCCTCGTACGCATGCATCAGGATCGCGTTCGTGGTCGCATGGTTCTGCGAGTGCGGATCCAGCGTCAGGATGTCGTTCTGGGCGCCCCAGCGAAGGGCCTCGGCGTGCGCGGTGCCGAGCGCGAGGCCCGCGACCAGCGCGGTGGCGCCGAGCAGTTTCTTCATGGTGATCATCGACGGATTCTCCTCGGGGGGATGCATGCGCCCGGCCTTCCAGCCGATGCGAGCGAAGACTGTATCACGCAGGTCGGGGGTTTCCAGGGGTTCCCGGACGCCGTTCCCAGGTGTCGATCGAGTACCGCAGGCCGCTGCGTCCGATGCCCGGAGATCGGCTCGTGCAGGCCCATTCGGCGGGATCGGTCGGCGGGAAGAAGGCGTCGCCGTCGACCTCCAGGTCGACCTCGGTGACGATCAGACGGTCGGCCTTCGGCAGTGCCGCGGCATAGACCTGCGCGCCGCCGATCACGAAGGCCTCGGGCGCCTCGGCGCACAGCGCAACGGCCTCGTCGAGGGATGCGGCGCGCTCGCAGCCGGGATGGGCCCAGGCCGGCTCCCGCGTCAGCACGATGCTGCGGCGCCCGGGTAGCGGGCGGCCGATCGACTCGAAGGTCCGCCGGCCCATCAGGATCGGATGCCCGAGCGTCGTCGCCTTGAAGTGCTGCAGGTCCTCCGGCAGGTGCCAGGGCAACGCGTTGTCCAGGCCGATCGCGCCGTTGCGGGCGCGGGCGACGATCAGGCTCAGGCGTGGGGCGGGCAGGCTCATGGCACTCGTGGGTCACCGCGGTCCGGGCCGCAGGATACCGTCGTGGCCCGGACCGCGGCGAGGCGCCGATCAGATCGCGACCGGCGCCTTGATGTGCGGGTGCGACCGGTAGTCGGCGATCTGGATGTCGTCGAAGCGGTAGTCGAAGATCGATTCCGGGTGCCGTGCGAAGGTCAGCTTGGGCAGCGGGTAGGGCTCGCGCGAGAGCTGCTCGCGTGCCTGCTCGAGATGGTTCAGGTACAGGTGGCAGTCGCCGCCGGTCCACACGAAGTCGCCCGGGATCAGGCCGCACTGCTGCGCGATCATCTCGGTGAGCAGCGCGTACGACGCGATGTTGAACGGCACGCCGAGGAAGATGTCCGCGCTGCGCTGATACAGCTGGCACGACAGCCGACCGTCGGCGACGTAGAACTGGAAGAGCGCGTGGCAGGGCGCGAGCGCCATCTTCGGCAGCTCGGCGACGTTCCAGGCCGAGACGATCAGGCGGCGCGAGTCGGGGTCGCTCGCGAGCCGCTTCATCAGGTCGGTGATCTGGTCGACGTGGCCGCCGTCGGGCGTGGGCCACGAGCGCCACTGGTGCCCATACACCGGGCCGAGTTCGCCGTGCGCGTCGGCCCATTCGTCCCAGATCGACACGCCGTGCTCGCGCAGGTAGGCGACGTTGGTCGAGCCCGACAGGAACCACAGCAGCTCGTGGACGATCGACTTCAGGTGCACCTTTTTGGTCGTGACGAGCGGGAAGCCGTCGGCGAGCGGGAAGCGCATCTGCCAGCCGAACACCGACAGGGTGCCGGTGCCGGTCCGGTCGGACTTGCGCACGCCGTGCTCGAGCACGTGACGCATCAGGTCGTGGTACGCACGCATGGAACGGGTCTCAGGCGGCGAGGCCGCGGAAGCACGCCGACACCATCTGTTCGACGATCTCGGCGTCGGACATCGATCCGCCGGCCTTGAGGAACTCGAGCGTCGGGTCGCAGGTGCGGGCGTAGAGGGTGTAGAGCACGAACTCGTCACGCAGCGTCGCCCGCAGGCTGCCGGCCGCGCGCGCCTCCTGGATCATCTCGCCGATGCGCTCGGAAAGCCCCATCAGTGCGTCCATGTAGCCACGGTTGGTGAGCAGGCTGTTCTGCAGCGCCGGACTCGTCGAGGGCAGGTGCGGGACGCTGCCCGACAGCCGCTGCGACAGCGTCCAGCGCAGCAGGCCCTCGAGCCGCTCGATCGCGGGGCGTTCCGGGGACAGCGCGTCGAGTGCGGCGCGGGTCTGGTCGAGCAGACGGACCATCACCGCGGCGGCCAGCGCTTCCTTCGACTCGAAATGCTTGTACAGGCTGCCCTTGGCGATACCGACCTCGGTGGCGATGTCGTCCATCGACATCGCCTCGTAGCCCTTGTCGCCCAACAGCCGGTTGGTCGCGTCGAGGATCGCTTCCTCGCGCAACTCGAACTGGGTTTCGCGGAACGACTTCCGAGGCGGGGGCAGGTTCACGGTGGGGCGGTACCGGTGCGTGCACGGCGTGACGCATCCGTCACGCGATCCGCGATTGTAACCGCTGTTCCGTGCCCGCTGTCTCGGTTACTGGGCGGCGGGCGGCGAGCCGACCGGGGCGAGCCCGGGCATGCGCG
>JBIIPQ010000505.1:0-3173 GCA_044342535.1 Burkholderiaceae bacterium
CACCGTGCGCGACCGCGGCCGGGGGCCGGCCGGCAGACAGGCCGGCCCGCGACGACGCGGACCGGGCCGCGGACGCCCGTGACGGCACCGCACCCTGCGACGGCACGGCCTCGCGCGCGGCCGGCCGCAGGCGCGGCAGCAGCGCCGCCTGCGCGGCGGCCCGTTCGGCCGCGGGCCAGCCCACCGCAGCCGGGCAGCCCTCGTCGAACAGCGCGCTCAGGATCGCATCCGCGTCGAGACCGCTGCGGGCGAGCTCGAGCGCATGGACGGCGAGCGCCTCGTCGAAGGTGCGTATCGCGAGCAGGTCGGCCTCGCCGCCGCCGCCGATGATGGGTTGCCCGGCCAGCACGGCCCAGGCGCCCGCGGTCTCGCGCAGACGCTTGCGCGCCGTGGCCAGATCGCCCTGCACGAGGGGGTTCCCGGGATGGCAGGCGAACGCGGTCTGCAGGAACGCGCGCCTGAGGTCCTCCTCGGACGCGCCGCGGCCCACGCCCAGGATCTGGTGGCAACTCCTGGGGGTCTCGAGCTCGGCAGGGGCGACGCGGTACACGAGGGCGGATCCCGATGTGTAGAGAAACGGTGTCCGAGCTTCCGTGTTCACCGGTCCGCGAGCCAGCGTGCCGCCCGCCAGCGGTCGCGGGCGACCGCCGCGCGGCCGGTCCGCCCCATGCGTCGGGCAGCGCCACCCCCGATGCCCCGGCGAACTGGCACCGCCGAGCCGGCGCCGACGCGACGCCCACGCCACCGCCCGTCGGACCCGGACGCGTGCCGTACCCGTGCCCTTGACGCCGGCACCCGGCCGCCCAACATGGATCGCGAGGCGCGCCCCCGCACGCGACCGGACCCACCCATGCCCGAACTCCAGACCGTCACGCGCCCGCCCGGCGACGCCCCGTCCCGGCACCGTCCGGCGGCCGTCGCGGGCAGCTTCTACCTGGCCGAACCCACCGCGCTGCGGGCGGACGTGGCGCGACTGCTCGCCACCGCGCAGGCCCGCACGGACTGCCCGGCCGCGGCTGCGGCCGGTACTCGCCCGCCGAAGCTGATGGTGCTGCCGCACGCAGGCCACCGGTGGTCGGGCGCGTGCGCGGCCCGCGGCTGGGCGCTGCTCGCGCCCTGGCGCGGGCGCATCACCCGGGTCGTGATGCTCGCGCCCGCGCACCGCGTCGCGCTGCGCACGATGGCGGCGCCCGGCACGGACGCGTTCGACACGCCGCTGGGCGCCGTGCCGATCGATCGCGCCGGGATCGACGCGCTCGCGGCCGCAGTGCCGCAGGTGACGGTCGACGACGACGCCCATGCGCGCGAGCATGCGATCGAGGTCCAGCTGCCGTTCCTGCAGGCGGTGCTCGGGCCGGTCACGCTGCTGCCGCTGGTGGTGGGCGACGTCGACGCGGCCGTGGTGCACCGGGTCGTCGAGCGGCTCTGGGGCGGCGACGAGACGCTGCTGGTGGCGAGCACGGACCTGTCGCACTTCCTGCCGCTCGAGCGTGCCCGCGCGGTCGACGCGACCACCGTCGCACGGATACTGCGCTTCGACGACACCCTCGGTCCGCACGCCGCCTGCGGCGCGAGCGGGCTCGGCGGCGCGCTGCGCGCGGCGCGCGCGCACGGCCTCGAGCCGCGGCTGCTCGACCTGCGCAGCTCGGCCGATGCGCCCGGCGGCGACCCGGCGCGCGTCGTCGGCTACGGCGCGATCGGCTTCTGGCACGCGCCGCCCCGCGAGGGCGCCGAAGACACGCTGCTCGGCCACGCGCTGCTCGCCCGCGCCCGCAACGCGATCGCCGCCGCGCTCGGACTGCCCGGGCGCGCGCCCGAGCCCTGGCATCCGGCGCTGGCCCGCCCGGGCGCGACCTTCGTGACGCTGCAGCGCGGCGGCCGGCTGCGCGGCTGCATCGGTCGACTGGTGGCCGGCACGCATCCGCTCGAGGACGACGTTCGGCGCAACGCCTGCCGCGCCGCGTTCGAGGATCCGCGCTTCCCACCGCTCGCCGCGAGCGAATGGCTGGGGCTGTCGGTGGAGGTCTCGCTGCTCGGCCCGGTCGAGGCGCTCGGCGAGCTCGACGAGGCGCAGGCGCTGCGCACGATCCGCCCCGGCCTCGACGGCGTGATCCTCGCGTGCGGCGGGCGCAGCGCCACCTTCCTGCCCCAGGTCTGGTCGCAGCTGCCCGAGCCGCAGGCGTTCTTCGCGGCGCTGCGCGAGAAGGCCGGCCTGCCGCGCGAGGGCTGGGCCCCGGGCACGCGGCTGTCGCGCTACGGCGTGGCGAAGTTCGCCGAGGATCCACCGGCACGATGAGCCGATGAGCGATACGCCGATCGAGGCCGGCCACCTGCATCCGGCGCGCTGGTGGCACGCGCTCGACGACGGCCGCCTGCAGTGCGACCTGTGCCCGCGCGACTGCCGCCTGCACGACGGTCAGCGCGGCCTGTGCTTCGTGCGCGCACGCCAGGGCGACGCGATGGTGCTCACCACCTGGGGCCGCAGCTCGGGCTTCTGCATCGACCCGATCGAGAAGAAGCCGCTCGCGCACTTCCTGCCCGGCTCGCCCGTGCTGTCGTTCGGCACCGCGGGCTGCAACCTCGCCTGCCGCTTCTGCCAGAACTGGGACATCTCGAAGAGCCGCGAGACCGACCGCCTGCTCGACCAGGCGAGCCCCGCGCGCATCGCCGAGGTCGCGCGCGCCGCGGGCTGCGCGAGCGTGGCCTTCACCTACAACGACCCGGTGATCTTCGCCGAGTACGCGATGGACGTGGCCGACGCGTGCCGCGAGCTCGGCGTGAGGTCGGTGGCGGTGACCGCCGGCTACATGCACGAGGCGCCGCGCCGCGCGTTCTACGCGAAGATGGACGCGGCCAACGTCGACCTCAAGGCCTTCACCGAGGACTTCTACGTCCGCCAGACCGGTTCGCACCTGGCGCCGGTGCTCGACACGCTTCGGTACGTGCGTCACGAGACCGGCTGCTGGCTGGAGGTCACGACGCTGCTGATTCCGGGCCTGAACGACTCGGACGCCGAGCTCGATGCGATGACGCGCTGGATCGCTGCCGAGCTGGGCACCGAGGTGCCGCTGCACTTCAGCGCCTTCCATCCCGACTGGAAGCTGCGCGAGGTGCCCGCCACGCCCGCGGCGACGCTGACCCGCGCGCGCGGCATCGCGCTCGCCAACGGGCTG
>JBIIPQ010000140.1:0-10112 GCA_044342535.1 Burkholderiaceae bacterium
CGCGCACGCGATGGCCGAGTTCTTCCGCGAAGCGATCGCCGAGCGCCGCGCCGAACCGCGCGACGACGTGATCAGCCGGATGATCGCCGCCACCGACGACGAGGGACGGCTGTCCGAGGACGAGCTGGTCGGCACCTGCATGCTGATCCTGTTCGGCGGCCACGAGACCACCACCAGCCTGCTCACCAACGGCGTGAACGCGCTGCTCGACCATCCGGGCGAGCTCGCGCGGCTGCGCGCCGATCCCGCGCTGCTCGAGTCCGCGGTCGAGGAGTTCCTGCGCTACGACGGGCCGAGCCTGTCGATCGCGCGCGTGGTCGCCCAGGACCACGAGCTCGGCGGGCGCGTGCTCGCACGCGGCGAGCGCGTCTACGCGATGGTGAGCGCCGCCAACCGCGACCCGCGCCAGTTCGAGCGGCCCGACACCCTCGACCTCGGCCGCAGCCCCAACCGGCATCTGACCTTCGGCTTCGGCATCCATTTCTGCCTCGGTGCGCCGCTCGCCCGCCTCGAGGGGCAGGCGTGCTTCGCCGCGCTGCTCGAGCGCTTCCCCAGGCTCGCGCGCGGCGCGGGCGAGCCGCAGTGGCTCGACGCGATGGTGATGCGCGGCCTGACCCGACTGCCGCTGCGGCTCGCCTGAGCCGCTCGACGACCCCGCAACGCCGCCCCCACGGCACCAGGAGCTCACGATGACCACGATGTTCCGCTACGCGCTGCCGGTCGAGCAGACCGGCTGGCAGGTCGGCACCGAGATGCAGGCGAGCTTCGCCTGGGAATACGAGGACGGCCGCGCCAAGCTGCTGAACCTGTACGACACCGCGAAGCAGCACCAGTGGGACGCGGCCACGCGCATCGACTGGTCGCTCGACCTCGACCCGGCCAATCCGATGCGTCTGGACGACCGGGGCCTGGCGATCGTCGAGACGCCGCTGTGGGCAAAGCTCGGCGCCGAGGACCGCGCCCGCGTGCGCAGCCACGTGCAGGCGCACACGCTGTCGCAGTTCCTGCACGGCGAGCAGGGCGCGCTGCTGGTGGCCTCGCGACTGGTGCAGTGCGCGCCGCAGATGGACGCGAAGTTCTACGCCGCCACGCAGACCATGGACGAGGCGCGCCACGTCGAGGCCTACTCGCGGCTGCTGCACGAGAAGTTCGACGTGGTCTACCCGATCACCCCCGGGCTGCGCTCGCTGCTCGGGCAGATCATGGCCGACTCGCGCTGGGACTTCTGCTACCTCGGCATGCAGGTGCTGATCGAGGGCCTCGCGCTCGCCGCCTTCCAGCGCTACCGCGACAGCGCGCAGAACCCGCTGGTGCAGCAGGTCAACGCCTACGTGATGCAGGACGAGGCCCGTCACGTGGCCTTCGGCCGCATCGCGCTGCGCGATCTCTATCCGCAGCTCACCGACCTCGAGCGGGCCGAGCGCGAGGACTTCGTCATCGATGCCTGCCGCGCGATGCGCGACCGCTTCGACCAGCGCGAGGTCTGGGACAACCTGGGCTTCGGCGACGCGCTCGCCGATACCGCCGTCGGCTCCGAGACGATGAAGGCCTTCCGCCGCAGGCTGTTCTCGCGGATCGTGCCGGTGGTCCGGGACATCGGCCTGTGGAGCCCCAAGGTGCAGCAGGCCTTCATCGACATGCAGGCGATCGAGTACGCCGACATCGACGTCGACACGATGCTCGCCGCCGACCAGCGTGTCGCCGAGGAATTCGACGCGCAGCGCCACGTCGCCGAGGCCATCGCGGCCGCGCCGGGCGCGACGCGCGCGCAGTGAACGGAGCGCAACGACCATGAGCGACGTGTACGTGATCGGCGTGTCCTGCACCGCCTTCGGCAAGCGACCCGAGGCGTCCTTCAAGGACCTCGCCCGCGAGGCCTACGAGGCGGTGCTGCGCGACGCGGGCCTCGACGACGGCGGCCCGATCGAGTCGTCCTGGTTCGGCAACTGCGGCATGGACAAGTTCGGCCAACCGAACATCCGTGGCCAGGTCTGCTTCACGCCGCTGGTCCGCGAGGGGCGCTTCCCCGAGCGCGTGCCGATGGTCAACGTCGAGGGCGGCTGCGCGACCGCGTCGATGGCCTTCAACGGCGCCTGGAAGGACGTGCTGTCCGGCCAGTCGCAGCTCGCGCTCGCCATCGGCGTCGAGAAGACCTACGTCGAGGGCGACCCGGCGCGCACGCAGTCGATCTTCGCGGGCGGCATCGACCAGATCGACCCGCAGGAATGGCACGAGTACTACCGGCGAGCCGGCGAGGCGGCGGGCAAGCCCTTCGCCCCCGGGGCCGGCGGCGGCACGGTGTTCATGGACACCTATGCGATGCAGGCCGCCTGGCACATGAGGCGCTGGGGCACGAGCGCCGCGCAGATCGCCGCCGGCGCCTCGAAGAACCATGCGATGGGCGCCCGCAACCCGCTCGCGCAGTACCGCTTCGAGGTCTCGCCCGAGCAGGTGCTGGCCGACCGGATGGTCAGCGCGCCGCTCACGCGCTCGATGTGCGCGCCGATCGGCGACGGCGCGGCGGCCGCGCTGCTGTGCTCGGCCTCGATGCTGGCGACGCTGCCGCCGCGCGTGCGCGAGCGTGCGGTGAAGGTGCGCGCCAGCGTGCTCACCGGCGGCAAGTACCGCTCGCTCGACGAGCCCGGCCTGTCGCGCCCCGCCGCCCAGCGCGCCTATGCGGCCGCCGGCATCGCCCCTGCGGACATCGACCTCGCCGAGGTCCACGACGCCACCTCGTTCTGCGAGATCTACCAGTCCGAGATGCTCGGCTTCTGCGAGGACGGCGCGGGCGGCGCCTACGTCGCCTCGGGCGCGAGCGCCCTCGACGGCGAGCGCCCGGTCAACCTGTCCGGCGGCCTGGTGTCCAAGGGCCATCCGGTCGGTGCCACAGGCCTGTCGATGATCTACGAGCTCGCGCTGCAGCTGCGCCGCGAGGCGGGCGACCGGCAGGCCCGCCGCGCCGACCTGGCGCTCGCCGAGAACGGCGGGGGCGTGATCGGATTCGACGAGGCGGCCTGTTCGGTGATCGTGCTGCAGGCCCCCTCGCGCGGGACCACAGTCGGCGGCGTGTAGCATCGGGGCTCGGCGCGGTGATCGGGCGCCGGCCCCTGGAGCGACGACGCGGATGCGAGCACAGATGAAGCCCCCCTTCCCCACGCGCGGTGTCGCGGCGCGGCGTGCCGCACACGCGACCGCGGTGCTCGTGCTCGCCTGCGCCGCCGGCTGCGTGGCCTACTCGGCGCCCGACGCCGGCGGGGGTCCCGCGGTGCCCGCCGGGCCCACGGTGGTCGCCGACATGCGCACCTACCGGATCGACGTACGCAGCGGCGAGACCTTCGAGGTGCGGCTGCCCTCGACTGCGGGGACCGGCTACCGGTGGGAACTGGTCGATCCGGTGCCGGCGCCGGTGCGCGCGGCCGGCGTCTCGCGCGGGGAGCCGCCGCTCGGCGACCTGGTGGGTGCCACCGGCCAGGAGGTCTGGGCCTTCCAGGCCGCCGAGGCCGGCCGCGGACTGCTCGCCTTCGTCTACCGACGGCCCTTCGACCCGGCGAGCGTGCCGCCCGCGCAGCGCGCCATCTTCCGGATCCAGGTGCGCTGAGCGCCCGGCCTCAGAGGCTGCGGCCGGCACGCTCCCAGTAGGGCGCGCGCAGGTCCTTCTTCAGCACCTTGCCCAGCGCGTTGCGCGGGAAGGCCTCGCGCAGCTCGAGCCCGCCCAGGCGCTGGTGCTTGCCCAGCCGGGCGTTGGCCCAGGCGAGCAGCTCGTCCGCGCTCGCCGACGCCCCCGGCCGGCGGATCACCAGCGCCAGCGGCGTCTCGCCCCAGCGCTCGTGCGGGATGCCGATCACGGTCACGTCCATGACCGCCTCGTGCCCGGCGACCACCTGCTCGAGGTCGCTCGGGAACACGTTGAAGCCGCCGCTGATGATCATGTCCTTCTTGCGGTCGAGGATCGACAGGAAGCCGTCCGCGTCGAGCCGGCCGATGTCGCCCGAGCGCATGAACGTGCGGCCGCGCTCGTCGCGCCAGACGAGCTTCGCCGTCTCCTCGGGCTTGCCGTGGTAGCCCTGCATCATCCCTGCGCCGTAGCCGCAGATCTCGCCGGTCTCGCCGCGCGCAAGCTCCCGCCCCGCGTCGTCGACGATGCGGATCTCGTAGCCGACGACCGGCGTGCCCACCGTCTCGAACTTCGAGGCCGGATGCCACGGCTTGAGCATCGTCGCGAAGCCCTCCGAGAAGCCGTACAGCTCGGTCAGCAGCGCACCGAACCGGTCGATGACCTGCCGCTTGGTATCAGGGCGCAGCGGCGAGCCGGCGCACAGGATCGACTGCAGCGACCCGGTGTCGGCCGCCGCGAGCGCGGGCTCGGCCAGCACCATGATGAACTGCGAGGGCACCATGAACGTGTGGGTGATGCGCTCGGCGGCGACGGTCTCGAGGAAGGCCTTCGGATCGAAGGCCGGCATCGCCACCAGCGTGCCGCCGCAGTACAGGACCGGCAGCATCACCAGCCAGGTGCCGTTCGAGTAGAGCGAGGTGGTGGTCAGCGCACGGCTGGTGTCGCGGATGCCGAGCTCGAGCGCGTTCGACCACGCCCAGTGCTGGCGGGCGCGGTGGGTCTGCACGATGCCCTTGGGCAGGCCGGTCGTGCCCGACGAATAGATGATGTTGAAGGTGTCGTCGAGCCGGTAGGTCACCGCCGGCTGGGTGGCCGGCATGCCCTCGACGAAGGCCGCGAGCGCACGCCACGCGGGCCCCGCGCCCTCGTCCGCCGCGACCAGCAGGTCCGCACGCAGGCAGGCCGGGCGCTCGGGCAGCGCATCGAGCTTCGCGCGGAAGTCGGCGGTCGCGAAGGCGCCGATCGCGCCGGAGTCGGCGATCAGGCCGGCGAGCTGCGGGCCGGTCAGCAGCCCCGACAGCGGCACCGCGCAGCCGCCGGCGCGGATGATGCCGAACACCGCCTCGAGCATCTCGACGCGGTTGCCCATCAGCACCGCGACCCGGTCGCCCCGCGCCAGGCCCGCGCCGAGCAGCGCGTGCGCGATGCGGCTGATGTTCGCGTCGAAGTCGCCCCAGCTGCGCCGCACGTCGCCGCAGACCACGGCCTCCTTGTGCGGCTGGAAGCGGGCGTGGTTGGCCAGCAGGTCGGGGACGAAGACCTGGGGATCGTCGAGGGGGGTCGTCACGGTCGTGCTCCGCGCGTGTACAAACAAAGCGGGCCCGCGCGCCGTGGGGCGGGCGGACCCGTTCAGGTGAAGACGATCGAGCCGAGCCGATCGGGTCGAGCCGAGCCGAGCCGAGCCGATCGAGCCGATCAGGCGCGGGTCGTCACCGACCGATCACCTTGCCGAACAGCACCCAGGTCTTGCCGTCCCAGCGCGCCAGCTGCTCGCGCTCGATCGGGAAGAAGTCGTCCGGGCCGGTCTTGATGTTCACGCCGGGCAGCAGCATCGGCAGCGTCATGTCCAGGTTGGCCGCCTGCTTCATCACGTTCTCGCGGGTCAGGTTGTCGCCCGACTTCTTCAGCACCTCCACCAGCGTCTGCGCGACGGTGTAGCCGAAGACGTTCAGGTTGTCCTTCAGGTCGCCGCCCGGGAAGTACTTCTGCATCCAGGACAGCCACTCCTTGTACTCGGCCGAGTTCTGCCACTGCGGATCGGTCGGATCCTTCAGGTAGAAGGCCGAGATCACGCCGATGCCGTTCTCCGCGCCCGCCGTCGTCATCACCGCGCCCGCGGCGTTGGACACCGAGTTCAGGTAGTGCACCGGCTTCCAGCCGATCTCGGCCGCCTTCTTGATCGCCTGCGCCGCGAACTTCGGCGTGGTGATGTTGAAGAACGTGTCGGCGCCCGAGCCCTTGAGCTCGACCATCTGCGAGTCGACGGTCGGGTCGGTCACCTCGTAGGTCACCTGCTTGACGACCATCGTCTTGGCCTTGTCGCCCAGCCCGTCGAGGAAGCCCTTCAGGTAGTCGCGACCGTAGTCGTCGTTCTGCATCAGGATGCCGATCTTGGCGTTCGGCTTCGTCTCGAGGATGTGCGCCGCGTAGATCTTGCCCTCGGCCTGGTAGTTGGGCTGCCAGCCCATCGTCCACGGGAAGTTCTTCGGGTCGCCCCACAGCGTGGCGCCGGTCGCGACGAACAGCTGCGGCACCTTCTTCTGGTTCATGTACTTGTGGATCGCCGTGTTCGGCGGGGTGCCCAGCGTGTTGAACAGCAGGAGGACCTCTTCCTGCTCGACGAGCTTGCGGGTCTGCTCGACGGTGCGCGCCGGGTTGTAGCCGTCGTCGAGCGTGATGAACTTGACCTGCCGGCCGTTGATGCCGCCCTCGGCATTGACCTTCTTGAAGTAGGCGTCGATCGCCTTGCCGATCGTGCCGTACGCCGAGGCGGGGCCCGAGTACGGGCTGATGCCGCCGATCTTGATTTCCTTGTCGGTCGCGCCCGAGTCGTACTTCTTCTGGGCGGCGGCCGGCACGCCGATCAGCGCGGCGCTCACGCCGGCGAGTGCCAGGGTCAGGAACTTGCGTTTCATCAGAGCTTTCCTCCAACAGGGTGGGTCGATGCCGACGCGGCCGCGGGAGCGGACAGGCCAGACGGGTTGACGGTGGGAACCGGACGCTTGAAGCGGGCCACGATGCGGTCGATGAGGCCGGCCGCGCCGGTGGGCATCACGTACATCAGCAGGATGAGAAACACGCCGTAGATCGCCCAGGGCGCGGACTTCGAGATGTCCTCCGCCCAGTGCGGCACGAACTGGATGAACAGCGCGCCGAAGATCGCGCCGTGGATCGTCGCCAGGCCGCCGACGACGACGCCGACCAGCAGCGTGATCGACAGGAACACCGTGAAGCTGTCCGGCGAGACGAAGGCGACGGTGACCGCGCCGAGCGCACCGGCCACGCCGGTGAACGCGGCCGAGACGCCGAAGGTCAGCGACTTGAAGACCGGCAGGTTGATGCCCATCGCCGCGGCGGCGATCGGATGGTCGCGGATCGCGATCAGCGCGCGGCCGACCCGGCCTCGCAGCAGTCGCCAGGCGATCAGGAACATCAGCAGCAGCGTCGCGAGGATCACGAAATACAGCCAGCGGTCCTGCGACAACGGCTGGCCGAACATCGAGAACTCGAAGGGCGGTTCGGGCTTGTTCAGCACGATGCCCATCACGCCGCCGGTCCAGCCCTCGATCGCCTTGTACTTGAGCAGTTGCGGAATCGCGAGCGCGAGCGCGAAGGTCGCGAGCGCGAGGTAGTGCCCGCCGAGTCGCAGGGCCGGGAAGCCCATCAGGTAGCCGAACACGAAGCAGACGAGCGCGGCCACCGGCAGGGTCAGCCAGAACGGCCAGCCGCCGTAGGCCATCAGCATCGCCGCGACATACGCGCCGATCGCGTAGAACGCGCCGTGCCCGAGCGAGATCTGCCCGTTGTAGCCCGTCAGGATGTTCAGCCCCAGGATGGCGATGGCGTAGACCATCACCATGTTGAGCTGGAACACCCGGAAGTTCTTGACCAGGAACGGCAGCACCACCAGACCGACGAGCAGCAGCAGCCCGCCGACGAGGATCCACGTGCGCTTGGACGAGTTCATACGCGGGTCACCACGGCCTTGCCGAACAGACCGTTCGGCTTGAGGGTCAGCGTGACGACGATCAGCACGAGCGCCACGGACAGCTTGAGCTCGGTGCCGATCACGTAGGCACCCAGGATGTTCTCGAGCACGCCGACGATGAAGCCGCCGATCACCGCGCCCCAGGGGTTGTCGATCCCGCCCAGCAGCGCCGCGGCGAAGCCGTAGAGCAGGATGCCGGAGAACATGTTCGGTTCGAGGAACACGATCGGCGCGATCATCATGCCCGCCACCGCGCCGATCGCCGCGGCCAGCCCCCAGCCGATGCCCAACATCCAGGACACACGGATGCCGACGAGCCGGGCCGACTCGGGGTTCTGCGCGGCCGCGCGCATCGCCAGGCCCACCGGCGTGAAGCGCAGGAACGAGAACAGCACCGCCAGCACGCAGAGCATCACGACGATGGTGCCGATCTCGTGGGCGCTGAAGTACTTGCTCTCGATGAACGAGCCCTTGGGGAACGGCGTGGGGAACGGCTTGATGGTGTGGTCGAACACCCAGCCCGCGACCGAGTTGAAGATCACCAGCAGGCCGATGAACACGATCACGTTCGTGAGCACCGGCGCCTTCTCGACCGGCTTCAAGATCGTGCGCTGGATCACCAGCCCGCCCACGAAGGAGATGCCGATGGTGAGGAAGAAGGCGACCCAGTACGGCATGCCGACCTGGATCAGCCACCACGCGATGAACGTGCTGAACATCGCCATCTCGCCCTGGGCGAAATTGATGTGGTGGGTCGACTGGTAGATCATCACCAGCGCGAGCGCCACCGACGCGTAGATGCCGCCCGTGGCGATGCCGGCGAAGATCTGGTGGAGGAAGGCTTCCATGCGTGTCGGTCTCAGTAGCCGAGGTAGACCCGGCGGATCGTCTCGTCGTTCTTGATCTGTGCGCTCGGACCGCTGACCGCGATCCGCCCCGTCTCGAGCAGGTAGGCATGGTGGGCGACGTCGAGCGCGATGTTCGCGTTCTGTTCGACCAGCAGCATGCTGACCTTCTCCTCCTCGTTGATCCTGCGCATGATCCGGAAGATCTCGGCGACGATCAGCGGGGCCAGCCCGAACGAAGGCTCGTCGAGCAGCAGCAGTCGCGGCCGCAGCATCAGCGCGCGGCTGATCGCGAGCATCTGCTGCTCGCCGCCCGACAGCGTGCCGGCCTGCTGGTTGCGGCGCTCCTTGAGCCTCGGGAAGCGCGTGTAGGCCTTCTCGATGTCCTGGGCGATCCCGGCGCGATCCTTTCGGACGTACGCACCGAGCTTCAGGTTGTCCTCGACCGACAGCGCGGTGAAGGTGCCGCGCCCGTCGGGCACCTGGGCCACGCCCAGCCGCACCACGCTCTCGGTCGACTTGCCGACCAGCTGCTGGCCGTCGAACAACACGCTGCCGCCGGTCTTCACCGCCTGGCAGATCGCGCGCAGCGTCGTCGTCTTGCCGGCGCCGTTGGCGCCGAGGATGGCGGTGATCTCGCCCTGGGCCAGCCTGAAGTCGATGTCGAACAGGACCTGGGTGGCGCCGTACGAGGCGGTGAGCCCCTTGACTTCGAGCAGATCAGGCATCGGCCGGGGCTCCGAGGTACGCGGCGATCACGTCGGGGTGGCGCTGGATCTCGGCGGGCGTGCCCTCGGCGATCCGTCGGCCGAAGTTCAGCGCGACGACCTTGTCGGACACGCTCATCACCAGGCTCATGTGGTGCTCGACCAGCAGCACGGTGATGCCGAGCCGATCGCGGATGTCCTTGATCAGGTCGCCGAGCGAGGACAGCTCCTCGTGGTTCAGGCCGGCCGCCGGCTCGTCGAGCAGCAGCAGCTTGGGGTCGGCGGCGAGCGCGCGGCCGAGCTCGACGCGCTTCTTGATGCCGAACGGCAGGTCGGCGACCAGCCGGTCCTTGTGCTGGGTCAGCTTCAGGTAGTCCATGATCGACGCGGCGCGCGTACGCAGCGTCGCTTCCTCGGCCTCGACCGAGCCCAGCCCGAGCGCGCTCACCGCGAAGCCGGACCTCGAGCGGCTGTGCGCGCCGATCATGATGTTGCTCTCGACCGAGAGGGTCTGGAACATCGCGAGGTTCTGGAAGGTGCGGCCGATGCCGAGCTTGGCGATGTCGTGCACCGGCGTGCGCGTGACCGACTGCCCCTCGAAGAGGATGTCCCCTTCCTGGTACTGGTACAGCCGGCTCAGGCAGTTGAACAGCGTCGTCTTGCCGGCGCCGTTCGGGCCGATCAGTCCGCATACGCCGCCCTTCGGCACATCGAATGTCACTGCGTCCAGCGCGACGATGCCGCCGAACTTCACGGTCACGCCGCGCACGCTCAACAGAGCGTCGTCTCCACCACGGGTCATCTGTCTCTGTCCACGTCCGGGCTCGCCTTGGTGTGGCGTGCTCCGAGGAAGGGCTAGCTTATAAGCTGCAACGGCCCCGCATGGCAAGTGGACCCTTGGATCGTCGGGGCATCACGGCGTGGCTGCGGTGTCCGCCTGTGCGCATGCGCGGCAT